>NZ_JALNUG010000011.1:0-216243 GCF_026540675.1 Bacillus sp. GC_Bacil_1
TGACTTAGGTTTTTTTGTGTTTATTTTTATTTATCGAATGTTATAATCCATAAATTTAATAACGCTAAAGACGAAAAAAGAATGAAATAGAGACTGTTTAAAATAATAGCAATGATTTTTTGTGTTCCGGATTTTCCTAATGCCGCTAAAGTAATACTTAAAATAGGACACATTATTTCTATCATAAGTATATGTTTTAAATAATGAGATGCTATAAATAAGTATTCAATAATTACAACAATTACTGCGATAGAAAAAATAAATAGGATAATAGCGTAGTTCTTTCTTTCACGTTTATCCTCCTTAGAAATTAAATCGTTATAATAAAAGTTCTATTGATGTGTAGAATACAAGATTGTACATATTGTGATTTAAAACATACTGAAGTACTATATAAACGATTATAAGTAAATAGATCTCTAGAAATATATATTCTAATTCCCTTTTCTTCTTGCATATAGTTGCAATTCTTCTTTTGAATATAACTAAAACACGAACGTTATTGACTACTAATAAAAAAACATTCGATTATTTATTGACATCGTTTATGAAATATTGTTAATATAGCCATAGAAACAATAATATAAGACCTCATATAATCGCGGGGATATGGCCTGCAAGTCTCTACCTAACGACCGTTATTCGTTAGACTATGAGGGAAAGTCACTCGGTATTTTTCTATTCACAAGGGATACGTATGCCTGGGTAGAGCGCTTTCTCTCATAGTAAAAGAGAAACTGTTCTATTTCAGGCTTTTTTTATTTGAATCGGGGGGATTCTAATATGAAATCACTAGTTGGAGTCATAATGGGAAGTACATCAGACTGGGAAACAATGAAATATGCTTGTGACATTTTAGATGAATTAAATATACCGTATGAGAAAAAGGTTGTATCCGCTCATCGGACTCCGGATTATATGTTTGAATATGCAGAGACGGCTCGTGAACGTGGATTGAAAGTTATTATTGCTGGAGCTGGTGGAGCAGCACATTTACCAGGAATGGTTGCAGCGAAGACAAATCTTCCTGTAATTGGAGTTCCAGTTCAATCAAAAGCATTAAACGGCTTAGATTCATTATTATCCATCGTCCAAATGCCAGGAGGTGTTCCAGTTGCAACTGTTGCAATTGGTAAAGCCGGTTCAACGAATGCTGGATTACTTGCTGCACAAATACTTGGATCATTCCATGATGATATACATGATGCATTAGAATTGAGACGAGAAGCGATTGAAAAAGATGTGCGTGAAGGTAGTGAGCTAGTATGACGAGAATCATTTTACCTGGAAAAACAATCGGCATTATTGGAGGCGGCCAGCTAGGAAGAATGATGGCATTGGCAGCCAAGGAGATAGGATATAAAATTGCTGTTTTAGATCCTACAAAGCATTCACCATGTGCACAAGTTGCTGATATTGAAATTGTTGCACCGTATGACGATTTAAAGGCAATTCAGCATTTAGCAGAGATAAGTGATGTTGTCACATATGAATTTGAGAATATTGATTATAGATGTTTACAATGGCTTGAAAAACATGCTTACTTGCCACAAGGTAGTCAGTTGTTAAATAAAACGCAAAATCGTTTTACAGAAAAGAATGCAATTGAGAAGGCTGGGTTACCAGTAGCAACGTATAGATTAGTTCAAAATCAAAATCAGCTTACAGAAGCAATTGCTGAGTTATCATTCCCTTCCGTCTTAAAAACGGCGACAGGTGGATATGATGGGAAAGGGCAAGTTGTTTTAAGAAGTGAGGCTGATGTTGAGACAGCAAGAGATCTTGTGGATAAAGCAGAGTGTATTTTAGAGAAATGGGTGCCTTTTGAAAAAGAAGTATCCGTTATTGTGATTCGTAGTGTAAGTGGTGAAACGAAAGTATTTCCGGTAGCGGAAAATATTCATGTAAATAACATTTTGCATGAATCTATCGTTCCAGCTCGTATTACAGAAGAGCTTTCTCAAAAAGCAATTGCTTATGCAAAGGTACTTGCGGATGAATTAAAACTTGTGGGAACACTAGCTGTAGAGATGTTTGCTACAGCTAATGGTGAGATTTACATTAATGAATTAGCACCAAGACCTCACAATTCAGGACACTATACACAGGATGCATGTGAAACGAGCCAATTTGGTCAACATATTCGAGCAATCTGTAATTTACCTCTAGGAGAAACAAATTTGTTAAAACCAGTTGTCATGGTAAACATTTTAGGCGAACATATAGAAGGGGTCCTAAGACAAGTGAATAGATTAACCGGGTGCTATTTACACTTGTATGGAAAAGAAGAAGCAAAAGCACAGCGAAAAATGGGGCATGTTAATATTTTAAATGATAATATTGAAGTCGCTCTAGAAAAAGCGAAGAGTTTGCATATTTGGGACCATCAAGAACAACTGTTGGAGGGAAAAAGATGATTAGTCGTTATACACGCCCTGAAATGGGTGCGATTTGGACGGAAGAGAACAAATTTAAAGCGTGGTTAGAAGTTGAGATTTTAGCTTGTGAAGCATGGGCTGAGCTTGGCGATATTCCAAAAGAAGATGTTAAAAAAATTCGTGAACATGCATCATTTGATATTGATCGTATTTATGAAATTGAAAAAGAAACACGTCATGATGTAGTTGCATTCACTCGTGCTGTATCAGAAACGCCAGCACTAGGCGAAGAACGTAAATGGGTTCATTACGGTTTAACATCTACAGATGTAGTAGATACAGCATTATCTTACATCTTAAAACAAGCGAATGAAATTATATTAAAAGACTTAGAGAACTTTGTAAGCATTTTAGCTAACAAAGCGAAAGAGCATAAATACACAATCATGATGGGAAGAACACACGGTGTTCATGCAGAACCAACAACATTCGGTTTAAAACTTGGTCTTTGGTATGAAGAGATGAAACGTAACGTAGAGCGTTTCAAACAAGCTGCTGATACAGTTCGTGTTGGTAAACTATCTGGTGCGGTTGGTACATATGCAAATATCGATCCATTCGTAGAAAAATATGTTTGTGAAAATCTAGGATTAGAAGCAGCACCAATTTCAACACAAACATTGCAACGTGATCGTCACGCACACTACATGTCAACACTTGCATTAATCGCAACATCTATCGAAAAGATGGCAGTTGAGATTCGTGGCTTACAAAAGAGTGAAACACGTGAAGTTGAAGAAGCTTTCGCAAAAGGCCAAAAAGGTTCTTCTGCAATGCCACATAAGCGTAATCCAATTGGATCTGAAAATATGACTGGTTTAGCTCGTGTTATCCGCGGTTATATGATGACAGCTTATGAGAATGTTCCATTGTGGCATGAGCGTGACATTTCTCACTCTTCAGCAGAACGCGTAATTTTACCAGATGCTACAATCGCATTAAATTACATGTTAAATCGCTTTGGTAATATCGTTAAAAACTTAACTGTATACCCAGAGAATATGAAACGCAATATGACAAGAACATACGGCTTAATTTATTCTCAGCGCGTAATGCTTACACTAATCGACAAAGGTATGGTACGTGAAGAAGCTTATGATATCGTACAGCCTAAAGCGATGGAAGCTTGGGAAACACAAGTACAATTTAAAGAGCTTGTAGAAGCTGATGAGCGCATTACAAGCAAGTTAACACAAGAAGAAATTAATGAATGCTTCAACTATGAGCATCATATGCAACACGTTGATACAATCTTTGAACGCCTTGGATTAAACGAAGCGTAAAATTTCATATGGCACAGAATAGAGTCATTCTGTGCCATTCTTTATAAAAATATTATTCACATTTTTCAAACTACAGGGGGCTTGCGAAATGCAAAAGCTAGAATTGCTGTATGAAGGTAAGGCAAAAAGAATTTATCGTACAGAATCAGCAGATATGGTTTGGGTAGAGTACAAAGATAGTGCGACTGCTTTCAATGGGGAGAAAAAAGAGACGATTACAGGAAAAGGTCGTTTGAACAATGAAATTACAACTTTATTGTTCAGAAAGTTACAAGAAGTAGGAATTAAAACACATTTTGTTGAGAAGTTATCTGAAACAGAACAACTTGTTAAAAAAGTGAGTATTATTCCTTTAGAAGTTGTCACAAGAAATGTAATTGCAGGAAGTCTTTCAAAACGATTAGGAATGGAAGAGGGAACTGTACTTGCAGAACCAATCGTAGAATTTTACTTCAAAGATGATAATTTAGGAGATCCGCTTGTAACGGAAGATCATATTCGTGTATTAAACGTTGCATCGCCAGAGCAAGTAAGCGTATTACGAGATATGGCTCTACAAATCAATCAAGTGTTGATTGATCATTTCGCAAGCTGTCGTGTAAGATTAGTAGATTTCAAATTAGAGTTTGGTGTAACGGAAGAGGGAGAAATCATATTAGCGGATGAAATTTCACCAGATACTTGCCGTTTATGGGATGAAACGAGCAATGAGAAGTTTGATAAAGACGTATTCCGTCGCGATCTTGGAAATTTAACAGATGCTTATGAAGAGATTTTAAAACGTTTAGGGGGAATTTCACATGTATAAAGTTAAGGTATATGTAACATTAAGAGAAAGCGTATTAGATCCACAAGGAACAGCGGTAAAAGGAGCTCTTCATAGTCTTTCATTCACAGAAGTACAAGACGTTCGAATCGGAAAGTACATGGAACTAACAATTGATAAATCTGTATCTGACTTAGATAGCAAGGTAAAAGAAATGTGTGAAAAACTATTAGCGAACGTTGTAATGGAAGACTTCCGTTATGAAGTTGAGGAGGTTGTCGCACAGTGAAATTTGCCGTAATAGTATTTCCAGGTTCGAACTGTGATGTCGATATGTTCCATGCAATTAAAGATGAGCTTGGCGAAGAAGTAGATTACGTTTGGCACGATATAGAGAATTTAGATGAATATGATGCAATTTTACTACCAGGTGGATTCTCTTACGGTGACTACTTACGCTGCGGTGCTATTTCTCGCTTTGCTAATGCAATGAAAGCAGTACAAAAAGCTGCTGAGCAAGGAAAGCCGATTTTAGGTGTATGTAATGGATTCCAGATTCTTGTTGAATCAGGATTACTACCAGGAGCATTAATGAGAAACGAAAACTTAAAATTTATGTGTCGTACTGTTCAGTTGCGTGTTGAAAATAATGAAACGATGTTTACATCACAATATGAAAAAAATGAAGTAATCAATATTCCAATCGCTCATGGTGAGGGGAATTACTATTGTGACGAAGAGACTCTTAAACAATTAGAAGAGAATAATCAAATCGCATTCCGTTACGTAGAAAATCCTAACGGTAGCGTTTCAGATATTGCTGGTATTGTAAACGAAAAAGGAAATGTACTTGGTATGATGCCACATCCAGAGCGTGCTGTAGATGAATTACTTGGCGGTGCTGAAGGGTTAAAAGTCTTTCAATCTATCTTAAAACAGTGGAGGGAAACATATGTCGTTAATGCTTGAACCAAATCCAACACAAATTAAAGAAGAGCGTATATATGCGGAAATGGGGCTAACAGACGAAGAGTTTGCCATGGTTGAAAAGATTTTAGGTCGTCTGCCAAATTATACAGAAACAGGATTGTTCTCTGTAATGTGGTCTGAACATTGTAGTTATAAAAATTCAAAACCAGTTCTTCGTAAGTTTCCAACGACAGGTGAGCGCGTTCTGCAAGGACCTGGAGAAGGCGCTGGAATTGTAGATATCGGTGATAATCAAGCAGTTGTATTTAAAATGGAAAGTCATAACCATCCTTCAGCTATTGAACCATATCAAGGAGCAGCAACAGGTGTTGGTGGTATTATTCGTGACGTATTCTCTATGGGAGCACGTCCGGTAGCTCTATTAAACTCACTTCGTTTCGGTGAATTACAGTCACCACGTGTGAAATATTTATTCGAAGAAGTAGTAGCAGGAATTGCAGGATACGGTAACTGCATCGGTATTCCGACTGTTGGCGGCGAAGTACAATTTGATCCATGTTACGAAGGAAATCCACTTGTAAATGCAATGTGCGTAGGTTTGATTAACCACGAAGACATTAAAAAAGGGCAAGCGCACGGTGCTGGTAACACAGTAATGTACGTAGGAGCATCAACTGGTCGTGACGGTATTCACGGTGCAACATTCGCGTCGGAAGAACTATCTGAAAGCTCAGAAGCGAAACGTCCAGCGGTTCAAGTAGGGGATCCATTTATGGAAAAACTTCTTATTGAAGCGTGTTTAGAATTAATTCAATCTGATGCACTTGTTGGAATTCAAGATATGGGTGCGGCTGGTTTAACATCATCATCTGCAGAAATGGCAAGTAAAGCAGGAATGGGTATTGAAATGTACTTAGATGATGTACCACAACGTGAAACAGGAATGACACCATATGAAATGATGCTGTCTGAATCACAAGAGCGTATGTTAATTGTTGTGAAAAAAGGTAGAGAACAAGAAATAGTAGATTTATTTGAGAAGTATGGTCTCGCAGCGGTTACGATGGGGAAAGTAACGGAAGATAAAATGCTTCGTTTATTCCATAAAGGTGAAAAGGTAGCTGAAGTTCCAGCAGATGCTTTAGCAGAAGAAGCACCAATTTATCATAAACCATCAAAAGAAGCAGCATACTTTGCTGAATTCCAAGCAATGAAAATGGAAACGCCAAAAGTAGAAAATTATAAAGAAGCGTTATTCGCTCTATTACAGCAACCAACAATTGCAAGTAAAGAGTGGGTATACGATCAATACGATTATCAAGTTCGTACAAGCACAGTGGTTACACCAGGTTCAGATGCAGCAGTTGTACGTGTACGCGGTACAGAAAAAGGATTAGCAATGACGACAGATTGTAATTCTCGCTACATTTATCTAGATCCAGAAATGGGCGGTAAAATTGCAGTAGCAGAGGCAGCGCGTAATATCGTATGCTCTGGCGGTGAGCCACTTGCAATTACAGATTGCTTAAACTTCGGTAACCCAGAAAAACCAGAAATCTTCTGGCAAATTGAGAAATCAGTAGACGGTATGAGTGAAGCTTGTCGCACATTACAAACACCAGTTATCGGCGGAAACGTATCGATGTATAACGAACGTAGTGGCGAAGCTGTATATCCAACACCAACTGTTGGGATGGTCGGACTTGTACATGACTTAAAACATGTAACAACACAAGAGTTTAAGCAAGCTGGTGATTTAGTTTATATAATCGGTGAGACGAAAGCTGAGTTTGGCGGAAGTGAATTACAGAAAATGATTCACGGAAAAATTTTCGGTCAATCACCAAGTATCGATCTAGATGTAGAATTAAAACGCCAAAAACAAGTATTAGAAGCAATTCAAGCTGGTCTTGTTCAATCTGCACATGATGTTGCTGAGGGTGGTTTAGCAGTTGCAATTTCAGAAAGTGCAATTGGTGCTAACGGCTTAGGTGCTACTGTGAAATTAGATGGAGAAGCAACAGCAGCATTATTCGCTGAATCACAGTCTCGCTTCGTGATAACTGTAAAACGTGAAAATAAAGAGGTGTTTGAGAAAGCGGTAGAAGCAATCCAAGTTGGAGAAGTAACAAGTACAAATGAAGTAACAATTCATAATGAAGAAAATGAAGTATTACTTACAGCAAATGTAGATGAAATGAGAAAGGCTTGGAAAGGGGCAATCCCATGCTTGCTGAAATAAAGGGGTTAAACGAAGAATGTGGCGTTTTCGGAATTTGGGGGCATGAAAATGCAGCACAAGTTTCATACTACGGATTGCACAGTTTACAGCACCGTGGGCAAGAAGGCGCAGGCATTGTCGTAAATAATGGGGAAAAAATCGTCGGTCACAAGGGGTTAGGTTTAATATCAGAAGTGTTTTCAAGAGGTGAGTTAGAAGGATTAAATGGAAAATCAGCAATCGGACATGTACGATATGCAACAGCTGGTGGAAGTGAAGTTGCTAACGTTCAACCATTGTTGTTCCGTTTTTCCGATCATAGTATGGCGTTAGCTCATAACGGAAATTTAATTAACGCAAAAATGCTTCGTCGTGAATTAGAAGCAGAGGGAAGTATTTTTCAAACTAGTTCAGATACAGAAGTACTTTTACATCTTATTAAACGTAGTACGAAAGACTCTTTAATTGAAAGTGTAAAAGAGGCTCTAAATAAAGTGAAAGGTGCTTTTGCGTATCTTTTACTAACTGGAAATGAAATGATCGTTGCGTTAGATCCAAATGGATTCCGTCCGCTTTCAATTGGAAAGATGGGGGATGCTTACGTTGTAGCATCTGAAACATGTGCTTTTGATGTAGTAGGTGCAACATACATTCGCGATGTAGAACCTGGTGAATTACTTATCATTAATGATGAAGGAATTCACGTAGATCGTTTCACAAACGATGTAGAACATGCGATTTGTAGTATGGAATATATTTACTTTGCACGACCAGATTCTAATATTGCTGGTGTTAACGTTCATGCAGCGCGTAAAAATATGGGAAAACGTTTAGCAGCGGAAGCTCCTATTGAAGCGGATGTTGTTACTGGTGTACCAGACTCTAGTATTTCAGCTGCGATTGGCTATGCGGAGGCAACAGGCATTCCGTATGAATTAGGATTAATTAAAAATCGTTACGTTGGACGTACTTTTATCCAGCCTTCTCAAGAACTGCGTGAGCAAGGGGTTAAGATGAAGCTTTCCGCAGTAAGAGGTGTGGTTGAGGGGAAACGAGTTGTTATGATTGATGACTCTATCGTAAGAGGAACGACAAGTAAACGAATTGTTCGTATGCTTCGTGAGGCTGGAGCGACAGAAGTTCATGTAAGAATTGCTTCACCACCTCTGAAATATCCATGTTTCTATGGCATTGATATTCAAACGAGAAAAGAATTAATTGCAGCAAATAATACAGTAGAAGAAATCCGCGAAATGATCGGAGCAGATTCTTTAACATTTTTAAGCGAAGATGGATTAGTAGATGCAATTGGACGTCCATATGAAGGGAAATATGGCGGCCTATGCATGGCTTACTTTAATGGGGACTATCCAACAGCTCTTTATGATTATGAGCAAGAGCTTTTAGAAAGTATGAAATAAGAAAAGTGAAAAAAGCTTCTACTTCTTTTGCTGTAGAAGCTAGCTTTTTTCTTAAAACGGCCCGCCCTGGATGGGGAGAAATTAAAAGACGAGGTGTAAATAACGATGGCGAATGCATATAAGCAAGCAGGAGTAGATATTGAAGCTGGATATGAAGCGGTATCTCGCATGAAAAAACACGTACAAACAACTATGAGAAAAGAAGTACTAGGCGGTTTAGGCGGTTTTGGAGGTATGTTTGATCTATCAAAATTTGCATTAGAAGAACCTGTATTAGTATCTGGAACAGATGGCGTGGGAACAAAATTGATGCTCGCTTTTATGGCAGATAAACATGACACGATTGGTATTGATGCAGTAGCAATGTGTGTAAATGATATTGTTGTCCAAGGAGCAGAGCCGCTTTTCTTCCTTGATTATATTGCTTGTGGTAAAGCTGAACCTAGTAAAATTGAAAACATCGTCAAAGGTATATCAGAGGGCTGTCGCCAAGCTGGTTGTGCATTAATCGGTGGAGAAACAGCTGAAATGCCAGGAATGTATTCTACGGAAGAATATGATTTAGCTGGTTTTACAGTTGGGATTGTTGATAAAAAGAAAATTGTAACAGGTGAAAAGATTGAAGCTGGTCACGTGCTAATTGGCTTAGCATCTAGCGGTATTCATAGCAATGGTTACTCTTTAGTACGAAAAGTGTTACTAGAAGATGGAGAACTATCTTTAGAGCGTATTTATGGACGCTTAGAACTACCTCTTGGTGAAGAATTATTAAAACCAACGAAAATTTATGTCAAACCTATTTTAGAACTATTGAAGAAGCATGAAGTATACGGTATGGCGCATATTACAGGGGGCGGATTTATTGAAAATATCCCACGTATGTTGCCAGAAGGAATTGGTGCTGAGATTGAACTAGGATCTTGGAAAATTCAGCCGATCTTCCATTTACTTCAAGAAGTTGGGAAACTGGAAGAGAAAGAAATGTTCAATATTTTTAACATGGGTATTGGTATGGTAGTAGCAGTGAAGGAAGAAGATGCAAAAGATGTTGTCCGTCTTCTTGAAGAGCAAGGAGAAACGGCTCGTATTATTGGACGTACTGTACAAGGAGCTGGCGTTACTTTTAATGGGGGCAAAGCACTATGAGTAGATTAGCAGTTTTTGCTTCTGGAAGTGGATCTAACTTTCAATCTCTCGTTAATGCGGTAGAAGAAAAAAGATTGGATGCAGAAATTAGTTTATTAGTATGTGATAAACCAGAAGCACGTGCTGTTGGGCGAGCGCATTATCATCATATTCCGTGTTTCGCTTTTTCAGCGAAAGCATATGAGTCCAAAGAAGCGTTTGAAAAAGAGATATTAAAGAAGCTAGAAGAATATGAAATTGATTATATTATTTTAGCTGGATATATGCGTTTAATCGGGCCGACGTTACTAGAAGCATACGGCGGAAAGATTATTAATATTCATCCATCATTACTACCGAGCTTTCCGGGTAAAGATGCTGTCGGTCAAGCGTTAGAAGCAGGTGTGAAAGTAACTGGAGTAACAATTCATTATGTAGATGCAGGTATGGATACAGGGCCAATTATTGCGCAAGAAGCAGTGGTTGTTTCTGAAGGGGATACGAGAGAAAGCTTACAAAAGAAAATTCAGCAAGTTGAACATAAATTATACGTAAATACAGTGAATCAAATTGTTCAGTCTGTGAAAGAAGCAACTGTTAACTAACATACAACCAGGGGTGAAGGATAAATGAAAAAGCGTGCATTAGTAAGTGTTTCAGATAAAACAGGAGTAGTAGAATTTGTTAAAGGGTTACTAGAGCAAGGGATTGAAGTTATTTCAACAGGTGGTACGAAAAAGTTACTAGAAGAAAACGGCTTACAAGTAATTGGTATTTCTGAAGTAACTGGTTTCCCTGAAATTATGGATGGTCGTGTGAAAACTTTACATCCAAATATTCATGGTGGTCTATTAGCAGTTCGTGATAATGAAACACATGTAGCGCAAATGAATGAATTAGGTATTCAAGCAATTGATTTTGTTGTTGTTAACTTATACCCATTTAAAGAAACAATCGCTAAGCCTGATGTAACATTTGCTGATGCAATTGAAAATATTGATATCGGTGGCCCGACAATGATTCGCTCTGCTGCGAAAAATCATAAATTCGTATCTGTAATTGTAGATCCAGTAGATTATGATATTGTGTTAGCAGAACTGAAAGAGAACGGTGAAGTAGCAGAGGAAACGAAACGTAAACTAGCAGCGAAAGTATTCCGTCATACAGCAGCGTATGATGCGTTAATTTCTAACTACTTAACAGAGCAAATGGGTGAAGAAAGTCCAGAAACATTAACTGTGACATTTGAGAAAAAGCAAGACTTACGTTATGGCGAGAACCCACATCAAAAAGCAACTTTCTATAAAGCGCCATTCGCAGCAACTTCTTCTGTTGCATACGCAGAACAATTACACGGTAAAGAATTATCGTATAACAATATTAATGATGCAGACGCAGCGCTTAGCATCGTAAAAGAATTTACAGAACCAGCAGTAGTAGCAGTAAAACATATGAATCCATGTGGTGTTGGAGTAGGAACTAATATTCACGAAGCATATACTCGTGCTTATGAAGCAGATCCAGTATCAATCTTCGGCGGTATTATTGCAGCAAATCGTGAAATTGATAAAGCTACAGCAGAAAAGTTACATGAAATTTTCTTAGAAATTGTTATCGCACCTTCGTTCTCGCAAGAAGCTTTAGAAGTGTTGCAAAGTAAGAAGAACTTACGTTTATTAACTATAAATATTGAAAAAGCGACAAGTGCAAGCAAAAAACTAACTTCTGTACAAGGTGGACTTCTCGTTCAAGAGGAAGATACGTTATCATTAGATGAAAGTACAATTTCAATTCCAACGAAACGTGAACCTTCAGAGCAAGAATGGAAAGATTTAAAACTAGCTTGGAAAGTTGTAAAACATGTGAAATCAAATGCAATTGTTTTAGCGAAAGATGACATGACAATTGGTGTCGGTGCGGGACAGATGAACCGTGTAGGTTCTGCAAAAATCGCGATTACACAAGCTGGTGAAAAAGCACAAGGTAGCGCGCTTGCATCTGATGCTTTCTTCCCAATGCCAGATACATTAGAAGAAGCAGCAAAAGCGGGAATTACAGCAATCATTCAACCAGGCGGATCAATCCGTGATGAAGATTCTATTAAAGTGGCAGATACGTATGGGATTGCTATGGTGTTCACTGGCGTACGTCATTTCAAACACTAATAGAGGATGTTTAAAAAGTCCGGTCAAGATAACCTTCGCATGTCGTCGTTGCATCGCCAGTGCGGTACTCATGTAGGAAAGCTACACTCCGTGTCCTCCTGGCAAATGCGCCTAGACCTGCTCGGTGCTCTTGATCCTCCTTTTTAAACCTTTATTGAGATGGATGTTTAAAAAGTCCGGTTAAGATAACCTTTTATTGATATGAAAAAGCAAACTAGGAGCATAGCTTCTAGTTTGTACTTATTTAATTATTGGGGGATGAAATATGAATGTTTTACTAATTGGCCGCGGTGGGCGTGAGCATGCTTTAGCTTGGAAGTTTGCACAATCTGCAAAAGTGAAAAAGGTATATGTAGCACCAGGTAATGAAGGTATGCGAGATGTTGCAATACCAGTTGATATTGATGAAAATGATTTTGATGCATTAGTTTTATTTGCCAAAGAGAATAATATTGAGTTAACTTTCGTTGGACCAGAAATTCCACTTATGAATGGAATTGTTGATCGTTTTAAAGAAGAGGGACTTCGCGTATTTGGTCCGAATAAAGCGGCTGCTGTTATTGAAGGTAGTAAAGCTTTTACAAAAGAGCTTATGAAAAAGTATGATATTCCAACTGCGGCGTACGAAACTTTTACCGATTATGAAGAAGCAGTACAGTATATTCAAAAAGTTGGTGCACCAATCGTTATTAAAGCTGACGGATTAGCTGCTGGTAAAGGGGTAACGGTAGCAATGACGCTTGAAGAGGCATTACAGGCTGTGAAAGAAATGCTACAAGATGTGAAGTTCGGCGCGGCAAGTAAGAAGGTTGTTATTGAAGAGTTTTTAGATGGACAAGAATTTTCATTAATGGCATTTGTAAATGGAACAACTGTACATCCGATGGTAATCGCTCAGGACCATAAACGAGCTTTTGATGCTGATAAAGGCCCAAATACAGGCGGAATGGGTGCATATTCTCCAGTACCACAAATTCCAGAATCAGCAGTCCAAGAAGCGATTCAAACCGTATTACATCCAACTGCTCAAGCAATGCTCCAAGAAAATCGATCGTTTACAGGGATTTTATATGCAGGGCTTATTTTAACAAATGATGGTCCAAAGGTAATTGAATTTAATGCACGCTTTGGTGATCCTGAAACAGAAGTTGTATTACCTCGCTTAGAAAATGATTTAGTTGATGTATGTAACGCTGTATTAGATGAAAGTGAGTTAGTGTTAGAGTGGTCAGAGGAAGCAGTAATTGGTGTTGTACTCGCTTCAAAAGGATATCCAGAAGCGTATAAAAAAGGTGAAATTATTACAGGATTAGATCGTTTAGAAGATGCTATTGTCTTTCATTCAGGTACAGCGATGAAGCATGGGGATTTTGTAACAAATGGTGGCCGTGTACTATTTATTGCTTATAAAGCGAAAGACTTACAAGAAGCGAAAGATAGAGTGTATAAAGAAATCGCAAAGATTGAGAGCGATGGCTTATTTTATCGTAGTGATATAGGATATCGTGCGATTGGGCATGAGATTACGCGAAGCTAACATATGTTAGCTTCTTTTTTTATAGGAAATAGAGTATAGTACGTTGAATCTTTTCAAGAGATTATAAACTATTTGTATCTATATACACTTTTTCTCTACCTGCTTACATCTTATTTCTCCAATTAATAATAGTAGTATTGAGATGATTAACGTAAGAGCAGCGACAAGGAGTGGGAGGGAAAAACTTTGCATTTGCTCCGCAATAATACCTGTAAAGATTGGACCGATAATTTGGCCAATCCCATAAACACCTGTCGTATAACCAATGATTTTATTACTTTCATTCGGTCTTATTCGTTTTGCTTCTGTAGTTGTTAAAATTGTAATTCCGACGAATGTAGCACCTAGAAGGAATGCACTTAGAAATGCCCCAAAAAGGTTTGGAATAAGGAGTGGAGAAAGTACACTTATAATTTGTAACATATAGGCGGATGTAAGAGCTCGTGTTGGTCCGTACTTCCGAGCAACAGTGGACCAAAGGTAACTAGATGGGATGACAGCAATACCGACAATAATCCAGCTACAAGATGCATAGAAGGGTGATAGTGTAATTCTTTCTACAATGGTGACAAGGAAGGTCCCTGTAATGATATAGCCAAATCCTTCGAATCCGTAAGCTAAAATAAGCCAAAATAAATAGCTTTTTCTATGAGATGTAGCTTGTATAGTACTTTTTGGTTGCTGTATAGTATGTCTACTGTCCTCTCTTAACCATTTCCATACAAGGATAGCTAAACTAAAACTAATAATTCCTAACCCAATCCACGCACCTTGCCAATTCCAAATTGAGTTGAATAAAGGTGCGAAACTTCCAGAGAAAATAATGCCAATTCCAACACCGCTATAAATCATGCCACCTAGCATGACTTTATTACTTTGAAATAAATAATCTAAAACAATACTAGAGGCAAGAACAAATACAATTGCACTTGTGAAACCACCGATAAAGCGAAGGGGAAACCATAAAAAGATATAAGAGGTTAAGCCCATACAAAGAGTTGAAAGAACATTGAAGAATAAACAGTGGTGTAATATTTTTTCACGATTTTTTATCGTAATAAATCCAATAAAGAATGCCCCAAGTAAATAACCAAGATAATTACTGGACGCTAAATATCCAGCGAGGTCATCTTCTATATGGGCTTGTTTTTCCATAAAAGAAATAATCGGTGTGTAGGCGAACCGACTAATACCCATGACAGCTATTAAAGAACATATCCCAGCTATAATCATTTTCCATGTTTTTGTTTCTTTCATATAATCTCCCTTCTTGAAATATCTTCTAATATATATGATAGAGGAATATATATGGGGCGTAAAATACTGATTTTTTATATGTAATATCAAAATTAATGATATGAACGAAGGGATATGAACGAATGAACTTACAAGATTTTGTAGCTTTTTATATGGTCGCGCAGGAGAAAAGTATTTCAAGAGCAGCTATTCGGTTGAATTTTGTTCAATCAAACATAACAGCAAAAATAAAACGGCTAGAAGCTGAATATGAAACACAATTATTTTATAGGCATCGAGATGGAGTTACATTAACACCAGCCGGAGAAAAGTTGTTAACATACGCTGAAAAAATGATTCAATTATTAAATGAATCAAAAAGGCAAGTGAAACATACAGCGGAGCCTGGAGGAGTATTGAAAATTGGAGCGATGGAAACAGCAGCAGCTGTTAGATTGCCCACGATTTTAGCTAATTATCATATGCGCTATCCAGAAGTGGAAATTATGTTGCAAACGCACAATACGGAAGAATTAACGAAGAAGGTACTCTTATATGAAATAGAGGGGGCATTTGTAGCTGATTGTATAGCTGATCCAGCTTTAGAAAAGATAGAAGTATTCCAAGAGGAAATGATGTTACTTTCAAAGCGGAATGTTTTGTGGGATAACGGATATTCGGAATCGCAGTCTTTTATCGTTTTTCAATCAGGTTGTTTTTATAGAAAAGTTTTAGAAGAATGGTTACTATCTGAAGGGATTGTTCCAAAAAAAATAATGGAATTAAATTCTTTAGACGGTATTATTGGATGCGTAAAAGCTGGACTTGGGGTGTCTATGTTACCACGTGAAGTAGCAGAGCAATTTGATAGCCATAAAGAACTTATTCATACACCGTTAGTACATGAAAACAGGTTTATTCCGACTTATTTTATTTATCGGAAAGATAGTGTGAGAACAGCAGCGTTAAGCAAGTTTATTGATGACTTGCTTTGTATAAAAACAGCCCGCTGAAAATTCAGTGGGCTGTTTGTTCATGCATCTTTATCTTTCTTCAATTTTCCTTTTTGCTTTGCCATTTCTCGAAGTAAATACTCGATGTGTGCATTGACGCTACGAAACTCATCATTTGCCCATTTTTCGATGACTGCGTGTAATTCAGGATCAATACGTAATGGAAAGCTTTTCTTTTTAGCCATAATTACTTATAGCCCTTAGTATAGGCTTCCTGTATTAATAACTGGTTGCGCACCTTTATCTGAAACGATGGCAACTAATAGGTTGTTTACCATATTCGCTTTACGCTCGTCATCTAATTCAAGTACGCCTTCCTCATCTAACATATGGATTGAATCCTTCGCCATCTTCACAGCACCTTCAACAATCTCTTTTCTAGCAGCTAATACCGCTTTTGCTTGTTGACGTTGTAGCATCGCATGGGCAATTTCTGTTGCATAAGCTAAATGTGTTAAACGAGTTTCTAATACTTCTACGCCTGCGATTTCAAGGCGCGCTTCTAACTCACGCTTTAATTCTTCAGAGATTTCTTCAGTATTCCCGCGTAACGTAATGCAAGTTTCATCTTGGAAATTGTCATAAGGATATTTTGTTGCGACGTGGCGGATTGCTGTTTCACTTTGAATTTCTACAAATCGATCGTAATGTTCAACACCGAACATCGCTTTTGCAGAATCAACTACTTTATATACAATAACAGCTGCAATTTCAATCGGATTTCCCTCAACATCGTTTACTTTTAATTTCTTACTATTAAAGTTTTCAACACGTAACGAGACAGTTTGACGGAATGCGAATGGAATTGTTAAAAATAAACCATTTTGACGAATTGTTCCTAAATAATTACCAAAGAACGTAATAACTTTCGCTTGATTCGGTTGAACAATACCGATACCTGTAGCGAGAATTGCCGCTAATATAATAGTTAGTGCTGCTCCTACGAAAATTTCTTGTGCAAAGAAAAATACACCGATAGCAGCTAAAATCAAAATTCCAATAATACCGAGAAAACCATTTACATAAAATACTTGTTTTTCTTTCATATGATCGCCTCCTGATATAAAAATGATATCACTTTTATATCATTTTAAGCAAGGGGTATGCACCTAATTTTCTGAAATTTATTGATTGATATCTTTTATGTACATTTTAAAGTTAGAAATAAGAATATACGTTCTGTTTCGTGGTAAAATAAAGAAGACTTAACCGCCCACTGCAGCAGCTAAGTCCCTTTGAGAGCATCTTGCATCGTGACAAATGATTCAAAGCGGTTTTGCCAGGATTATTTCTTCAATCGCTGACTCAATCTCTTTGTCAGAAGCGTCATAACTTCCCTTTGACTTTGGCTTGTCATGAGCGGAAGTTTGATTCACTTCTTCTTTAGCATGTCCTTTTTCAGTAAAATTCATGCCAGGCATTTTAAATGCACCCATATTCATGTATTTTCCAAATTTCCACGCTTCAACAATAGGGCAGAAGCGAACAATTCCCTCTGCAACTTTCATTGCACCAATCCATAGAAAAATGTTAGACCAAGTGCACCACGGCTTGCGTACAAGTTTAGTTGCACTACATCCGAAGAGGACAAGCCCAAGTGTAATTCGAATTAGAGCGTTTATTGTCCCGATGTTTTGCTTCATTAGAAAAACACTCCTTTTTATGAAAATTGAAATAGTAAATACTACTTCTCTTATTAGTATCCCGTGTGATTTTTGGGATATGTAATCCAACATTTGACGTTGAAAAAGATGTTGGAATCGGCGTGTGTGTCAGTAGCTTTTTTTGTTATAATGAAAGAATGCATAAAAAGAAGGTGAAATTAAATTCTTCTTTTTGAAAAATATTTAATAGCTATTTTAAAAAATCAAGATAAAAACTAACTGTTATTTTAAACAGAACTATAGATATAACTAGAGAAAAGGAAGGGTGTTTTCATGTACGATATTTCCGGATGGAAACATGTATTTAAGCTTGATCCAAATAAGGAGTTAAGCGATGAATATTTAGAAATGATTTGTGAGTCTGGAACGGATGCTGTTATTGTAGGCGGAAGTGATGGAGTTACAATTGATAACGTATTACACATGCTAGTTAGCATTCGTAGATATGCAGTTCCTTGTGTATTAGAGGTTTCTGATGTAGAAGCAATTACACCAGGATTTGATTTTTATTACATCCCAAGTGTTTTAAATAGCCGAAAAGTAGAATGGGTAACAGGTGTTCATCATGAGGCATTGAAAGAATTTGGGGATATTATGGACTGGGACGAAATTTTTATGGAAGGGTATTGTGTTTTAAATCCCGAAGCGAAAGTAGCCCAGCTTACAGATGCGAAATGTGATTTAACAGAAGATGACGTTATTGCATATGCGCGTTTAGCAGACAAGTTATTACATTTACCGATATTTTATTTAGAATATAGCGGTACGTATGGAGATGTTGAACTTGTTAAAAATGTAAAAGCAGAATTGAAACAAGCCAAGTTATATTATGGCGGTGGTATTTCTAATGCAGAACAGGCGAAAGAAATGGCGCAATATGCTGATACAGTAGTTGTTGGAAATATTATTTATGATGATATAAAATCGGCGTTAAAAACAGTTAAAGCAGTAAAAGGAGAGTAGGTGCAGGCGTATATGAGTATGACAGATAAGTTATTAAACGGTTTAAATCCACAGCAACAAAAAGCAGTACAAACAACGAATGGACCACTGCTACTAATGGCAGGTGCAGGTAGTGGTAAGACACGCGTGTTAACACACCGTATTGCGTATTTGCTTGGTGAAAAAGGTGTAGCACCATGGAATGTACTAGCTATTACCTTCACAAATAAAGCAGCTCGTGAAATGCGCGAGCGTATTGATAAACTTGTGGGACCAGAAGCAGAAGATATTTGGATTTCGACGTTCCACTCTATGTGTGTACGTATTTTACGACGCGATATCGATCGTATTGGTATTAATCGTAACTTTACAATCTTAGATTCAGGTGATCAGCTAACTGTAGTCAAAAAAATTATGAAAGAGCGCAATATTGATCCGAAGAAATTTGAGCCGCGCTCTATTTTAGCGGGTATTAGTAATGCAAAAAATGAACTGTTATCTGCGGATAAATATGCAAAAAAAATTACAATGGCTGATCCATATGAAAAATTAACGAGCGATGTATACACAGAGTATCAAAAACGTCTTTTGAAAAATAATTCATTAGACTTTGATGATTTAATTATGACGACGATTCAGCTATTTGAACGTGTTCCAGAAGTATTAGAGTTTTATCAGCGTAAGTTCCAATATATTCATGTTGATGAGTATCAAGATACGAACAAAGCGCAATATCTTCTTGTTAAACATTTGGCAGCACGTTTTAAAAATCTTTGCGTTGTAGGTGACTCTGACCAGTCTATTTATCGCTGGCGTGGTGCAGATATTTCTAACATTTTGTCATTTGAAAAAGACTATGAGAATGCACAGGTAATTTTGTTAGAACAAAACTATCGTTCGTCACAAAATATTTTAAATGCAGCGAATGCTGTTATTGAAAAAAATACGAATCGTAAACCGAAGAAATTATGGACAGACAATCAAGTTGGAAGTAAAATCTCGTATTATCGTGCCGCAACTGAAAAGGACGAAGCATATTTTGTTGCGAAAAAAATTCGTGACGATCTTCAGATGGGGAAACGAAAATACACTGATTTTGCAGTGCTATATCGTACGAATGCTCAGTCTCGTATGGTCGAGGAGATTTTCCTTAAATCTAACATTCCGTACAAAATTGTCGGGGGAACTAAGTTCTACGACCGTAAAGAGATTAAAGATATTTTGGCGTACTTACGTTTAATCGGTAATCCAGATGATGAAATTAGTTTTGCACGTATTATTAACATGCCAAAGCGTGGTATTGGTGCGACTTCTATCGATAAAATTATTAATTATGGTGTGCAAAACGGAATTTCATTAACTGCTGTATTTGATGAGATTGAGCATGTTGGAGTAAGTGCAAAAATTACAAAGGCAGTAAAAGAATTCGCAAGTTTATTACACAACTGGGTAAATATGCAAGAGTATTTATCTGTTACAGAATTAGTAGAAGAAGTTATTGAAAAAACAGGCTATCGCGATATGTTGAAAAATGAGCGTTCTTTAGAAGCGGAAGGTCGTTTAGAAAACTTAGACGAATTCTTATCTGTTACGCAAACATTTGAATCTCAAAGTGAAGATAAGAGCCTTGTTGCATTCTTAACAGATTTAGCACTTGTTGCTGATATTGATCGTGTAGATGAAGACCCAACTGCTGGTGAAGAAGTTATTTTAATGACGATGCACTCAGCAAAAGGATTAGAGTTCCCGGTTGTCTTTATTGTTGGTTTAGAGGAAGGGATATTCCCTCATACTCGTTCTCTTATGGAAGAGGATGAAATGCAAGAAGAACGTCGTCTTGCTTATGTAGGTATTACTCGTGCAGAAGAAGAGTTATATTTATCTAATGCGCAAATGCGTACTTTATTTGGTAGAACAAGTATGAATGCTGCGTCTCGCTTCATTACAGAAATCCCGGCAGAACTAGTGGAATCATTAAATGAAACAGCGCCGAAGCGTGAAAATTCGTTTGGTGCAAAAAGCAGAACAGCAAGTAGCAGTAAAATGACAACGACAACCACAACACGCTCTCGTTCAGCTTTCGCGCGTCCAGCAGCGAAGACGACAGGCGGTGAGCAAATTGGCTGGGCAGTAGGCGATAAAGCTTCCCACCAAAAATGGGGAATCGGTACAGTTGTAAGTGTAAAAGGTGAAGGTGATGCAAAAGAATTAGATATTGCGTTCCCAAGCCCGATTGGTGTTAAACGTTTGTTAGCAAAATTTGCACCTGTGACGAAACAATAGAAAGGAATGAGGATATGTCAAAAGAGATAGCAAAAAAACGTATAGAAGAACTGCGTGATTTGTTAAATACATTTAATTATCAATATCACGTATTAGACAATCCTTCTGTTTCTGATGCGGAATATGACCGTGATATGCAGGAGCTTATAAAATTAGAAGCAGAGAACCCAGAGTTTATGAGTGAAGATTCTCCCTCCGTTCGCGTTGGGGGAACTATTCTTGATATATTTGAAAAAGTAACACATAAGTCACCAATGTTAAGTTTAGGGAATGCATTTAACGAAGGGGATTTGCGTGATTTCGACAGAAGAGTATGTCAAGGAATTGATGGTGCGAATGTAAGATATATATGTGAATTAAAAATTGACGGGCTTGCCGTTTCGCTTCATTATGAAAAAGGACGCTTCATTCAAGGGGCGACACGTGGTGATGGTGTAACGGGTGAAGATATTACTCAAAATTTAAAAACGATTAAAGCTATCCCACTTCGTTTAAATGAAGAAGTAACGTTAGAAGCACGAGGCGAAGCTTATATGCCGAAGCGTTCATTCGTTAAACTAAATGAAGAAAAAGAGCAAAATGGAGAAGATGTATTTGCGAATCCGCGTAATGCAGCAGCAGGTTCAATACGTCAACTTGATCCGAAAATTGCAGCGAAGCGTAACTTATCTATGTTTGTGTACGGTCTTGCGAATGTAGAAGAAAAAACAATTCCATCGCACAGTGAATCGCTTGATTTCTTAGGTGAACTCGGATTTAAGACAAATCCAAATCGCCGTACATGTGAAACAATCGAAGAGGTTATAGCTTATGTAGAAGAATGGCAAGAAAAACGTCCGCATCTTGATTATGAGATTGATGGAATCGTTATAAAAGTAGATGATGTTGCTCTTCAAGAAAGTCTAGGAACTACAGCGAAGAGTCCACGATGGGCGATTGCTTATAAATTCCCAGCTGAAGAAGTTGTAACGAGACTAACAGGCATTGAATTAAGTGTTGGCCGAACAGGGGTTGTAACGCCGACTGCAGAGCTAGAGCCAGTGAGAGTTGCTGGTACGATTGTTCGCCGTGCTTCTTTACATAACGAAGATTTGATTCGTGAAAAAGACATTCGAATTGGTGACTACGTTGTTGTGAAGAAGGCTGGAGATATTATTCCTGAAGTTGTGAACGTTATTTTTGATAAGCGTACTGGTGAAGAAGAAGAATACCGTATGCCAACGCATTGTCCAGCATGTGAGAGTGAACTTGTTCGTTTAGAAGAAGAAGTAGCACTTCGATGTATAAATCCGACTTGTCCGGCTCAAATTCGAGAGGGATTAATCCATTTCGTTTCAAGAAATGCGATGAATATTGATGGACTTGGAGAACGTGTCATTACACAACTCTTTGATGCAGATTATATTCGTACATTTGCTGATTTATATGCATTGACGAAAGAGCAATTATTACAGTTAGAACGTTTTGGTGAAAAATCAGCAACAAACTTAATACAAGCAATTGAAAATTCTAAAGAAAACTCGTTAGAGCGATTATTATTTGGTCTTGGAATTCGCCACGTTGGAGCGAAAGCAGCACGTACATTTGCAGAGCACTTTGAAACGATGGATGAGCTTGTAAAAGCAACAGAAGAAGAACTAAAAGCAATTAATGAAATTGGCGAAAAAATGGCTCAATCTGTTGTGACATATTTTGATAATGAAGATGTATTAGAATTATTACAGCAGTTTAAAGAGTATGGCGTGAATATGACATACAAAGGTATAAAAATTGCAGATTTACAAAATGTTGAATCTTACTTCGCAGGAAAAACGGTTGTTTTAACAGGTAAGCTAGAAGTTATGGGACGAAGTGAAGCGAAGAAGAAGATTGAGGCATTAGGTGGAAAAGTAACAGGAAGTGTTAGTAAGAGTACGGATTTGGTTGTTGCAGGTGAAGCAGCTGGTTCGAAATTAGCACAAGCGGAGAAACATAATGTTGAGGTTTGGAATGAAGAGAGGTTCTTACAAGAGCTAAATAAGTAAGAGGTGCAAACTTACCATGAAAAAAATAGCATTAGCGATATTAAGCCTGGGCCTACTTGTAAGTGGGTGTAGTGCAGGTGCCGACAAAGATGAAAAAGTGGCTGAGAAATCGGGGAAAGCAAAAGAACAATCAGTTGTTCCAAAATACGCTATTTCGGATGAATATTATAAGACGACTATTCCATTTGATGGTGGAAATGCACGTGGTTTAGTGGTGCAAGGGCTAAATAGTCGTCTTGATATAGATGAATTTGAAACAGGATTAATGCGAATTGCAAAAGAATCATTTAATACGAAAGATAATTTTTTAAAAGGCGGAAGTGCTCTAGATACTCAAGTGATACAGATGCTTGTTAAAAGAAAACGTACAGATGCTGAACAAAAGGAACTAGAGGACAAATTAAAAAAAGATGCAGTTAAATTTCCTAATATAGGATTAAACCCTGCGTTAGGAACGGGATCCGAATCACTAGAAGTGAAAAATAAAAAAAATCCAATATATATTTCAAATATTTTAGAGCATGATTATTATGTGAAAAAAGGCGATAACAGCGAGGAACGTGTTGGTATGGTAGTTGGATTAGCAATGAATTCTGTTCAATATTTTAACGAAGAGCATGGTTATCCACGTGAAGCTGCCATCCCGGATGAAAAGATGTTAGCTGAAGGGAAAAAAATGGCGCAAGAAATTTTGAAAGTCATACATCAAAAACAACCTGATACAAAAAATATTCCGATAACATTTGCGATTTATCGCCAAGCTCCAAAGTCTTCGCTCGTACCAGGTAACTTTGTTTCTTATGCAAATGTAGAAAAAGGTAGTGAAACGGTTGAAGATTGGAAACAAATTAATGAGAAATACTATTTGTTCCCATCAGAGCAAGCGAAAACAGATAATAAACGTGAAGATCTTGCAAGAGTATCCAACTTTAAGGCAAAACTAAGCGATTATTTCCAAGGCGACTATACAGCTGTTATTGGTACTGGTATGTATAGAGATGATGAATTAAGAGAAATGAAGCTTGATATTCCTGTCCAGTTTAATGGAAAAGCTGAAATAATTGGTTTTACACAATATGTGGCAGGGCTTGTTATGGAATACTTCCCGAATTATATGAAAGTACAAGTAACGATTAAATCTGTAGAACGCCCAGAAGCTATTATTATACGTGAAGCAAAACAAGATGAACCACTTGTGAAAATTTTAGATTAAATATGAAGGCTGTTCCTCTATGGAACAGCTTTTTTTCTTATGTAATTTTGTTATAATTTAAAATGTTGTAAATAATAGGGGTAAGGGGTAAAGTTCATGGAAGAATTAAGTTTTCAAGTCATTATTTTATTAATTGCATTCGGTTTTTTAGCAGCTTTCATTGATTCCGTTGTTGGAGGAGGAGGGTTAATTTCGCTTCCTGCGCTTATGTTTGTTGGCTTATCGCCGGCTTCAGCAATTGCAACGAATAAATTAGCGGCAACAATGGGGACGTTTACGAGTGCGATGTATTTCATTCGATCAGGAAAAGTTGATTTTAAAATTGTAGGAAAGTTAATCCCGTTAACTATTGTTGGAGCTGTTGCAGGTGCTTTAGTAGTAAAATTTATTCCATCGGATATTTTACGCCCATTAGTACTTGTAATGTTGGTATTTATTTCTATTTATATTATTGCAAAAAAGAATTGGGGAAGTGTGTCTACCTATAAGAAGATGACGCAAAGAAAAACATTAATATTTTTCTTTGTTATTTTAATGATAGGATTTTATGATGGATTTTTTGGACCAGGGACAGGGTCATTTTTAATTTTTGCATTTTTATTAATTGGTTTGGATTTTATTCAAGCGGCAGCATCTGGAAAACTTTTGAACTTTGTTAGTAATATTGTATCTTTAATTACTTTTTTATTTTTAGATATAATTCATTTTGAATACGGTATTATCATGGGATTATCAATGATCTTAGGTGCTTATTTTGGATCGAAGTTTGCGGTTCAAAAAGGCGTTGGATATGTAAGGACTTTATTTTTATTAGTTACTATATTATTGATTGGGAAAAATGTTTTGGAATATACTCATATTTTGTAGATTCATACGCATGTATGAATCTCTTTTTTTTATTATATTTTAAAAATTTATTAATTTTTAAAATATAAGTCTAGGAATATTTGAATAAATCTAAATTATCGTGTAGAATAATGTTGTAAAATGTAAACGTTTTTCTAAGGGGAGGCTAAAAAAATGGTAGTAGCATACAAACATGAGCCATTTACAGATTTTTCAGTGGAGGCTAACAAATTAGCGTTTGAAGAAGGTTTAAAGAAAGTAGAATCTTATCTTGGACAAGACTATCCATTAATTATTGGGGGAGAAAAAATTACTACAGAAGACAAAATTGTTTCTGTAAACCCTGCAAATAAAGAGGAACTTGTTGGTCGTGTTTCAAAAGCAAGCCGTGAGTTAGCTGAAAAAGCAATGCAAGTAGCGGATGAAACATTCCAAACTTGGAGAAAATCAAAGCCAGAAATGCGTGCAGACATTTTATTCCGTGCTGCAGCAATCGTTCGTCGCAGAAAACATGAATTCTCTGCTATTCTTGTAAAAGAAGCAGGTAAGCCATGGAATGAGGCAGATGCTGATACAGCAGAAGCAATCGACTTTATGGAATATTATGGTCGTCAAATGTTAAAATTAAAAGACGGTATTCCAGTAGAAAGCCGTCCAATTGAATATAATCGTTTCTCTTACATTCCATTAGGAGTAGGTGTTATCATTTCTCCTTGGAACTTCCCATTCGCAATTATGGCAGGTATGACAACAGCTGCTTTAGTTTCTGGTAACACAGTATTACTAAAACCAGCTAGTACAACTCCTGTAGTAGCAGCGAAATTTATGGAAGTATTAGAAGAAGCTGGCTTACCAGCTGGCGTAGTAAACTTCGTTCCAGGTAACGGTTCTGAAGTTGGTGACTACTTAGTAGATCATCCTCGTACACGTTTCGTAAGCTTCACGGGATCTCGTGATGTAGGTATCCGTATCTATGAGCGTGCAGCGAAAGTAAACCCAGGCCAAATTTGGTTAAAACGCGTTATCGCTGAAATGGGCGGTAAAGATACAATCGTTGTTGATAAAGAAGCAGATCTTGAATTAGCAGCTAAGTCTATCGTTGCATCAGCATTCGGATTCTCAGGACAAAAATGTTCTGCATGTTCTCGTGCAGTAATCCACGAAGATGTATACGATCACGTATTAAATCGTGCTGTTGAATTAACAAAAGAATTAACAGTTGCTAACCCAGCAGTATTAGGTACAAACATGGGTCCTGTTAATGACCAAGCTGCATTCGATAAAGTAATGAGCTATGTTGCAATTGGTAAAGAAGAAGGTAGAATCTTAGCAGGTGGCGAAGGAGACGATTCTAAAGGCTGGTTCATCCAACCAACAATCGTTGCTGATGTTGCAGAAGATGCTCGCTTAATGAAAGAAGAAATCTTCGGACCAGTAGTAGCATTCTGTAAAGCAAAAGACTTCGATCATGCACTTGCAATTGCAAACAATACGGAATACGGTTTAACAGGTGCTGTTATTACTAACAACCGTGACCATATTGAAAAAGCACGTGAAGACTTCCACGTTGGTAACTTATACTTCAACCGTGGATGTACTGGTGCAATCGTAGGTTACCAACCATTCGGTGGCTTTAACATGTCTGGTACAGACTCTAAAGCTGGTGGACCTGATTACTTAGCACTTCACATGCAAGCAAAAACTACTTCTGAAACTTTATAAGAAATAGTAGAGGAGCTCTTCACAAAATGTGAAGAGCTCCTTTTAAAATTGAAACCCCATATATTACCGTCGTTCGAAGAGAATGAGCTAAAACCTATTAATAGCGGGATAAACATGTAAACAGAAATAAAATAATGAGAAAAGTTGACGTATTAGTCATATTTTTTAGTATTCATTTTGAGAATTTCCTGTATAATACAATTTGAAAGAAAATCTATGGTTCGACAAGGAACACTCCTTTCGGTTTTGCTCACTGAAAGGAGTGTTTTTTATGTAGCTAAAAATTCTTTCGTGCTTATTACATTTGCATATACGCCATTTAAACTAGCTAAAATTGTATTGTGAATATAAACAGCTGGTATAGTAGCGTTCTTAAAAGAAAGGTCTTTTGTAGCACAAGCATCGTGTATAACGGTACATTGAAATCCAAAATCAAATGCAGCCCTTACTGTAGCATCAATACACATATGAGTCATCATCCCGCATACGACGACATGTTCAATGTCTAAACGCTGTAATTGCTCTAGAAGATTAGTTTCTCGGAAGCTATTTGGATAATGTTTGAGTATAACTGTTTCTTCTCTAAGTGGACGTACGCTTTCGTGAATATGTACACCTTCTGTATTAGGTAGGAAAAAAGTAGCGTTATCTTTTATAGCTACGTGTTGGATATGAAAAATAGGTTCGCTGTTTGTTCTAAAGTGTTGTAATAACTGATTAGCATATTCGCTTGCTTCTACTGGATTACGCAATTCCATCTTTCCATTTGGAAAATAATCGTTTTGAATATCGACGAGTAAAAGAGCTGTTTTCATATATTTATCTGCCTCCGAGTTTCATATTCAAATAAATTTATTCAATTTGTAGAGAGGATTCTCCTGTTTAAAAATATGAGGAAGAAGAATTTTAAATAACCTTGAAAGTTACTATTTTCTCATGAATTTTCATCTGAAAATTTTAATAAAGGAATAATTAATATTTTTCTAAAAAATGTATTGACTCTTATTATTCTGAGTTCTATAATGAGAATTAATTAAATGACAATTAAATCGATACATTCTTATCCAGAGAGGTGGAGGGACTGGCCCTATGATACCTCAGCAACGGGTTTTTTAATACCGTGCTAACTCCAGCAAGCCATATAAAGGCTTGGAAGATGAGAAGATGTGAACGAGTACATATAAGTGCTCTCCTTCTTATCTTTATGGTTGATAAGAAGGAGAGCACTTTTTATTTTACCTCGAAAGCTCTACTTCAAGTTTTTACAGCATATAGGAGGGGGAAAAATGATTTCTTTTAACAATGTAAGTAAAGTGTATGAATCAGCTGGGCAATCTGTTCATGCGGTGGAGGATGTAACATTATCAGTTGAGAAAGGCGAAATTTTTGGCATCATCGGTTTTAGTGGCGCTGGAAAGAGTACATTATTACGCTTAGTAAATATGTTAGAGAGACCAACGTCAGGAACGATTGCAATAGATGATAAAGATATTACATCATTATCGACAAAAGAATTACGCAAACTAAGACAAAGAATCGGAATGATTTTTCAAAGCTTTAATTTATTTAATTCAAGAACAGTGTTTGGGAATATTGCTTATCCATTAAAGTTAGCGAAATTGCCAAAGAACGAGATAAAGGAACGAGTGAATGAACTGCTGAAGTTTGTAGGGTTAGAAGATAAAGCAAACTATTATCCAGAACAGCTATCAGGGGGACAAAAGCAACGTGTTGGTATTGCTAGAGCACTTGCGACATCGCCAGATATTCTTATATGTGATGAGGCAACATCAGCCTTAGATCCAGAAACGACGACAGAAATTCTAAACTTATTAAAGAAAGTAAATCGAGAATACAATTTAACAATTCTTCTTATTACACATGAAATGCATGTTGTGAAAGAAATTTGTCACCGTGTAGCTGTAATGGAGAAGGGAAAAGTTATTGAAGAAGGAAAACTGTTCGATGTTTTCACGCAACCAAAAACAAAGACGACTCAAAACTTTGTACGTTCTGTTATTAATGATCATTTACCAGAAAGTGTTCTAGCGAAAATTCAAAATGGTGGTCAAATTTATCGTCTAACATTTACTGGTGAGGAGACGGGACAGCCGGTACTATCATATATCGCAAAAAACTATAACGTCGATGTAAATGTACTGTACGGAAATATTATTGAACTTCAAAATGTGCTATTTGGAAATCTGCTTGTAGAATTGCAAGGTGAGCAGAGGGAAATTCAAAAAGCATTGCAACATCTAAGACTGCAAGTGCAGCTGAAGGAGGTAGAAGCTCATGCGAGTTGATTGGAGTATATTTTGGCCGCGCATACTAGATGCGACGGGGGATACCCTCTTAATGGTAATTGTAACCCTTATATTCGCTACAATTCTGGGTATACCTCTAGGTTTACTTTTATATGTAACGAGAAAAGGAAACTTTTTAGAAAATAAATGGGTCTTTTCTATTCTTAACATCATAATTAATACAATTCGTCCGGTACCATTCATTATCTTTTTAGTAGCGTTAAGTCCACTAACGAGAAGCGTTATTGGAACGACGATTGGAACAGCAGCAGCAATTTTCCCGATGACGTTAGTCGCATCAATTGGTATTGCTAGAATGGTTGAAACAAATCTTGTTTCCGTTCCGAAAGGAGTAATTGAGGCAGCACAAGCAATGGGCGCCTCGCCAATTAGAATCGTTTTTGAAATCCTTGTACCAGAAGCGTTAGCACCATTAATCTTAGGTGTCACATTTATGACAGTTGGTTTAATTGAATTTTCTGCAGTTGCTGGGCTTGTCGGTGGTGGCGGTCTTGGTGACTTGGCAATGACATATGGTTATCAACGTTTTGATACATCAGTTATGTTTGTAACGGTTGTTTTACTTATTATTCTCGTACAGATAGCTCAAAATTTAGGAAACTACTTTGCGAAAGTCTTGTTACGTAGATCATAAAAAGGAAGAGAGGAAAAGAAAATGAAGAAAATTTTAGCATTTGCATTATCAGCGATTGTAGCAGTCTCAGCATTAAGTGGCTGCTCAAGTGGAGACACGGGTGCAGGAGCGAAAGAAAAAGTAGTTCGCGTCGGTGTAACTGGAACGGATGGAGACGCTTGGGAAATTTTGAAGAAAAAAGCTGAAAAAGAAGGGATTAAGATTAAACTGGTGGAGTTCTCTGATTATACAACTCCAAATAAAGCTTTAGCTGATGGAGATATTGAATTAAACTCATTTCAGCATATTGCTTTCTTAGAGCAATTTAAAAAAGAGCATAAGTTAGATATTACAGCTGTTGGTACAACACAAATTGCGCCAATGGGTTTATACTCTGAAAAATATAAGAAGGCAAATGAAATTCCAGATGGTTCAGAAATTGCAATTCCAAACGATCCAACGAACCAAGCACGTGCATTAAAACTTCTTGATGCAGCTGGAGTATTAAAGCTTAAAAAAGATTTTGGCTTATTTGGAGATCCAAGCGGCATTGCTGAAAATCCGAAGAAATTAAAAATTACACCGGTTATCGCACAGCAAACACCTCGTGTGTTAAAAGATGTAGCGGCATCAGTTATTAATAACGGTGTTGCTGGTCAAGCTGGATTAGATCCAGCGAAGGATCCTATTTTCTTAGAAGATCCAAAGAATGAAAATGCGAAGCCATATATTAATATTTTTGCAGCTCGTACGAAAGATAAAGATGATCCAACACTGAAAAAAGTAATTGAACTATACCATTCAAAAGAAGTAACAGATGCAATTAAGAAAGAAACAAATGATGGTTCAATTTCAGTTGATCTTTCACTTGAGGAGCTTGAAAAAATCGTAAAATAATGATTGAGTTTAATGGACTAACAGAAGGAACCCCTCCGCTGTTAGTTCGTTCAACATATAATCTACTTAACAAACGAATCCTAATTCTGTACCTTCCAATTTTGTATAACGTAGAATCCAATGTTTGTTAAGTAGAGTAATGGACCAGGAGTTTTCCTGGTCTTTTTTTATGAATGAAAGTAGCTAGCGAACAGTAAGGTAATCCAAATTATAATGGGATAAGAAAATAAGCTGAAAAGGATTGTAATTACGAATTGCTTTTGATGAATTAAGTGTTTTTTTGATAAAAAAAAGAAAATAGCAAAGAGAGTAATGAAAAATGCTGATATTACGCCGGGGTTATAGGAGCGATAAATGAAAAACAAAATAATATGTTGAACAGAGTTAAAGAAGATGGCCCCTTGTATAAAAATAATCCAGCATATAGAAGACAAGAAGTTAAGTTGATATAGAAAGACGATAAGTAATACAAAGATTGTTAATACGGAAATGGCAATGAAAAATTGTTGGCTAGTTATAAGACGGATTGAAAATTGATTAGCAAGATATTGTGGCATTTGGAAAGCTTCTTCAAGGTTATGAATGAAAAATAATAAGGGAATGATCCAGAGTATAGTAGTGGAATGCTTTTTCATCAACTTACATCACTCCAATAAAGTATAGAAAGCCTAAAAAAGGCCCTCTATACAGAGATAGTTATTCAATTATGATATTTTTTAAATTAACTTCATGATGATCTCGTTCTTTCGGATAAGCAGCTAGTTCCTCTTGTAAAATATTTAATATTTGCTTAGCTGATTGCTGGATTGGATTAGGTAGCTCTTCTAATATATGCATCCCGACTTTTACTTTTGTACGAATTACCCTTCGTAGTAATTCCTCATGCATGTACTACACCTCCAAACCGAATATTTAGTACATCTTCTTCAAATTTTGCTCCTTGAATAGAAAGGTGTGTTAATGTTTTTGGTAACGTGATGTTCCGTTTAACAGAACCCGCTCGAATAATAAGTTCATCACCTTTTTGATTTAAGGAAAGTTCACTTTTGTTTGAGAAGGGAATAGAAAGAATGAAAATATAATCATCGCCATCCTTTTTTACATATTGTGTGCGCCCGTTAAATTTCACTTCAGTAGGACAATGATCAGTTTTAAATAAAGCATCGCCTACACGCTCTAACATAGGTAAACCAACAACTTCTTGTTCAAACATTGGAGCTTCGTAAATAGGAAGTGGATCAAAACTATTTTGAATTAATGTTTTATATTTCTTTTGTGTATCTTTCCATGCTTGAAAATAAGGATCGGTGACGGTGTTAGGGATGACGCGATTAATCATAATGGCATCTACGTTATAATCGTATAAATTTAAATAAGTAAAGCTACGCTGAGCTTCTTTAATGACCATTTTTTCAGGATTTACAACGATGCGGATACTTGTTACTTCTCGGTTTGATAAAATATCTCTCATTTCTCCGAGCTGTTCAAGTGTATTTGTTAATTCGTCCATAATATCGTCGGTTGGAAGAGGGACACCAAGGAGTGGTTGAGCTACAGGACGAACGACTTTTAAAACTTTTCTTTTAATAGGAAACAATTTTTCCATCCACCAGCCGAGCATGTCTGGAAAACTTAGCATTGCTAATGTTTCTCCTGTTGGAGCGCAATCAATGATGATAACATCATATGTGTTTTGTTTATAATAATCGAGTACGCGAAGTAAGCTAATTAAATCTTCCATACCAGGAAACATCGTTAATTCTTCTGTTGTAATATCATCAGCTGCTTTGGAAGTGAATAGTAAGGTAATGTATTTCTGTAACTTTCCCCAACCTTTTTCCATTTCATAAATCGTATTAATTTCTTGTGCCCATAAATTTTCACGGATTTCTAATGGCTCAGAAGATAACTTTATACCAAATGAATCTCCTAAACTATGAGCAGGATCTGTACTCATTACTAAAGTTTTTAATCCTTGCTTCGCACTTTGAAGTGCTGTTGCTGCTGAAATGCTAGTTTTTCCTACGCCGCCTTTACCTGTATACAAGATAATTCTCATCATTCATATCCCCCTTGTTTCGAATGTCGAATATTACGAGTATCGAAGTAAATGGTTGAATAAAAACCCAGATAGGGTTTTATTCAATCGGAATGTTTTTCATTTTAGGTGTAGAAACCTTTTCTTCTGTTTTTTGCTGTGAGGTAGCAATTTGATTCATAATCTTTTGGAAGATTTGTAGTAAGAATGCTTTTTCTTCTTCTGACAATGCTTCTGTCACTAAGCTAAAGTAATGGGCTGCATTTTGTTTTACTTCTTGAACGAGCATTACGCCGGTTTCTGTTAACCGAATTAATACAATACGTCGGTCGTTTTCATCACGGTAGCGTTCAATATATCCCTTTTTTACAAGGCGATTTACAACGCCCGTCGTTGTACTCATCGGTATATCAAGAAGATCAGCAATTTTTGTCATTGTAATCTCTGTATTTCGTTCCATCCAAAGTAAACAAAATACTTCTGTTTTGGAAAGTGTTAAATCAAGGCTTACCCATTCTTCAGGATAGAAAAGTTTCTTGGCGTTATCTAGCAGTAAGTCTAAAAAATGTTCATATTGCAACAATTAATTCCACTCCCGTATATTTCGAGGTTCGTAATATTTATTTTTATTTTATGCAGAATAGAAATAAATGTCAATCATTTTAATTGTTTTTTCAGATTAGGCAGAAAACTTTCTTTAAAATAGTATTCTTTTATGATAGATTTATAAATATAAAACTAGAATTTACATAAAAATCCATCATGGTAAATATACTTATCTATAATGGGTATACAGCTAACGAGGGGGAGAACGATGAGAAGACGTAATACGCAAGCGTTCACGTTTTTAGCATGGACTTCATTTGTTTGTGCGCTTTCAGGTATGCTAATTGGGATTTATACGTTAGATGAAACGCTTAGTGTAAAAGGATACTATTTAATTGGAACATTATTTTTAACGATGTCTTGTTTTGTATTACAAAAAACAATTCGTGATAATGAAGAAGATAACGAGAGATTTCCGAAAAATAAACCGTTAGATAAAGAGTAAATTGTAAAGAAAGGCATTTGCCTTTCTTTTTTTATGTAAAAATGGCGTAAGTACTCTGTGTTGACTTGCTTGAAGTACTGAAAATTTGGTATCATCAATAGTATTGTAGATTGAACGATATATTATGGAGGTGGCCTAGCCGTGTCAAGAATTTCCGTTGAGAATGTAAAGCACGTAGCACATTTAGCACGTCTTGCAATTACTGATCAAGAAGCAGAAAAATTTCAAAAACAACTAGATGCAATTGTTACATTTGCAGAACAGTTAAATGAATTAGATACAACAGATGTAAAACCAACAACTCATGTATTAACTATGAAAAATGTTATGCGTGAAGATGTACCAGAAAAAGGTTTACCAGTCGAAGAAGTATTAAAAAATGCACCGGATCACAAAGATAATCAAATCCGTGTTCCAGCAGTATTAGAATAGAGGAGGGGAATTTCGATGTCATTATTTGATCATTCAGTATCAGAGTTACATAAGAAGTTAAACAACAAAGAAATTTCCGTTACGGATTTAGTAGAAGAATCTTACAAACGTATTGCGGATGTTGAAGATAACGTAAAAGCTTTTCTTACATTAGATGAAGAAAATGCACGCGCAAAAGCGAAAGAATTAGATGCAAAAATCGGCGCTGAAGATAATGGTTTATTATTCGGTATGCCAATTGGTGTAAAAGATAACATTGTAACTAACGGTCTTCGTACAACTTGTGCGAGCAAAATGTTAGCAAACTTCGATCCAATTTATGATGCGACAGTTGTGCAAAAGCTAAAAGCTGCTGACACAATTACAATCGGTAAATTAAACATGGACGAGTTCGCAATGGGTTCTTCAAATGAAAACTCAGGATTCTACGCTACGAAAAACCCATGGAACTTAGATTACGTTCCAGGCGGATCTAGTGGTGGTTCTGCAGCAGCTGTAGCAGCAGGAGAAGTACTATTCTCTCTAGGTTCTGATACGGGTGGTTCTATCCGTCAGCCAGCTGCATATTGCGGTGTTGTAGGTTTAAAACCAACTTACGGACGCGTATCTCGTTACGGATTAGTAGCATTCGCATCTTCACTTGACCAAATCGGACCGATTACACGTACAGTAGAAGACAATGCATACTTATTACAAGCTATTTCAGGTATTGACCGCATGGATGCAACTTCTGCAAACGTTGAAGTTGGAAACTATTTAGCTGGTTTAACAGGCGATGTTAAAGGTTTACGCATTGCTGTACCGAAAGAATACTTAGGCGAAGGTGTTGGCGAAGAAGCTCGTGAGTCAGTACTAGCTGCTTTAAAAGTATTAGAAGGTATGGGCGCAACTTGGGAGGAAGTATCTCTTCCACACTCTAAATACGCTCTAGCAACGTATTACTTACTATCTTCTTCTGAAGCATCTGCTAACCTTTCACGCTTTGATGGCGTGCGTTACGGTGTTCGTTCTGATAATGTAAATAACTTATTAGATCTTTACAAAAACACACGTAGTGAAGGTTTCGGTGATGAAGTTAAACGTCGTATTATGCTTGGTACATTTGCTCTTAGCTCTGGTTACTATGATGCATATTACAAAAAAGCACAACAAGTACGTACATTAATTAAGAACGACTTTGAAAATGTATTTGCTAACTATGATGTTATTATTGGACCAACAACACCAACTCCGGCATTTAAAGTGGGAGAAAAAGTTGACGATCCAATGACAATGTATGCAAATGACATTTTAACAATCCCAGTAAACTTAGCGGGTGTTCCAGCGATTTCAGTTCCATGTGGATTCGGTACTAACAACATGCCACTTGGTCTACAAATCATTGGTAAACACTTCGATGAAGCGACAATTTACCGCGTTGCACATGCGTTTGAGCAAGCAACAGACTATCATACAAAAAAAGCAAGTCTGTAAGGAGGCGAGCATAGATGAATTTAGAAACAATTATTGGTTTAGAGGTTCACGTTGAGTTAAAAACAAATTCGAAAATTTTCTCTGCGAGTCCAACAGAATTCGGAGCGGAGCCAAATACACAAACAAGTGTAATTGACTTAGGATACCCAGGGGTACTTCCTACTTTAAATAAAGAAGCAGTTAACTTTGCAATGAAAGCTGCAATGGCATTAAACTGTGAAATCGCAACGGAAACGAAGTTTGACCGTAAAAACTATTTCTATCCAGATAACCCGAAAGCTTACCAAATCTCTCAATTTGATAAGCCAATTGGTGAAAATGGTTGGATTGAAATCGAAGTAGACGGTAAAAAGAAACGTATCGGTATTACACGTCTTCATTTAGAAGAAGATGCTGGTAAATCAACGCATACAGCTGATGGTTCATTAGTAGACTACAACCGTCAAGGTATGCCTTTAATCGAGATCGTATCTGAGCCAGATATGCGTACGCCAGAAGAAGCATATGCATACTTAGAGAAGTTAAAATCAATCATTCAATATACTGGTGTATCTGATTGTAAGATGGAAGAAGGTTCCTTGCGTTGTGATGCGAACATTTCTCTTCGTCCAGTTGGACAAGAAAAGTTCGGTACAAAAGCGGAACTGAAAAACTTAAATTCATTCACTTACGTACAAAAAGGTCTTGAGCATGAGCAAGTGCGCCAAGAAAAAGAATTGTTATCTGGTGGCATCATCCAACAAGAAACACGTCGTTATGATGAAGCAACGAAGAAAACAATCTTAATGCGTGTGAAAGAAGGATCTGACGATTACCGTTACTTCCCAGAGCCAGACTTAGTTGAACTTTACATCGATGATGAGTGGAAAGAAGCAGTTCGAGCTTCTATTCCAGAACTTCCAGATGCACGTAAAGCTCGCTACGTTGCAGAACTAGGCTTACCAGCTTATGATGCACACGTGTTAACATTAACGAAAGAGATGTCTGATTTCTTTGAAGCAACTGTTGCAGACGGTGCTGATGCGAAATTAACATCGAACTGGTTAATGGGTGAAGTACTTGCATACTTAAACAAACAACAAAAAGAATTAAAAGACGTTGCATTAACGCCTGCTGGTTTATCTAAAATGGTTCAATTAATTGAAAAAGGTACAATTTCTTCTAAAATCGCGAAGAAAGTATTTAATGAATTAATTGAAAAAGGTGGAGACCCAGAAGAAATCGTTAAAGCGAAAGGTCTTGTTCAAATTTCTGACGAGGGTACACTTCGTAAAGTTGTAACAGAAATTCTTGATAATAATGAGCAATCTATCGAAGACTTTAAAAACGGTAAAGACCGTGCAATTGGCTTCTTAGTTGGTCAAATTATGAAAGCTACAAAAGGACAAGCAAATCCACCGCTTGTTAACAAAATCTTACTTGAAGAGATTAATAAGCGATAATAGTAGTGACTTTTAAAGATTAAGCAGAAAAACACCCGTACATGGGTGTTTTTCTAGGTTAATCAAACGTTTGTTTAAATGAGACAAAATCGTTTAAACAAACGTTTGATTAACTGTCAAAAGTGGAAAAATGTTTGTATAGCAACTATGGTATGATAGTTGCAAAAAGGTGGGAATAATGATAAATCTAAACATAGAGGTTTTTTTCATCTCATGAAATAATAGATAGTTATTATTCGTTATATGCAAATTTTTATGGAAGAATGGATAGAAATAAAGTGAAACTTTAATCAGTAGGAGGTTCATCCAACACTGATTATGAGCCCTCACCAATCGGGCATTTACTGCCCGCAAATAGCGGGATAAATTTTTTGGTCAAATAAAAAAACCATTGAAATGAATATTTACTTTTGATGGACTACACGAATCGGGTTCTTACTGCCTGTTTGAGCGGGATAAAAGAAGGATAGCAAGATGAGAGGAGGTAGGCATGGGAATACTGAATAGAAGTTCAGTATGTTCTTTTTCGATACATAAAGAAATTTCCTGTGCTAATAAATGATGAAGCGAGCAAGAATTATTTATAATCCTACTTCTGGGCGTGAGCTATTTAAGAAGAGCTTACCAGAAGTATTACAAAAATTAGAACAAGCTGGCTATGAGACATCTTGTCATGCGACAACGGGTCCTGGAGACGCTACTGTGGCGGCGAGGCAAGCTGCGGATCGTAAGTTTGATGTTGTTATTGCGGCTGGTGGCGACGGTACGTTAAATGAAGTAGTAAACGGTTTAGTTGGGCATGAATTCCGTCCGAAATTTGGAATTATTCCAGTTGGAACGACAAATGACTTTGCACGTGCGATTGGTGTACCTCGTTCTATTGAAGAGGCAGCAGATATTATTTGCGAAGGAAAAACAGTGCCATTAGACCTTGGTAGAGCGAACGATACATATTTTATTAACATCGCTGGTGGCGGTCGTATTACAGAATTAACATACGAGGTACCGAGTAAGTTAAAGACAGTATTAGGACAACTTGCTTATTACCTAAAAGGTATCGAGATGTTACCATCATTACATCCAACATATGTTGAAATTGAGTATGATGGAAAATTACTACAAGAAGAAATTACGATGTTTTTAATTACGAATACTCGTTCAGTAGGTGGATTTGAAAAGGTAGCACCGTATGCATCTATTAACGATGGGTTATTTGACCTATTAGTACTGAAAAAAGGTTCTATCGCTGATTTGATTAAAGCAGCAACACAAGCACAACGTGGTGAACATATTAACAATCCAAAAGTGTTATATACACAAGCGAACCGAATTAAAGTACATTCACCAGATAAACTAATGATTAATTTAGATGGTGAGTATGGTGGAGATGCACCGATGGAATTCGAAAATATATATCATTGTTTAGAACTATTTGTTCCTGAACATCAAGAGGATGCCCTGTAAAGGCATCCTTTTTTACTTTGTTAAAATGAATTGTAAATTGGGAGTTAGTTTGATTTTTATGGTATTTTTACAATTCTTTTATTTTACATCCATATTTTATTGATACACTGGAGGAGATAAGAAACGAGAGGTAGGATGCTATGGAGAAGGTAAAAGCAATACTATTTGATAAAGATGGGACATTAATGGATTTTCATTCAATCTGGATAAAAGTAGCTGAAGAACTTGTAGCTGAATGTATAAGTTTATATCATTTACCAAGTGCAATAGGGCAGACCTTATTAGAAGAGATTGGTGTAGAGGGAGCATTTGTTAATCCGAGGAGTGCAATAGCTGCTGGAACAAGCCTTGATGTAGCGAAGGGGCTTTGTAATTATATTGAGTCTGCTAGAGAAGAAGAGATGCATCAGTGGGTAAGTGAGAAGTTATTTTCCCTTATGTATGAGCATCGTTCGCATATGAAAATGACAGCGGATTTACCGAAAGTGTTACAGGCATTAAAAGATAAAGGATTTATATTAGGGGTTGTCACGGCGGATGATTTCGCACCAACAGAATTATTTTTAAAACAATATAAGTTGGAGAACTTTTTTGATTATATTATAGCCTCGGATACATTCCTTGCGCAAAAACCAGATAAAAAGATTATAGAAGTGTTTTGTGAGAAATTTAATTTAGAATCATGTGAGGTTGCGGTTGTTGGAGATACGCCAACTGATTTACATTTAGCTAAAAATGGCGATTGCTATGCAATTGGGGTGCTATCTGGTACGGGAGACCGTCCAACATTAGAACCACTTGCTGATTTAGTGTTAGATTCTGTTGGAGAGTTTATTTCTCAATCGGGTGAGTTTTTCTGGGAGAAAGAAAAGTCTAATGTGTAAGGAAAATAAGTCTATAAAGACTCTTAATGAGTCTTTATAGACTTATTTTTTATGACTGGATACAAAGAATATAGGATAAATGCTAGAAAAGAAAGTTGGCATATATTTTGCAATAAGAAGAGAAAACAATGTAAAGAAAAGGATGGGGTACGCAATGAACACAAAAAAATTTGCTAAAGTAAATGAACAAATTCCAGGACCGAAAGCGGCATCTTTATTAGAACGCCGTCAAAATATAGTACCAAAAGGAGTAAGTAACGGCATCCCAACGTTTGTACAATCTGCAAATAGTGCTCTTGTAACAGATGTTGATGGCAATCAGTACATTGATTTTGCAGGAGCAATCGGGACAATTAACGTAGGACATTGTCATCCAACGGTTAAAGAAGCGCTCCATAAACAAGTCGATCAATACATTCATACTGGATTTAATGTCATGATGTATGAGCCATATATTGAATTAGCAGAAAAGCTTGCGGCATTGGCACCAGGAAGTTTCGATAAGCAAGTCCTGTTTTTAAATAGTGGTGCAGAAGCAGTTGAGAACGCGGTGAAGATCGCTCGTAAATATACGAAGAGATCTGGTATTATTGCATTTTCTAAAGGCTTCCACGGGCGTACATTAATGACAATGACGATGACAAGTAAAGTGAAGCCATATAAATTTGGGTTTGGTCCATTTGCTCCAGAAGTATATAAAGCGCCATTTCCATACGAATACCGTCGCCCAGAGGGATTAACGGAAGAGCAGTATGATGATTTTATTATTGAAGAGTTTAAGAACTTCTTCATATCGGAAGTAGCACCAGAAACAATTGCAGCTGTTGTAATGGAACCTGTTCAAGGGGAAGGTGGATTTATCGTCCCAAGTAAGAAATTTGTTCAAGAAGTACGCCGCATTTGTTCAGAGAACGGCATCTTATTTGTAGCGGATGAAATACAAACAGGCTTTAGTCGTACAGGAAAATATTTTGCAATTGATCACTATGATGTCGTTCCAGATTTAATTACAGTGTCTAAATCATTAGGGGCTGGTGTACCGATAAGTGGTGTCATTGGACGTAAAGAAATTATGAATGAATCTGCACCAGGTGAACTTGGTGGAACGTATGCAGGAAGTCCATTAGGATGTGCAGCTGCATTAGCTGTTCTCGATGTAATAGAAAATGAGAAATTAAATGATAGAGCGATAGAATTAGGAAAAGTCGTAATGAACCGATTCGAAGAGATGAAAAATAAATATCATTGCATCGGTGATGTGCGTGGGTTAGGAGCAATGTGTGCATTTGAGGTCGTTCAAGATCGTAAGACGAAAGCACCTGACAAAACGTTAACGGCTAATCTATGTGCAGAAGCAAATAAGCGTGGGTTACTTTTATTATCAGCAGGAACGTATGGAAATGTTATCCGTGTGTTAATGCCTTTAGTTATTACAGATGAGCAACTTGAAGAAGGTTTAACAATAATTGAAGAATCATTGCAAGCTTGTTATGAGCAAACGAACATCGCTCGCGTTTAAAAACGGAAGTATAAATAGCAAACATTCTAGCTGACTCTATATTAAATGCAGAAAATTCACTTTATAATAAAGATAGTGAAGTGGATCGATGGATTTGAAGTTAGGGGTGGCTAGGATGGTTGCAGAAAAGGAACGAGTGTTAATGGATTTAAAAGATGTATTTGAATATGCGTTTGACGAAATTTTTGTTACAGATGAGCAAGGGATCGTTGTGCGTGTAAATAGTACATGTGAAAGGCACTACCAACTAGCTGCAGAAGAGTTAGTTGGTAAGCATGTAAAAGAACTACAAAAGGATGGAATCTTTTATCCATCAGCGACATTAGAAGTGATTGAAAAAAAGAGGCCAATTGAACTCGTTCAAACTACAAAATCAGGAGAGTATTTACACGTTCGTACAAGGCCTGTTTTTGATGATGAGGGAAATTTAAGAAGAGTGATTAGTTATTCTCGCGACCTTACTGAACTCTATCAATTACGTCAAAAGGTAGAGGAAATGGATAATCAGCTAAAAACATATAAAAAAGAATTAAGAGAAACATATGAGCATGAAGGACTTATTTTTAAAAGTCTAGCTATGCAAAAAATAGTCGATACAATCAAAAAAGTATCTGTAGTGGATAGTACTGTTCTCGTTTTAGGCGAGACTGGAGTAGGAAAAAGTCGATTAGTACGCCATTTACATGAAGTGAGTCATCGGAAGAATGAAAGTTTCTATGAAATTAATTGTGCGGCATTACCAACTAATTTAATTGAATCGGAGCTCTTTGGATATTCAGGTGGATCTTTTACAGGTGCGAATCGTGAAGGGAAAAAGGGACTATTAGAATCCGCGCATAAAGGAACTCTTTTTTTAGATGAAATCGGTGAAATGCCGATTGAAATTCAAGCGAAGCTTTTGCAAGTATTGCAAGAAAAAACATTTCGTCCTATAGGCGGAAGAGAATTAAAAAAAGTAGATGTTCGAATTGTGGCGGCAACAAATAGAGATTTAAGCGAGATGGTGAAACAAGGAACATTTCGGAAAGATTTATACTATCGTCTGAATGTCATTCCAATTGTAATTCCCCCGCTTAGGGAGAGAACAGAAGATATTTTACCGCTTATTTATCATTACTTGCAGCACTTTAATAAAAAGTACGGACGTGATGTGAAACTAGCACCGGGTACATTACAAATGTTTGTCGGATATCCGTGGGAAGGAAACAATAGAGAGATAGAGAATGTAATTGAGAGAATTGTTATTACTGTCGATGATGTTGTAACGGTAGAGGATTTGCCACTCTCTATGCAAGAGGCTGCAGTTGAACAATCGGGGCAAAGCCTTTATAAAATGCTGGAAGAGGTAGAGAGAAATATTATTCTTAAAGCGTATAAAACGTATGGATCAAGTTATAAAGTGGCTGAGTTTTTGCAAATTAGTCAATCTGCTGCTACTAGGAAAATTAAGAAGTTCATAGAGGAGGAAGAAAACATTGGATAAAAAGGCGACTTTCGTAAGTATAGATAAAAAGGCGATGTATATAAATGGTGAGTGGATTACACTACAAGAACAAATTGAAGTAAATAATCCTGCGACGAAGGAAATATTTGCAACTGTACCAAAAGGCGGAGTAACAGAGGCAAAGCAAGCTGTTGATGCTGCGCATGAAGCTTTTAAAACGTGGTCTAAGTTAACGGCAGCAGATCGTGCCACGAAGTTAAAAAAGTGGTTTACGCTTATTGATGAAAATAAAGAAGAGATCGCAGCGATTATGACGAAGGAACAAGGAAAGCCGTTTGCAGAAGCGCTTGGTGAAGTAAATTATGCAAACAGTTTTGTTGAATGGTATGCAGAAGAGGGGAAACGCGTATACGGTGAAATGATTCCTGCTTCTCATCCGAATAAGCGCATTTTAGTTATGAAGCAACCAGTTGGCGTTATGGCAGCTATTACACCTTGGAACTTCCCAGCTGCTATGATTACGAGAAAGGTAGCCCCAGCGCTTGCAGCAGGCTGTACAGCCGTTGTGAAACCGGCAAGTCAAACGCCATTAACTGCATTGAAATTAGCTGAATTAGCCCATGAAGCAGATATTCCAAAGGGTGTAATCAATATCGTAACAGGTAGTGCAAAAGCAATTGCTGATACATGGATGGAAGATGGTCGCGTTCGAAAAGTGTCCTTTACAGGGTCAACGGAAATCGGGAAAGAGTTAATGGCTAGTGCGGCGCAAACGATGAAAAAAGTTTCGCTTGAGTTAGGGGGACACGCTCCGTTTATCGTAATGAATGATGCAGATTTAGATAAAGCAGTAGAAGCGGTGATTGGTTCGAAATTCCGTAATGCAGGACAAACGTGTATATGTACAAACCGAGTATTCGTTCAAGAAGAAGTATACGAAGTATTTGTAGAGAAGTTCCAAAAGGCAGTAGGGCAGTTGAAAGTAGGAGACGGTTTCGGTGACGGAACGACTGTCGGGCCACTTATTGATGAGAATGCAGTTTCAAAAGTACAAGAACATATTGAAGATGCTATTCAAAAAGGTGGAACAGTTTTATATGGTGGTCAAAAGGTCGCAGAGTTAGAGGGACATTTCATTCAACCGACTGTAATTGGGTTGGCAAATGATACGATGCTTTGTATGAATGAAGAAACATTTGGGCCAGTGGCACCAGTTGCGAAATTTAAAACAGTTGATGAAGTAATTGAACGTGCAAATAATACACCATACGGTTTAGCTGCGTATATTTTCACGAAAGACATTAGCCAAGCATTCCAAATTAGTGAAGCGCTAGAGTACGGTATTATTGGTCTAAACGATGGTCTTCCATCAGTTGCACAAGCACCATTCGGTGGATTTAAAGAAAGTGGTATCGGCCGTGAAGGAGGCCATTTTGGCATCGAGGAATATTTAGAAATTAAATATATTTCATTAGGACTATAAGTAGTATACTAGAATCTCTATAAGGTAACAGAGAAGGAGATTCTAGTATGGTATATTGGCTATTATTACTTGTTACAATTATTTTTGAAGTAGCTGGAACAATCGCAATGAAACTATCAAATGGTTTAACAAAGCTCGTTCCAAGTGTACTTATTTTCGTATTTTATGGAATTTGTTTCAGCGTGTTTGCTATCGTCGTTAAAAAGATTCATTTAAGTATTGCTTATGCCATTTGGTCTGGCGTTGGAACGTTACTTATTACAATCATTAGTGTTTACTTTTTTAAAGAGCATATTAGCTTATTCCAAGCATTTTGTATTCTCTTTATTGTTTTGGGTGTCATTGGGCTTAAGGTTTCATCGGCATCATGAAAGCTATCTTTTGTAGAAGATAGCTTTTTTCTATTTGTGCAGTTAGCAATTAATACGACAAAATATGACAAGAAAGAGTAAAGCGTTTTGTTATGATACATATGAAATATTGTCTTATGTGGAGGAAAGAGTATGTTAAAAAAGGTGAGTCAAATTGTTTTAATTTTTGGCATAGCTTTTAGTTTAAGTGCTTGCACTGAGACTAAAGATAGTAATGAAAGTAAACAAGAAGATGTTCAAGATAAAGTGTATAAAATAGGGGAGACAGTAGACGTAGATGGTTTGCAAGTAACTATCGATTCAGTTGAATTAGGATATCCGGATTATGATGAGGATAAAAAGAAAGAAGAGATTTTGGGGGTTGTTTTCAAAGTGGAAAATAATAGTGAAAAGGAAATACCTTTTGCATTTTATGAATTTGAGATTACCGATAAGAAAGGTACAAGATTTAAAGAATATAATAACCCTGATAGCTTTATTAGTAAAAAGTTAGCACCAGATGAAAAAATCCAAGATATCATGCTATTTGATGTAGCGAAAGAAAATACGTATATCGCTACGTATAGACCGGAGTTTACGCGTGAAAATAGAACGATAAAATTTGAATTGAAACCAAATAAATAAAAAACACATTGGATTATCCAATGTGTTTCTTATGGTAATTAATTTAAAACGCCCAGTTACCTTTACGGAAGATAGGCTCATGTCTGCCATCAGCTGTAATACCATCGATATCAAGCTCAGCGGATCCAATCATGAAGTCGTTGTGTGTAATACTAGCGTTTGCGCCGTTTTCAGCAAGTTCTTCTTTAGACATTGTTTTTCCGCCAACTAAGTTAAATGCATAAGCATTTCCGATTGCAAGGTGGCAAGATGCATTTTCGTCAAATAGTGTATTGTAGAATAAAACATTTGTGTTTGAAATTGGTGAGTCATGAGGTACTAAAGCTACTTCTCCTAAGAAGTGAGAACCTTCATCTGTTTCTACTAAATGTTTTAAAGCTTCTTTACCAGCTTCAGCTTTATAGTCTACGATACGTCCGTTTTCAAATGTTAACGTGAAATTATCGATAATATTACCTGCAAATACTAACGGTTTTGTACTAGAAACTTGGCCGTTTACACCTGTTTTAAGTGGCATTGTAAATACTTCTTCAGTTGGAATATTAGCCATAAATGGTACGTTCTTTTCATTTAAGCTACCAGCACCAGCCCATACATGTTTTTCTGGAAGTTCGATTGTTAAATCTGTTCCAGGACCTGTATAGTGAAGAGCTTTATAATGCTTTTCGTTTAAGTAATCCACTTTTGTATGTAATGTTTCATCATGTTCTTTCCATGCTTCTACAGGATTTTCTAAATCAGCGCGAGTAGCTTTGAAAATAGCATCCCATAACTTTGCTTCTTGTTCTTCTGGCGCTACGTCAGGGAATACTTTCGCAGCCCATTCTTTCGTAGGAACAGAAATTACACACCAGCTTACTTTATCGGCTTGTACGTAATCACGGTATACTTTCATCGCTTCTCCAGCTACTTTATGAGCTGTTGCGATACGTGTTGCTTCTACACCTTTTAATAAATCAGGGTTTTCTGCATAGATAGACATAAATGCAGCGCCTTCTTTTGCTAATTCTTCACGAGCATGTGCTTTCCAAGAAGGGAATTCAGAGAAAGCTTCTTCAGGAGCTAGATCGAACTTTAAGCGTGTTAACGTCTCATCATTCCAATCCACATATACGTGTTTTGCACCAGATTTATATGCTTTCTCTGTAACGAGGCGTACAAATTGTACAGCTTCAAGAGGTGCACTAATTGATAAAGTTTGTCCAGGTTGAATATTAACACCAACATTAACTGCAAGAGCAGCATATTTCTCTAACGTTTGTTCAAATGACATATGTATAATCTCCTTTAATTTGAAAGATTTCTTACTATATATAATACAAGAAAATTCTAAAAATATATATAAATATAAAGTAAAAAGAGAGCTCAAAATGTATTGAGCTCTTACATTTACTTAATTGAAGAAGCAAACTGCTCTACAGTCGTTGTATGGTGTATACGAACGCGCTTCATCTTTAACAATTCATCAGGTTCACCCTTCGTAATGAATTGCCCAGGCTTTGTCGTCGTCGCAAATTGATAATACTTCTTCGTTTCTGCAACAACCTTATCATCTACATGACCGAATGGATAAGCAATCGCGATAACAGGCTTACCTGTTATTTTTTCTAGCTTTTCTTTTGAACCTTTTAACTCTTCCTCATAGTTTGTAATTTTCGGCAAGTCTGCATGTGTTGCAGTATGAGATTGCACCGAGAAAATGCCGGAATCAACCATTTCTTTTATTTCAGAAGTAGACAATGCTCCTTCTACATCAACGTTATCAACAATCATATATTCTGTTGCTGCCGGTTTAAAAGTATCATCTTTTAGCTTTTGTAAAACGCGAAATGCATTCATATTATTTTTCATACCGTCATCAAATGTAACGAAAATCGGCTTATTTACTTTATTTATATCGCCCCAGCGTTCAAACGTTAACAGCGTATAACCATTGTCCTTTAAATGTTTCATTTGTGCTTCAAAGTTAGCTGGTGATACGAATAAGTCTTTAATACCTTGACCATGATAATCATCAATTGCGTGATACATAAGAACAGGAACCTTTTGTTCGAAAGTAATAGTAGATTTCGTAAGCGGGATTGTTTTCCCAGCTTCTTTCATTCCTGTTGCTTCAATTTGGAACTCACCGCGTTTTCCTTCAAATTCCTTTATATCAAAAGGAAGTGTGAATTGTTTCTCTTTTTCTTTAGAAGAAAAAGATTTAGCACTTTCCTTGCCATCAGCTGTGCGCCAAATTTTATATTGTACTTCATTTAAAGAATCTTTTATGTCTGTAATATGAATACTTGTGTTTGTAGATTCGTGTGTAACTGCATTATATGAGATTTTACCTTGTTTTTGCACAGTCTCTTCTTGTTTCTTAATCCCTTGAGCCGTTTTCTCTTTTTTAGGTTCTGGACTTACATTGTTAGTATTACAGCCTGCTAGAATGGCAGACGTACATAAAGCAATTGCTGCGTATTTTCTCATGAAAATCACCTTCTATTGTGTAGTATGTTGCATATTGACATTAAAATCCCCACCGCTATAAGAGTGGTGGGGATATACCCTTGTTCATCATATCATTTGAAGAAAATGAGGGGAATATGATTTTTAGGAGGCTATTAAGGTAATAGATTAGTGACTTTGAATAGATGTATTTTTTTGTTTCTTATGAGAATTAATAATAATATAACCGACTACAAAGATAAGAGGAATAACGAAGACATAGATAGGCATTCCCCATACATAATAGCTTTTCAGCGTTAAGACTAGTAAATGTAAGAAATCGAAAATTGCGTGGGCTTTCATAATATCCTCCAATGGTTTTTTTGAAAATTATAACATTTTAAACTTGTTATTTGTATAATTTGGAAAGTGATTTAAGCTAATTTTAAAGTAAGAAGAAGACTTATTAATATGCAATTTTGCATACAGATATGGATTTTATTAAAATATAAAGATTTTATACTATAATAAAAACCGCTATAAAACTAAGTAAGAATAATGTATGGAGTGGAGAATAGAAATGAAATATAAAAAAATAATATATATCTTTTTCATATCACTATTTATAGTTGGTTGCCAAAGTGAAGTGAGTAAAGCGAATAGTGTGGAAGAGTATATTCCATCGCATCTTATGAATGCGGAAGTGACGGCGGATATTATGACACTAGAGATGGATCGTGATACACGTAAAAAAGTAGAGGTTATTACTAAAAAGATGAGTGATCATGTGAAGAATGATAAAGAGTGGTACGTAAACTACATATCAGGGCATATAGATAAACAGGTGAAGCCGTATCATCCTAACTTTGGTATTACAGAAGAAGAATATCACTTTTTTAGAAACGCCGTTGAGAATAGTAGTTTATCTAATACAAGTGATGGAAAACTTCAATTTAAGCAAAAAAGTAACCATGAAATTGAAATTGTTTCAAGTAGAAACCTAGAACTATTCCAGCATCTAGTAATTGATACAGAGAAGAATATAATAAAAACTTCTTTTGGAGAATGTCAGTATGTTGGAGAAATAAAGCCATCTTCAGAAAAAAGAATATTAGGTCGAGTGAATGGAAAACAATGGATGTTACAAAAAGGAAATTTAATCTATTTATTCTCTTTAGGAAAGCTTGAAGGAGAAGATAAATCTGTTATGGTTATTTCAGTAAAAGGCATACACGAAGGAAAACTTATTAGTAACGAGGAAGTAGTCGAATTCCGTTCGATTTCATAAAGAATCAAAAAAATCACCTTACTCGTTAAAGTAAGGTGATTTTTTATTAAATAAACAATCCAGCGATTGTCGCAGATAAAATAGAAGCAAGTGTTGATGCAAATAGCATTTTCCAACCAAATTTAGAAACAACGCTTCCTTGTTTTTCAGAAAGGGCACGGATTGTACCAACGATTGCACCAATTTGGCTAATACTTGCGAAGCTAATTAAGAATACTGTAACGATTCCAACTGTACGTGGAGCTAATGTTGTAGCTGTGTCTTTTAAATCAAGGATTGCTACAAACTCATTTAAAACAATCTTCGTACCCATAATACCACCAGCTGGGATAATATCTTGAGTTGGAATACCCATTAAGAATGCGAATGGAGAAAGTACGTAACCGAAGATTTGTTGTAAAGTAACAGCATGTCCCATTGCGCCTGAAGCTGCACTAATTACGTAGTTTACAACTTCCATCACACCGATAAAGGCGATCATTAATGCGGCAACGATACCAGCGACTTTTAAACCATCAAGCGCACCGTTAATCATTGCGCCGATAAAGCTGTCTCCGAATAGAGTTCTATCAAATTTCTGAATCACTTCATCTTCTTTTTTCGTATCAACTGGTGTTAATAACGAACAAACGATTAAGCTTGAGAATAAATTTAGCGGAAGAGCTGCTAGCACGTATTTTGCATCTAACATCATTACGTATGATGCTGTAACAGAAGCAGAAACGGAGCTCATCGCAGAACAACAAATGATAAACATACGGTTTTTATTGAAATGCTGTAAATCGTTTTTAATAACGATTAACGCTTCACTTGAACCGAAGAATACAGAGTTTACTGCATGGAATGACTCAACGCGTGGCAAACCAGTAATTTTTGAAATTGCACCGCCGACAACACGAACGATGAATGGTAAAACACCTAAATAACTAAAGATTGAAAGTAGTGCTGAGAAAAATACGATAATTAATAATACGTTTAAGAAAAAGACAAAATCTCTGTGAATTCCATTAAAGAGAAAATCGACACCTGTCGTACCAAGTTTAATTAGTTTGTTGAAAACTTTACTAATGAAAATAATGATTTGTTGACCAACCTTTGTAGCAAACATAAACCAACCGATTAAAATTTGGAAACCAATCATAATTGCAATTGCACGGAAGTTGATTTTACTTTTGTTGTTTGACAAAGCAAAACATAAACCTAACACGGCAAGAATACCGATAATGCTCATTACATATTGCATGTAGTTGCCCCTTTCAGAAGTTCGTATAAAGTTTGTACATAAAACGCTCGTTATATTACTAAAAATAAAAGAACGAGGTTTTATGTCATACGTAAGATGTCTGACCTTTTAGAAAAATAAAAAAAGACCCATATGGATTCACTTTCATCTATGAGAGAAAGCTAATCAATATGAGTCCTTTTTTGCGCATAGGCTAATATTCATTAGTTTTCCCCATAGTCCAGCAATTTAAGGTTGCCGGGTAGAAACTCTCGATCCATATTATCAAGTATATATGAGGTAACATCGTCCGTATTAAATTAGTAGTAGCGTAACATTAACAGAGAAGTATCGTCAATAGCTTTTTTTCTTCCAATAGAAAAAGACCATATAAGTATGATAAAATGTAACGCAGTGTTATGAAAAAGAGAGGTCGGAAAATGAGTACTAAAATGACGCCACCAGTTGAGAAAAACGAGTTTATAGATGTAGTATTTGAAGATTTAACACATGATGGTGCCGGTGTTGCGAAAGTAAAGGGCTATCCTATTTTCGTTAAAAACGGATTACCAGGTGAAGAAGCGCAAATTAAAATTATTAAAGTGAAGAAAAACTTCGCATTTGGTCGTTTAATGAAGCTTCATACAGAAAGTCCATATCGTAAAGATGCAGAATGCCCAGTATATAACCAGTGCGGCGGTTGTCAGCTTCAGCATTTAACTTATGGAGGACAGTTACAAGCGAAAGAAAAACAAGTACGTGACGTTATGCAGCGTATCGGAGGACTAGGTGATGTTCCTGTTCATCCTGTACTTGGCATGAAGAATCCGTGGGTATACCGTAATAAAGCACAAGTACCAATCGGAGAACGTGAAGGCGGACTTGTAGCTGGTTTTTATCGCCAAGGAACGCATGATATCATTAATATGGAATCATGCTTAATTCAGGCAGAAGAAAACGATACATTAATCCAAGAAGTAAAACGTATTTGTGAAAAGCACGGTATCACTGCGTACAACGAAGAGCGTAACAAAGGAACACTTCGTCACGTAATGGCTCGTTACGGACAAGTAACAGGGGAAATTATGCTTGTCTTCATTACGCGTACAGCAGAATTGCCGAACAAAAAAGCAATCATTGAAGAAATTGCAGCGAAATTCCCAGAAGTAAAATCGATTGTTCAAAACGTAAATACGAAGCGTACGAATGTAATTTTCGGAGACAAAACTACAGTACTGTACGGATCAGAATATATTTATGACTTTATCGGTGACATTAAATTTGCGATTTCAGCACGTTCATTCTATCAAGTAAATCCAGAACAAACGAAAGTGCTATACGATAAAACGTTAGAATACGCAAAATTAAATGGTAACGAAACTGTAATCGATGCCTATTGCGGAATCGGATCAATCTCGTTATTCCTAGCGCAAAAAGCGAAAAAAGTGTACGGCGTTGAAATCGTCCCAGAAGCAATCGAAGACGCAAAACGAAACGCAGCACTAAACAACATGACAAACGCTGAATTCGGCGTAGGAGAAGCAGAAGTAGTCATTCCAAAATGGTACAAAGAAGGCGTAATCGCCGATACAATGGTCGTAGATCCACCGCGTAAAGGCTGTGATGAAGCATTACTAAACACAATCATCGACATGAAACCAAAACGCGTCGTATACGTATCGTGTAACCCAGCAACATTAGCACGTGATTTAAAAGTACTAGAAGAAGGCGGATATAAAACACAGGAAGTACAACCTGTTGATATGTTCCCGCATACGACGCATGTGGAGTGTGTGGCTTGGCTTAAGCTAGTATAATAGGAAAGCAGTTGATATAGAAAAAATCTATACCACCTGCTTTTTGGTTTACAAAAATACCATTCATAAGCGATTTTAGTTAAAATAAATATTGCTGATTTTCACAAATTATAAATTGAGATTTTGAAATTGTATTCATAGTGAGAGGATTTGAATTTGAAATGATAGATAATTTTTGGCGTGAATTACCACGACCATTTTTCGTACTTGCACCAATGGAAGATGTGACAGACGTTGTTTTCCGTCACGTAGTAAGTGAAGCAGGTCGTCCGGACGTATTCTTCACAGAGTTTACAAACTCGGATAGCTATTGCCATCCAGAAGGTATGAAAAGTGTACGTGGCCGTTTGATTTTTACAGAAGATGAACAGCCAATGGTGGCACATATTTGGGGAGATAATCCTGAATATTTCCGTCAAATGAGTATTGGTATGGCAGAACTAGGATTTAAAGGCATCGATATTAATATGGGTTGCCCAGTACCGAATGTAGCATCAAGAGGGAAAGGTAGTGGCCTTATTCTACGTCCAGACGTTGCAGCAGAACTTATCCAAGCAGCAAAAGCGGGCGGACTACCTGTCAGTGTAAAAACAAGACTTGGCTTTAAAGAGTTAAGCGAGTGGGAAGATTGGTTAACGCACATTTTCAAACAAGATATTGCAAACCTTTCTATTCATTTACGCACAAGAGAAGAAATGAGCCAAGTAGATGCGCACTGGGAACTAATTCCAGAAATAAAAAAATTACGTGACCGTATTGCGCCAAATACGTTAATAACAATCAATGGAGACATCCTTGATCGTAAAATGGGACTGGAACTTGCTGAAAAATACGGCATTGATGGCGTAATGATCGGACGAGGCATCTTCAAAAATCCATTTGCGTTTGAAAAAGAGCCAAGGGAACATAGCAGTAAAGAACATCTAGATCTTTTAAGACTACAACTTGATTTACAAGATCAATATGCAGAAGTACTGCCACGCTCAATCACAGGACTTCATCGCTTCTTTAAAATTTATGTAAAAGGCTTCCCTGGAGCTGCTGAATTGAGAAATCAATTGATGAGTACGAAGTCGACCGATGAGGTGCGTGGGTTGTTGGATAAGTTTGAGGATAGTGTTGGTATGGCTCAGGATAGTGAGACGGTTTAACGCTCTGAAGATAGAGGGAAATGGACTGTATTAATTTGTGGGTAGTTATTTTATTTAGTTTTGAGTTTTTTTGTGAATGTAACTTTTTTTGTTGATACAGTCTGCTTGCTGAAAAAAGAAGTCTTTGAGAATATAATGAACTAACGAATACTCGTAAGGAGAAAAATGACAAGAGCTGGAGTAGAGTACATTAGGCTCTATCGAGGTATGAAATGTAATCTGAATAATAGACAGAAATAAAAAATCTCTTTATTTGAGCATGGCCATCAAGTTAAGAAAATGTATGATTTTTATCTAAATAGGACCTCCTTACATGCAGAGTGCATGTAAGGAGGTCCTATTTTATGTTCAAATTAATTAATTTAACAGCGGGAAAATTAAATCTGAATTTCCGATTATAAAAATATTGTTTTTCGACTTCTTTCGACATAATTTATAAAGTTAATTATTTAGTATTGGTATGAAGATCTTTTGAATAATAGTTATTTTTAAATATTCGATAATAATTTTAGAGTACTGTGGAATTTTCTTCTGATTTGAAGATTTTTTCTTATAGGAGCTACCAGAATTTTTTTATTTTAATTGGAGGGAAATTATGAAGAAAGTATTAATAGCTTTACTTACAGCAGGATTAATTACATCGGGTTGTCAAAAATCAACAGAATCAGTACCAACAAAAGAAGTAAGCCAAAATGTTAAGCAAGATGAGAAGAAAATTATGACGAATGAGAGCAATGATATTTCGACTTCAAATTTAAGTGGAATAGCAATGTACCTAAAAAAAAACTATCGACTTGAAGATTTAGAGAGAACGCTTTCATCTCCGAGAACAAAAGAGGAAACTAGATGGTTATATGTAGATAATTATGCTAAATATACATTTGAAAGTGATGGGAAAATTATTAATCATATTAAGATTGAATTATTAGAGCCAAAAGATTTGAAGTATAAGGATGCCTTCAAATTATTAGGTCTTGATATTATGTTAGGTACTAAAATTGAATCAGAAGGCACTGAGGCGGAAGGGTATGCAAAATATGATGTTCGAGGAAATGATGCGGAAAGTGTGCAGATTGAGAAGTTTTCAGGAACTGGGGGCGGTAGCATATCTGTAAGTGTGGATGGGGCTTTCAAAAATAAAGAAGGTACTGTTTGGTTGGATTGTGACCGGGATGGTAATGTGAAATTTATTGAAATGAATTATAAGGGTAAGGCGGTAGGAAATGAAACAAGTGTTGCTAACGAGAAATTAGAACCCTTTGATGCAGAGGCAGGATCGGAAGTAGGAAAGAATATTGCAAATATAAAAGTTTATGATACGAAGGATTTACTTATTGAACAAACCGGATTAGCCCCATTTTTATTTCAAGCAACGCTGTATGATAATCCAAATATGTATTATACAGCTGATTTTCCGATAAAAGTTCGAGTTGATAATAAGTCTACGGTAGAAGAAGCTGTGAAAATCGGAAATGAAATTAACAATTTAGTGGTAAGTGCTGTAAATAAAAAGTTTCCACATAAAAATTTTAGAGTCAAAACGTACATTTATCATACAGAATTGGATTCATCAGGTAATTTTAATGCTACTACATCAAAAAAATTGAAAATAATAGAAAATTAATATGTGAAACTTTGGGGATTTGATTTTAATAATAGGGCAGGGAGAAATAAAATAATGAATTGTACAGCATGTAATAAGAAATTATTGAAAACAAATAAGTACTGTACTAGTTGTGGTACAGAGAGAATAAATTTGGATGAATCAGAAGAACTATTTGATAATGGAGAATTCCATAACGATATTACGCCCCAAAATAGAAATGATAAAAACATAAAATTAATAAGAATTGCAAAAAAATCTCCTTGGTACGTGTGGATAATTGGGATTGTGTTTATAGTTATATTAGTTAACGTTCTAATTCAAAATAATAGTCCACAAGAAACAGTAAAAGGCTTTTTTAAAGCTCTTGAATCAAGAGATTTAAACAAAGCAGGTGAGTATATACATCCGAGTCTCCCTTGGGATGTAGAAGCTGGAAAACGTATTGGAATTCCAAAAAATGCGTCAATAGATATATTGAATATAGAAGAAAGAAAAGTTGGAGATAGAGCAAAATTAAAAGTTACGATAGATATCTCTCCAAAACCTTTATACGGCCCTAATCCTGACAATATTACTATTGATTTGAAGAAAGTTGACGGAAAGTGGCTAATTTATGATATGCAATAGTCTCCTATATGGATAAAATTCATCGAAACCCATAAACTCTAGTTTGTATAGAAGAAATATAATAATGTAAGAGACGAGCAGTGTATTTGAGGAATCAATGCACTGCTTTTATAGTTAACAAATATAAAATAGAATGTAGATCTAATGAACTAAGAAAAAATGAACCGAAAAGTTACTGTAACCCTTCTATAGAATCAAATTATTGCTTGGATTGTAGTATAGCCTCTATAATCATAAATTTGGTTAAGACTACAAAACCTCCCCCTAAAATGTTAAAGTAGTAACTTAACGACATTAATTTACACATGCTAAAAGCATTACTATAATCAACATTTCAGGAGGAAACCCAATGGCAATGAGCAACAACGATATATTAAAAAGAGTAAGATACGCTTTAGATATAAAAGACATAGATATGGTAGAAATCTTTAAACTTGGCGGGATGGAAGTAACGAAAGAAGACGTAGTTGATATGCTTACAAAAATAAAGAGGGCTCCTCAACATGAAGCTGAAAATGATGAGGTAGCTGAAGATGAGTACGTATTAACATGCGATATGATGATGTTAGAGGCATTTTTAAATGGATTTATTACTTTAAAAAGAGGAAAGCAAGATCCGAAACCAGGGCAGCCTGCACCTGTACAGAGCAAGGAGAGTGCCAATAACCTTCTTCTAAAGAAAATGAAAATCGCACTATCTTTAACGAGTGAGGATGTACTTGATATATTAGATAGCGTAGGCGTTACGGTAACAAAAGGAGAGTTAGGCGCTCTATTAAGAAAAAAAGGCCATAAAAATTACAAAGAGTGCGGCGATAGATACGCAAGGAATTTCATTAAGGGATTAGGTGTAAAGTATAGAGGATAATAAGCTTGCTAAAGCAGTAAATGATATAATAGATAGAGTAGGACGTTCGTATCCTACTCTTTTTTATTTGTAAAATAATATGCTAGGTGATGAAATGGTACATACATATTTAGGTGAGACAATTAATTTTCATATAACTTATAAGAAGAAAAAGTCCGTGCGTCTTTTTGTGGATTCGTATGGAAATGTGGAAGTACAGGCTTCGAAAGGGACACCTGTTGAATACTTAGTCCAGTTGCTAGAGGAAAAGTGGGATTGGATTCAGACAACCCGTAAGGAAATGGCGGAGCGAGCGCGTGGACCACAGGAAAAGGATTACGATCAAGGAGAAGGCTTTTTGTATTTAGGGAATACGTATCCGATACAGATTTCCCAAGATGCAAGCATTGAGCAAGACAATGCAATTTTTGAAGGGGATAAGTTACATATTTATGTGAAAGAGCTTAAGGATGAGAAAATACAACAAGCTTTAAAACGATTTTATTATAAGCAGTGTAAAACTTTAGTAGAGAAGAGTATTAAAGCGCATCAAAGTAACTTTAAGACAAAACCACGTTCTATTCGTATTACAGATAGTAGTCGTACTTGGGGTACTTGCGATTCGAATTTACAACTAACATTCAATTGGAAGCTAGCAATGGCACCACAGCGAGTAATTGACTATGTAGTTGTTCATGAAATGTGTCATATGGTTCATTTAAATCATGATCGATCTTTTTGGCGTCTTGTCGGGAAGATAATGCCTGATTATAAAGAAATGGAGAATTGGTTAGCGTTATCTAGTTGGAAGATGACGGTTTAGGAAGGGATATCGATTTTTGTCTGTAAATCGATATTTCTTGTCGAATCGTTGATATATTGTGAGTTTTGATAGATATATTTTAAAAATCGTTGGTATATTGTAAGTTATGATAGATATATTCGAAAAATCGTTGATATAATTTCATTTACCACAGGATTGTTCAACAAATTGAAAAGAGAAGAGGTCACAGCAGACATCTCCTCTTTTCGAGTATATAGATTATCGCCCAAACTTCACAATGAAAGTATCTGCTGTTTTCTCCATCTCATACCCACGATACCCCTCCGAAAGCAAAGCCTGCTGTCCACTAGCATCACTCATTAGAATAATTTGAACATCCGTCCAATCGCTTTCTTTATCTCCGCGCAATTTCTTCACAAAAACATATCGCAGACTACCACCATACTTCTCCTTCAGCGCAGCAATCTCCATCCCTTGCGCAAATTTATCCTTCAAACTTGGAATGTTAAAAGGAGCAACGGTGCAGCATACGTAATCATATTTGCTGTCTTCTTTTTGTAATTCTTCCATAATGACTTTCGCTAATATTTTTTGCATCCCATTTCCTCGGCAGTTCGGATGAACGTTTGAGATTTCTTGATAGATGACGCGGTGCAGTTCACTTTCTGATAGACCAATATCAAGCCCTAAATGTTCATCGTCGATAGGAGGGACGAGTAGAGCGCGAAATGCGATGAGTTTGTTTTCGATAAAAGCACCGATCATCATGCCGTTTCCTTCTAGAATGTATTGAAATTCTTCTTGTGAGAGTGGTTGTAAACGACTTTTATCTTCTAGTGCTTCAACTACGATGTTTTGTAGTGATAAAATTTGTTCGATGTGCTCTAGTGATAGTAATGTAACGTGAAATGATTCGTTATTTTGTTTTAATGTTCCTTCGTATAGAACCGTCATATGATAGTCCTCCTTTAGCGTACAACGTCTTGAAAGACGGTTAGTTCTTGTAGTGTATCTTCATTTATTTCAATGCCCAGTCCGGGCTTTTCGTTTAAGCGAATGAATGGTATATCGTAATGTAAGTTTCCGATGTCTTTCGTGAATTTTAATGGTCCCGTTAGCTCTACGCTCGTAATGATTTTCTTTGAGAAAGCGACATGGAATCCTGCGGAAGAGGCAACAGATGATTCGACCATTGATCCCACTTGGCATTCAATGCCGGCCATTTCAGCTTGATGAGCGAGCTTTACAGCTGGATATATGCCACCGCATTTCATTAGTTTTATATTCACTTTATCAGCAGCTTCTAATTTAATAATTTGGCGCATTTCACGAGAACTTTTTAGTCCTTCATCAATCATAAGCGGGAGGTCTGTCTTAGAACGGATATGAGCCATGGCATCAATATCGTCCGCGATAACAGGTTGTTCAATCCAGTCAATGTTTAAATGTCCTAATGAACGCAGTGCTGTTAATGTGTTTGCGCTATTTTTCCAGCCTTGGTTTACATCAACGCGAATAGCGATGTCATTTCCTACACGTTCTCGTACAGCTTCAATACGTTTCACATCTTCTTTTACATTCGTACCAACTTTCATTTTGAAAGATTGGTAACCTTTTTGAATCATAGAAGCAGCTTCTTCAGCCATATCTTCAGGATCGGCAATACTTAAAACGTGAGTGACATGGAATTCTTCATGATAGCGCCCGCCAATTAATTGATATACAGGTTGATTTAGTTTTTTGCCCATTATATCAAAACAGGCAATATCAATTGCAGCTTTCGCTGTTGGAACACCGTAAATTGTATTGTCCATCATGTCGTGTATTTTTTCGATATTCATTGGATTTTTCCCAATTAGAGCAGGGGCTAGCGTATGTTTTAAAGTATGGAAAGTACTTTCCCACGATTCACCTGTGACGTGATCATCAGCAACGCCTTCACCGTAACCGATAATACCTTCATCTGTTTCCATTTTGACGATAATAGAGGGCATATCAGAATAAGAGCCATAACTAATAACAAACGGATTGCGAAGCGGTAAACGAATTGCGTAAAGATGAATAGCTGTAATTTTCATTGAATAGAAACCCCTTCCTGTTTACAATAGTTTTATACATTTGATATAGTTGACGTTAAATAGTCGTTAATTAATGATAAGGAGTTAGAGAAAATTATGATAAAAATTGCAGTTGTCGGTTCAAAGGAATTTATGGACAACCTTTTTCCTATTGCTCAAAAATTAGAAGGAATAGAAATTGATCCATATATTTACCTTCATCCGGCGGAATCTTCTGAACTATTAAAGTGTCTAAAGCCTTGTGATGTCATTTTTTTCTCAGGTGCTTTACCTTATTATATGGCAAAAGAAATAAGAGAACAATTACGAATTCCAAGTACATACTTACAGCAAGACGAGACAACTGTCGCATCTTCAATTCTTTCTATCATGTATCATCAAAGTATTCAACCACATAACATTTCCATCGATTTAGTAGACCGCTCGTTTATTACAAATGTGTTCCATGATATCGGTATAAAAGAAAGTCCGCAAGTGTTGGATTATGAAAATATGCTGTGGAGTAAAGATGAGATAAATAGAGTTATCGATTTTCATGTAGCTAAATATCAATGTGGAGAAGCTCATTTAGCTTTAACTAGTATTCACGCTGTTTACGACGAGCTTCAAAAAATAGGTGTTCCTTCAGAGCGCATGATTGATCCAACACAATCCATTATACATGGGCTAAAAGATGCAAAAATAAAAGCTGAGTTAGCAAAAAGCTATTCAGCTACTGTTGGTGCTTGTATTATTTCTTCCTTAGAATTACGAGCGAGTTTGCTTGAAAAACTAGATGTGATTTCAAAAGAACTACGTGGTTCATTTAAACAAGTGGATGAACTGACATGCATTTTGTATACAACTCGTGGTGATATCGAATCAATTATTAAAACAAATGCGATAGATAACTTGTTTGCGAGCGTAGAAGGAACGATAGCTATTGGATTTGGTTATGGGAAAACCGTGAAAGAAGCGGAGCAAAATGCAAAAATTGCTCAAAGTTTTGCAAAGAACAATCCAATAGATCGTTGTTTTTATATACTAACAAGTGATAAAGATTTGTTTGGTCCGTTCCCGAAAGAACAGAGAGTACAAAGTTTGAAAAATGATAATCCGGAACTAATGAAAATAGCGAAGGAAACAAAGCTTAGTCCGGCCAACTTGTCAAAAATCATTCAATTTAGTCAATCGCACCCGTCATTGAAGTTTACAGCAGCTGACCTTTCTGAGTACTTACAAGTGACTCGAAGATCGACAGAAAGGTTGTTAAAGAAATTAGTTGATTACGGGTATGCTCATATTTGCGGCGAGGAAATGCCCTATCAACAAGGGCGACCTCGCGCACTATATGAACTGAATTTACCGCTATTTTTAAGCTTCTAGTTGAGCTTTTTGTTTCTTTAGTAGTTCTGCTTTTTCAATGTCTGATAGTTTTACAATTGTGAAGCCTGTTATACCATAAATGATTGAGATAATAGGTACGATGAAATTCAAAATAGCATAAGGAGCATATTCAAATGCACCTACGCCAAGTGTTGCGAGAATAAATACACCGCACGTATTCCAAGGAACGAAGACAGAAGTTAATGTTCCACCATCTTCTAATGCTCTGGATAAGTTTTTTGAATGTAGTCCTTTTTCCGTGTATGCATTTGCGTACATTCTTGAAGGGACAACAATTGAAATATATTGTTCAGAGCAAGTAAGGTTTGTTGCAAAACAAGATGCGATAGTAGAAGCGATAAGCCCTTTTGCTGATTTCGCTAACTTTAAAATTTGATTTACAATTGAGCGAAGAATACCTGTATGTTCTAATACTCCTCCGAAAGTCATAGCGACAATTGTCATAGAGACTGTATTCATCATTGAATCTAAGCCACCGCGGTTAAATAGTTCGTCTACTAGCTTGTTTCCAGTGTCTATAACAAATCCAGCTTGGAGTGCACCGACAGATGCTGAGACAGAACCACCTTGAATAAAGACTTGTGATAAGAATCCTAAAATAATACCGACGAGAATCGCTGGTATAGCAGGGACTTTTTTAGCGACCAATACCATAACGACTACGGGTATAATGAGTAGGAAAGGCGAGATAACAAAGTTTTGTTGCAATACTTGTAACGTTTGATCGATGCTCTTCGCATCAATATTGTTAGCGCCGAAGCTTCTTCCTAAGAGAGCGTAGACGATAAGAGTAATAATTAAACCTGGAACTGTAGTAAATAACATATGACGAATGTGTGCGAATAAATCTGTATTTGTTAATCCTGCGGCTAAGTTAGTTGTATCTGAAAGCGGTGACATTTTATCACCAAAATAAGAGCCTGAAATAATGGCACCAGCAACCATTGGAGCTGGGATTCCCATACTTAGGCCAATTCCCATTCCAGCAACACCAATTGTTCCCATTGTAGACCAAGAGCTACCAATTGCTAATGCAACGATAGAACAAATGACGGTAATGGAAACTAAAAATAGTGATGGAGTTAAAAGTTTTAAACCGTAATAAATCATCGTTGCGACGATTCCACCGCCAATCCAAGCACCAATTGTTAAGCCGACAAGAATAATAATGACGATAGCGGGTAATGCAAGACGAATCCCTTTATACATTGCTTCTTCAAGATCATTCCATTTGTAACCGTAACGCCAAGCGACAATAGAAGCAACGGTTGTACCGATAATAAGTGGAACGTGAGGGGTTTGTTTTAATACAACAATTGTAACCATCATAACTGCAACGGTAATGATAATAGGGATAAGCGCTATTCCAAAAGGTATTTCTTTTTTCATAAAGTTCCTCCTTGTTACGTATGTTTGTTTGTATTTTTAGAATTGTCGTAAAATAGACGTTTATTAGGTTATGATAACTAAAAGTTTATGTAAGCGTCAACATAAAAAACAGAAAATAAGGAATGTTCTAGTTGTTTGTTTAGTTTGTAATATAGGTGAGGAGTAAGCTTTTTAAGTATTTAAAAATAAACAATTGACTTTTTTCTTAAAATTCAATATGTTCATAAAAACATCTGTTTTTCATAAATATAATTAACCCGAATCGTTTGTAATGTGGGAAGGAGACTGGAACGTTGAAAACATTAGAACTACAAGAGCGCTTAACGGAGATTTTTCAGCATTTACACGAAAACCCTGAAGTAAGTTGGAAAGAATATGAAACGACAGCGTATATTACTGACTTTTTAAAAGAAGAAGGAATTTCATATAGAACATTTGATGATTGTCCAGGTGTAATTGCTGAGATTGGAGGCGGGAATCCAGTTATTGCGATTCGTGCTGATATGGATGCACTTTGGCAAGAAGTAAATGGAGAATTTAAAGCGAACCATTCATGTGGCCATGATGCTCATATGACCATTGTAATGGGACTTATTTTACAATTGAAAAATATGAGATGGAAAAGTGGTACGGTTAGATTTATTTTTCAGCCGGCAGAAGAGAAGGGTAATGGTGCTTTGAAGATGGTGGAGAAAGGTGCTGTAGATGATGCTGATTTCTTATTTGGCGTTCATCTAAGACCGATTGAAGAACTATCTTTGAAACAAGCAGCCCCATCTATTCGTCATGGAGCAGCAGGATTTTTAGAGGGTATGATTCATGGGGAGGATGCACACGGGGCAAGACCACACCAAGGTGTGAATGCAATTGATGTCATTTCCATGATTAATATCGGTTTGAAAAATATTTGGCTGCCACCGCAAAGTTCTTATTCAGTAAAAATGACGAGATGCCAAGCTGGTGGTGATAATTTAAATATTATTCCGGGAAATGGTCATTTCAGTTTAGATGTAAGAGCAGAGAGTAATATACTATTAGAAGAATTAAAGAAAAAGATTGAGCATGTAATAGAATCAGCTGCATCGATGGGGTCGAAAACTTCATACGAATGGATGGATCTTGCACCAGGAGCAGAGGTTTCCGAAGAAGCAGAGCGCTTTATGCGTAAAGGTATTCTCGAAGTGTATGGGGAAGAGAGATGCACAGGGCCTCTCTATACGACAGGAAGCGATGATTTCCATTACTATACAGTGAAAAGACCACATTTAAAAGCTGTCATGCTTGGACTAGGAGCAGACCTACAACCTGGATTACACCATCCGTATATGAGGTTTGATCATAGTTGTATTATGGATGGGGTAGAAATATTGAAACAAACTGTATTGAAAGTGTTAGAAGACAGGGGCTAGAGAGCTCCTGTTTTTTTGTCGTGAATTGTCAGCAAATCGATATATTTTGAGTTATGATAGATATATTGAGAAAATCGTTGATATATTTGAAGTTACGATAGATATATTAAGAAAATCGTTAATATAATTTCACATACCTATTAATTTGATGAAAAATGAGCCTCCAGTACATGGTGTATAATAATAAGTACCATTTTTTAATAGGAGAAAACGAATGAACGAACAATATTACGATGCAGTTTTACATATAAAAACAGTCGGTGAGCAAAAAGGGTTTAACAAGTCTATGCATTATCACCGCTATGAACCGACGCCGTATAGCGGGTTAGATGAGTTATTGAATCAATATGAGATACGAAGTAGCGACCGAATTGTAGACTTTGGGTGCGGAAAAGGGCGATTAAACTTTTATATGCATCATAAATGTGGTGCTTCAGCAGTTGGAATTGAAATGAATGAAGAGTTTTATAAAGAAGCAATGGATAATCGAGATCGTTATGCACGAAAGGCACGAAACAGTAAGGGGAAAATTCAATTCCAATGTTGTTTAGCGCAGGAATATGAGATTGATCCACGCGATAACCGTTTTTATTTCTTTAATCCATTTTCTGTACAAGTGTTTATGAATGTAGTAAATAACATTTTGCTTTCGGTAGAAGAATTGGAGAGAGAAGTGGATATTATTTTATATTATCCCTCTGAGGACTATATTTTCTTCTTAGAAAATCAGACTGCGTTTGAGCTGAAGAAAGAAGTTAGATTGTCAGGTGCTTATGAGAGGAATGGGAATGAGAGGTTTTTAGTTTATACATTAGGGTAATAAAAAACAGGTGCCAAGGCACCTGTTTTTTTATTAGTTACGGATTAAGTAATCAAATGCACCTAAAGCTGCGTTTGCACCTGAACCCATAGAGATGATGATTTGTTTGTACGGATTATTTGTACAGTCACCTGCAGCAAACACTCCTGGTACGTTTGTAGCGCCGTGCTTGTCTGTTACGATTTCACCGCGAACGCGTTCAACTGTTTCGCCTAACCAGTCTGTGTTTGGCACAAGACCGATTTGTACGAATACACCTTGTAATTCAACGTGATGAACTTCTTCAGTTTCACGATCGATGTAAGAAATACCGTTTACTTTATCAGTACCAGTGATTTCTTTCGTTTGAACGTTTTTCAGAACAGTTACGTTTGGTAAGCTGTTAAGACGTTCTTGTAATACAGCATCAGCTTTTAATTCTGGCATGAATTCAAGAACAGTTACGTGCTTAACGATACCTGCTAAGTCGATAGCCGCTTCAATACCAGAGTTACCTCCGCCGATAACTGCTACGTCTTTTCCAGTGAATAATGGACCGTCACAGTGTGGGCAGTATGCTACACCTTTATTTTTGAACTCAGCTTCACCTGGTACGCCAACATTACGCCAGCGAGCACCTGTAGAAACGATTACGCTCTTACTTTTCAGAATGGCGCCGTTTTCAAGTTCCACTTCAATAAGTTCTTTTTTCTCTAAACGTTTCGCACGTTGTAGATTCATTACATCGATGTCGTATTCTTTTACGTGCTCTTCAAGGCTTGCTACTAGCTTAGGACCTTCAGTCTTTTTCACGCTGATGAAGTTCTCAATGCCCATAGTATCCATTACTTGACCACCGAAGCGCTCAGCAACGATACCAGTGCGGATGCCTTTACGTGCTGCGTAAATTGCTGCACTTGCACCAGCAGGGCCGCCACCAACAACAAGAACATCGTATGGATCTTTATCAGAAAGCTCTGATGCATCTGGACCGTTACCCATTTTAGCTAAAATTTCTTCAAGTGTCATACGACCGCTTCCGAAAGATTCGCCGTTTAGGTAAACAGTTGGTACTGCCATGATGTCTTTGCTTTCTACTTCCTCTTTGAATGCAGCGCCATCAATCATAGTATGTGTAATACTAGAGTTAAGAACGCTCATTACGTTAAGAGCTTGTACAACATCAGGACAGTTATGACAACTTAGGCTGATATAAGATTCAAAATGATATTCGCCTTGAATGTTTTTAATTTGATCGATTAATTTTTGTTCAATTTTTGGAGCGCGTCCACTTACTTGTAGTAAAGCTAACACTAATGATGTAAATTCGTGTCCTAATGGAATACCAGCGAATACGACACCAGTGTCTTCACCAGGGCGGTTTACGCTAAAGCTTGGTGTTCTCTCTAATTCAACTTTTTCTACTGTAATCTTAGATGACATAGTAGCTAATTCGTCTACTAGAGCTAACATATCTTTAGATACGTTATCGTCTCCTGCGCTTACTTTAAGTAAAATATCGTTCTCCATTAACTGAAGGTATTGGGATAGTTGTGTTTTTATATCTGCATCTAGTATCATTTTGATCGAACTCCTTAGATTTTGCCTACAAGGTCAAGGCTTGGTTTAAGTGTTGCAGAACCCTCTTGCCATTTAGCTGGGCAAACTTCACCTGGGTTGTTACGTACGTATTGAGCAGCTTTAATTTTGTTAACAAGAATGCTTGCGTCACGGCCGATACCGTCAGCATTGATTTCCATAGATTGGATAACGCCGTCTGGATCGATGATGAATGTACCACGAGCAGCAAGACCTTCTTCTTCCATTAAAACGTTGAAGTTTGTAGTGATTGTGCGAGTTGGGTCACCAATCATGATGTACTCGATTTTGCCGATAGTTTCTGAGCTATCATGCCATGCTTTGTGAGTGAAGTGAGTGTCTGTAGATACAGAGTATACTTCAACGCCTAAGTCTTTTAGAGTTGCGTATTGGTTTTGTAAGTCTTCAAGTTCAGTTGGGCAAACGAATGTGAAGTCAGCTGGGTAGAAACAAACTACACTCCATTTTCCTTTTAAACTTTCGTCAGTAACTTGGATAAATTCTCCATTATGGTAAGCATTAGCTTTAAACGGTTTTACTTCTGTGCCGATTAATAACATGTTAAAATTCCTCCTAAATGTTGGTTTTGAGCATCAAAAAATAGTGTGCTCATAAAATATATTTTTTAATTAACTATAATAATTCTAATTCGATATTAATTATCATATAGAAGTGGTTATTTTGTCAAGCGAATAAACCAACTTTATTCCGATTTAATTAATATTTATTCTCAATTAAGGCTATCACGGAATAGAAAGGTAATTTTAAGTCTATAAATTTTAGATGAGTGTTTGAAAAGTTTAATGTGTATGTTAGAGATAGTGTGTAAGTTTAATGTCTTAGGAAGGAAATATTTCTTAGAAGTTGTAGTTTTGAAAAGGAACTGCTTACTTCTATTTTACAAAGAATTTTGTGATAAATAAAATAAAATGAATCGGAAATTTTTTGAACAATTTTTGTCATCTCAAATATATAATTAGGAAGTATATTACGATGATAGTTAGAAACATTGACTCAAAGTGCTAACAAGATATAATAAAACCTAGATATACCTTTCAAAAAGAAGAATACATATTTATAGGATGAAAAAATTCAACCTATTATTTTTTATAGCTTTTAGAAAACGCTTACAATTAGTGTGGAGGGGAAACCATGTCTAAGTTCACGAAGTATTTTTTAATGGAAGCTAAAGATGTGATTGCATATGTGAAAGAGAAATTATCTAAGTTTGAACATGCAAAGGGGTTACAGTGTGAAGAAATAGGTGATGGCAATTTAAATTATGTGTTCCGCGTTTGGGATGAAAAAGAGAACATGTCTGTTATCGTAAAGCAAGCTGGGGATACAGCTCGCATTTCAGATGAGTTTAAGTTGTCGACGAATCGTATTCGTATAGAATCAGATGTTTTGCAGTTAGAGGATGAGTTAGCACCTGGACTTGTTCCTAAGGTGTATTTATTTGATAGTGTGATGAATTGTTGCGTAATGGAAGATTTATCGGATCACACAATATTACGTACAGCACTTATAAATCATCAAATATTTCCGCAGCTTGCTGACGACTTAACTACTTTTATGGTAAATACACTTTTATTAACATCTGATGTTGTAATGAATCATAAAGAGAAGAAGGAACTTGTGAAGAATTATATAAATCCTGAATTATGTGAGATTACAGAGGACCTCGTATATTCAGAACCATTTACAAATCATAATAAGCGTAATGAGTTATTTCCTTTAAATGAGGGATGGATTAGGGAGCATATTTATAGTGATAAAGAGCTTCGTATGGAAGTAGCGAAACGTAAATTTTCTTTTATGACGAATGCACAGGCATTGCTTCATGGTGATTTACATACTGGTTCTGTTTTTGTAAGAGATGATTCTACAAAGGTTATTGATCCTGAGTTTGCTTTTTATGGACCTATGGGATATGACGTTGGGAATGTAATGGCGAATTTAATGTTTGCTTGGGTGAATGCAGATGCAACGATGCCACCTGGAGCTGAGAAAGATACGTATATGGATTGGTTACAAACTACGATGGTAGAGGTAATTGATTTATTTAAGAAGAAGTTTTTAGATGCTTGGGATATTCATGTGACCGAGATTATGGCGAAGGAAGAAGGCTTTAACGAAGTATATTTACAATCTGTATTAGAGGATACAGCTGCAGTGACAGGTCTTGAATTAATCCGCCGTATTGTTGGATTAGCGAAAGTAAAAGATATTACTTGTATTGAGAATGAGGAAGCACGTGCTAGAGCGGAGCGAATTTGTCTTAAAGTAGCGAAGAGTTTTATTTTACGAGCGAATCAATATAGAACGGGTACAAGTTTTGTAGAAACGTTAAAAAAACAGTCAATGCACTACGCGGAGTAAGGGGAGAATATGATGGAAGAGCAATTAATACCAATTCAGTGGAAAGATGATGCTTTAGTTTTGTTAGATCAAACGTTATTACCGAATGAAATTGTCTATGAATCATTTAAAACAGCTGAAAGTGTGTGGGATGCCATTCAAGTAATGAAAGTACGAGGTGCACCAGCGATTGGTGTTTCAGCAGCTTATGGAGTGTATTTAGGGGTAAAGGAATTTGCTGAAAGTACGGAAGAAGGATTTATGGATGAAGTAAGAAAGGTATGCACATACTTGGCGACATCAAGACCGACTGCAGTAAATTTATTTTGGGCACTTGAAAGAATGGAAAGTGTAGCGGCAGATAATATTCATTTATCAATCTCACAGTTGAAAGATAGATTACTAGAAGAGGCAAAAGAAATTCATAGAGAAGATGAAGAAATTAACCGTCAAATTGGAGAACATGCATTAACATTATTCCATGATGGAATGGGAGTATTAACACATTGTAATGCTGGTGCGTTAGCGACGACTAAGTATGGTACTGCGACGGCTCCAATGTACTTAGCAAAAGAAAAAGGATGGGACTTAAAAATCTTTTCGGATGAAACACGTCCAAGATTACAAGGGTCAACGTTAACGGCATTAGAACTACAGCGAGCGGGAATTGATGTTACTGTCATTACGGATAATATGGCGGCTATGGTCATGTCACAAGGGAAGATTGACGCTGTAATTGTTGGATGCGACCGTGTGGCAGCGAACGGTGATATAGCAAATAAAATTGGAACATTAGGCGTATCTATTTTAGCGAAATACTACAACATTCCGTTTTATGTAGCAGCGCCAACGCCGACAATCGACTTGAAAACACCGACAGGAAAAGAAATTCCCATCGAGGAAAGAGATGCTTCTGAAGTGATTAATCGCTTTGGACAATATTCAGCTCCGAAAGAAAGTAAAGTATATAATCCAGCATTTGATGTTACTCCACATGAAAATGTAACAGCGATTATTACAGAAAAAGGGATTGTAAAGGCACCGTTTACGGAGAATTTAAAAAAGCTATTTCAATAAGTAGATAAATATAAAAGTCAGTCATCATAAGCTTCATACTTAGGGGGATGTATATGTTATTACAAAAAGAAAGAGAAGAAATTGTAGCGTATGGAAAGAAAATGATTTCTAGTGGTTTAACAAAGGGGACGGGCGGTAATATTAGTATCTTTAATCGTGAACAAGGTCTTGTTGCGATTAGTCCAAGTGGTTTAGATTATTATGAAACAAAGCCTGAAGATGTGGTTATATTAAACTTAGATGGTGAAGTAGTAGAAGGAGAGAGAAAACCATCAAGTGAATTAGATATGCACCTTATTTACTATAGGAAGCGTGAAGATATAAATGCGCTTGTGCATACACATTCTCCTTACGCGAAGACGATTGCGTCATTAGGATGGGAGCTTCCGGCTGTGTCGTATTTAATTGCTTTCGCAGGACCGAATGTGCGCTGTGCACCGTATGAAACATTTGGTACGAAGCAATTAGCAGAGGCTGCTTTTGAAGGCATGATTGATCGCCGTGCTGTTTTACTTGCGAATCACGGTTTAATTGCAGGTGCAAATAATATAAAAATGGCATTTACTGTTGCGGAAGAAATTGAGTTTTGTGCACAAATTTATTATCAAACGAAAAGCGTCGGAGAACCGAAGTTATTGCCAGAAGATGAGATGGAGAATTTGGCGAAGAAGTTTGAAGGATATGGGCAGCAGTAGAATGAAACAAAGACACCCTCAAGAAAAGATCTTGAGGGTGTCTTTTAAGCTTTTTTAAGCAACAAATACATAAAGTAAGGTGCACCAATTAAAGCAACGACAATACCTGCTGGAATGCCATTAGGATCAACGATATTTCGCCCGATTGTGTCTGCTAGTAGTAATAACCATCCGCCAATTAAAACGGCGATAGGCATGAATATTTGATGCCTTGGACCTACTAAAGATTTTGCGATGTGAGGAGCCATTAATCCGATAAAGCTAATTCCTCCTGTTACGGAAACAGCTGCAGCTGCAAGTGCAACGGCTGCAACTAATAAGTACCTGCGTTCTTTTTCAATTTCAATTCCAACGCCGATTGCGACTGGTTCGTTTAATGCTAAGATGTTTAATCGATTTGCTTTATAGAAAATAAACGGAATGAATACGATTAACCATGGGAGCATTGCTAAAACGAAGATCCAGTCATCTCCCCAAATATTTCCGGCAATCCATTTTGAAATAAAGTCTACTTTCATACGATCCGCGGATGAAATAAGGACAATCATCGTTCCAGATAGTGCAAATGCAAAACCGATACCGGTTAATGTTAATCGCACCGGCTGAAGTCCAGTTGATTTACTATATGAAAATACGTAAATTAGAACAGCTGTCAGAAATGCCCCAATAAATCCAACGACAGGTAGTAAGTAAAGAAATGAACCTACGTCTATTGGAAAGTATAAAAAGAAAATAGCAACAGCAACACCAGCCCCAGAGTTAATACCAAGAATACCAGGTTCAGCTAAATCATTTCGGGTAATTCCTTGCAGAATAGCCCCTGATAAAGCGAGAGCCATACCAGCTAATAATGTAATGACAATTCTAGGTAGTCTTAAAGAGTATAAAACGAACTCCTCTTTAAAAGTCCCTTGCCCCATTAATGTTGGGAGTAGTCGATCATAAGATAAAGATGCTGAACCAAGTCCCATTCCAATTACAATGGTTGTGATGATTACTATAAGTAAAGCGAGTATAATGAGACGCTGTTTTCTTAAAATAGATTGCATCATGAGAATGTTTTTCCTCCTTTACGTACAATGAATAGGAAGAATGGTAATCCTACAATCGCGACAATTGCCGCAACTGGTGTTTCGTACGGAGCGTTAATAGTACGTCCGATTGTATCTGCAAGTAGCATAAAGGAAGCTCCAGCAATTGCTGACATCGGTATAACAAATCGGTAATCTGGACCGACAATTGGGCGTACCATGTGAGGTACCATTAAACCGATAAATGCCATATTTCCAACAAGCGCTACAGATGCACCTGCAAGTAAGATAATAATGATAAATAAAATAGTTTTAATAACAATAATTTTTTGACCTAGTCCAATAGCCACTTCCTCACTGAAACTAAGAACTGTCAATTTTTTTGCTAGTAAGATAGCGATAAAGATACTAATTGAAATGACTGGAATAATAATTTTTAATTGGCTCCAAGTTGTTCCAATTACGCCCCCAGCAGTCCAAAGTGATACATCTTGTGAAATTTTAAAGTAAATGCCAATTCCTTCTGAAATTGCGAGTAGAAATGCTGAAACTGCAGCGCCCGCTAATACAATTCGAAGAGGAGAAAGGCCGCCTTTTTTCACCATACCAATTCCAAATACCATAATTGCGCCAATTGCAGCACCGATAAAGCAAGCTAACGTTAAGTAAAGATAGCTGATGGAAGGATTGAAAGCAAGTGTTAGTGCAAGCGCAGCATTTGCTCCACCAGATAGCCCTAATAATCCAGGGTCCGCAAGTGGATTTCGTGTTAATCCTTGCATAATTGCTCCAGAAACGGCTAATCCAGCTCCTACAAAAATAGCAGCAACTTCACGTGGTAAACGTATTTCTCGAATAATAGATATTTTGTCTCCTTTAGCGGAGGAAGTGAGTGCTAACCATACATCTTTTATCGAAGTATCTGCAGCACCTAATACCATTGCAACCATAAAAATAAGAAAGAATGCAATTAAGCTTAAAATTAGTTTGTATGTAAAAGCTATAGAACGTGGATTATCATGATCTTTTGTCATTCGTTTCACATCTTTTCTGTTCATAGAATAAAGGAAGAGGAATTCTTAAATTAAGAATTCCTCATGTTTGTATTATTTACCAAGAAAGCTCTTCTTGAAGAAGTCTAGTTGGAAATCTAATGTAAGTGGATCATTGAAATAGAATTCCATCATGTTTGCTTCATATACACGATTATTTTTTACTGCTGGGATGTTTTTATATGATTCTGTCTCTTGGAATGAGTTATCAGTATCTTTGTTTTTACTTACGATTAAGTAATCACCAGCAAATTCAGGTAATACCTCAGTAGATAATGCGTAATAACCTTCTTTTAATGCTTTTTCTTTTACTTTTTCAGGCATTTTTAATTTCATTTCTTGGTACAGAATTTCTGTTCCGCGGCCCCAGTTCTCGCCGTATACATAAAGCTGTTTGTTGAAGTTTTCTACAACAGAAACTGTTGCATCTTCACCGATTTTTGCTTTAATTTCTTTACCAGCTTCTTGTGCACGTTTCTTGAAGTCATCAACCCAAGTTTTTGCTTCTTTTTCTTTGTTTAATAACTTACCAATTTCTAAATGCTGTGTTAAGTAATCAACTTTTCCGTAAGTGTATGTTACAGTAGGAGCGATTTTCTTTAACTTATCGACATTTTTAACATTTGATAAACCAATGATTAAATCTGGATTTAGTTCAGCGATTTTTTCAACATTTTCATCTGATACTTCAGCAACATCTTTAAGTTTACTATCAAAACGTGGGTTTTGTTTAGACCATGAATCTACCCCAACAAGATTTACACCTAATGACATTACGTTACCAGCGAATGATGATAGTACAACAACGCGTTTTGGATTTGCAGGAACTTCTACTTTACCATTTTCAGATTGGTATGTAATTGTTTCTGATTTACTACCTTTTGCATCGTTCTTTTTGTCTGTAGAGCCATTGCTACAAGCACTCATAACAAGAACGAAAAGAACTGTTAGTGAAATAAATAACTTTTTCATCGTCTTTCTCCTTTAACATAGATGATATGTGTATACAATAATTTGTTTAACTGCAATCTTTTTGAAAGAGTAGTGGTAAAGCAAAATGATTTATTAAAAATCTTGAATATGAGATTTTATAATATAGTATTAACCATATTAATAAAATAAGATGTAATCTCAAATTTGCTAATTATTAACAAAATGATAATGATTATCACTATTGATTCTTTAAATAATATAATTTTATATAGGTGTATTGTCAATAGTAATTTTGATTGTAAATTTTGCGGAAACAGGTTATATTTTATTGAGAATGATAATCAATGATTAATAGCTGAGGAGTGAGCACGAATGAATCGAGAAGAATTGTTTGATGTAACCGTGATAGGCGGAGGACCTGCAGGGCTTTATTCAGCTTTTTATAGTGGACTCAGAGAAATGAAAACAAAAATAATAGAATTTCAACCACATTTAGGTGGAAAAATACATGTGTATCCGGAAAAAATGATTTGGGATGTAGGAGGACTATTGCCAGTTACAGGTGATAAGTTAATTGAACAACTTGTACAGCAAGGGTTAACATTTAAGCCGGAAGTTGTATTAGATACAAAAGTAGAATCGATTATTCGTAATCAAGATGGTACTTTTACATTAAAAACAAGTACTGGCGAAGAACACTTTTCAAAAACAGTTATCGTCGCAACAGGAAGTGGTATATTGAAACCGCAAAAGTTATCTATTGAAGGTGCTGAGCGATTTGAAGTATCGAATTTAAATTATACAGTTAAATCTTTAAAGCGTTTCAAAGGTAAAACAGTTATTATTTCCGGTGGAGGCAATTCTGCTGTTGATTGGGCAAATGAATTGGAACCAATTGCGAAAAAAGTGTATGTAACCTATAGAAAAGAAGAATTATCTGGTCATGAAGCACAAGTAAAACAACTTATGAACAGCTCAGCGGAGTGTTTCTTTAATACATCGATTACAAAATTAATTGCTGGTGATAATCATGAAGCGATCGAATATGTAGAATTAACAAATCATGAAACAGGTGAGGTTTCTCACTTACCTATTGATGAAGTTATTATTAATCATGGATATGAACGCGACATTACATTATTAGAAAATAGTGAGTTAGACGTTGCAATTATAGATAATTATTATATTGCAGGTAATGCAAATAGTGAGTCTTCAGTAGATGGATTATATGCTGCTGGAGATATTTTAAAGCACGAAGGGAAACTACACTTAATTGCAGGTGCATTCCAAGATGCTGGAAATGCTGTGAATAAAGCAAAACAATTTATCCAACCAGATGCAAGTGAGTACGGAATGGTTTCTTCTCATAATGAAGTATTTAAGAAGAGAAATCGCGAACTGATTAAGCAGATGATGAAATAATAAGGAACAAGTATCCCCCCACGTATTTCTCTATTCAAGTGAATGAGAGATGTACGTGGGGGTTTTCCTGTTTACTATATTTTCTATCATTATAATGACACCGGTTTCATCAGTTCATATGATATGAACATTTTATTGGTAAAGCATCCTAGAAAACAATTTAGCTATGTTTTGCTTACACAGAACATGGCTAAATTACGCTGTCCCTTTAGCGCGTTTATTAGGAAATGGCATATTTAGTATAGAAGCAATATACTGTTTTCCGTGTTTTCGAGCCAATGATTCTAATATTTGACGGACGCGTTTTGTAAGATGACCTTGTTTTTGGATGGCTTCACAATATGCGTCATAGAAGGCATATTTAGCCCAAAGGAAATCATCTTGTTGGAATAAGAAATGATTTTTGTACCATTCACCAATTGTATGATAACAATTGTTTTCATGTATTGCTGTGCTTTGAGAAAGAAAACGATCAGATAAAGATACATTCAAATGAGAAATTGTGTTTTCTGTTTCAACTTGTAGTGTTTTTTCTAACATTGTAATGATGTGACGAGTAGCCATATGTTAACTCTCCTTTGTGTAAATGGGTAATACCATTCTATATTTAAAAAATTCTTACTATATAATACTATACAATATATGGAATGCATCTACCTGCTTTTTGAACTGCATTTACAAAATCTTTTTTATTTGTTTACAAAAATAAAGTAAAGTAAGATACAGTATAGATGAAAAAATAATAAAGGAATGAACGCATTGTATATAACAGTAGAAGAGACTGCGGAGTATTTGAATTTACCAAAATCGTATATTGAAGAGTTAATTCAGCAAAAGAAAATTCGTGCGCTATTCGATGGAGAGCAATATTTAGTAAATAAAGAACAATTCAATACGCATTTAGAACAAATGGAGAAATATAAGCAGTTAGTGGAAGAAATATTAAACGAACCAATTCCAGAAGATATGGATGTTAAAGACGAAGACTAAACTTTGGGAAATCCCGTATGAAGATATGCAGAAATGTATCTTCATACGGGATTTTTTGTCTAAAGGTATCGAAAGCCTAATGGGCATGCAGAATTCCTTATGTTTTTGATAGGTAGTAGTCTACCATGTTAAAAGCATATTTTTTTCTAGCTAGGACAAACATAGAGAACGTAACCTGTACAGATACATATACTATCAGTGCAAAAGCTTATAAATTAATGGAAGGGGTTTTCTCGTGAGTTTATTTCATTGTGATTTTCTGAAAGACTTAATTGGATCTTTTGTGAGAGTAAACAGGGGTGGTCCAGAATCTCAAAAAGGGACAATAATATCAGTATGTCCGGACTACTTCGTATTGAAGAATGAAAAAGGTGAGCTTTATTACTATCAACTTAGCCATCTGAAAAGTATTACGAAAAATGCAAAAGACTGTGGATCAAGTGATTGCGATTGGGAAGATTGCGAATGTGCAGACGACTTTGAAGCACTACTTCTAAGCTTCAAATATTGCTGGGTGAAAATTAATCGCGGTGGTCCAGAGAAAGTGGAAGGAATTTTACAAGATGTTTCTTGTGACTTCGTTACATTAATTGTAAAAGAAGAAGTTATATTAATTGCAATAAAGCATATTAAAAGTGTTAACTATAATGCATTAGCATGCGGAGAGAGCGATGAGAGCGACGATAGTAACAGTAAGGACAGTAGTAGTGATAATTCAGGTCGAGCTCGCGCACAAAGACAGTCAAGAAGAGGAAGATAATAAGAAAGGAGGATACAAATTTGGAAAGTATATTATGCTGTGAACAAATTAAAGGCTTAGTCGGTGAGACTGTAAAAGTAAATCTTCGTGGACCAGAGAGTCGAGTGGGGGTACTTGTATCGTTAGGAAGAGATTACCTTACATTACAACTTCCTCTTGGTGAATTAGTATATTACCAATTGAAACATGTGAAGAGTCTAGTTAAGAAAGTGAAAGAAAGTAAATGTGGCGATGGCTATGTTTCATGTTTCTGCTCTGATGATGATACTTTCGTCGATGTATTACGTGACTTGAAGTATAAGTGGGTAAAGATTAACCGTGGCGGCCCAGAGTGTGTAGAAGGCCTATTAAGTGAAGTGCATGAAGAATGTATTACGCTAGTAAACGGTGAGGAAGTTATTTATATCATTAATTATCATATTAAGAGTGTGAGTCAAGTAGTGAAATGTAAAAAGAATGAAGATGAATAATGTTTAATAAATAAGAGGGGCATTATGAGGGAAAGAGAAGAACAATTTCTTATTTCGATAGTATGAAAAGGAATTACTTACTATTAAGACAGAACATTGCCCTGATTATTTTTTTGAAAAGGAAGATAGGGAAGCTGAAATTCATAGGAAGGAGGATATAGATGAATGAGTTAAACAAAAGTATTGGGGAAAATATATATGTTAAATTAATCGGTGAAAAAAGGTTTAAAGGTATATTAATAGACGTAGGAAATGACATTATTGTTCTTTACAATGGACAAGACTATGTATATATATCTTTATATCATGTACAATACTATAAATTTTTAAGACCACATGACGAAGACATACTAAAACCAGATGTTGATTCTGTAATTAAGAGGGAATCCCCTTCAATTTCTTTGAGAAAAGTATTAAGTACTTCTAAAGGGATTTTTACAGAAGTTTATGTAGCAGGAAATGCTCCAATACATGGTTATGTTACAAGTGTGATGAACGACTATATTGTTTTTTATAGTCCGGTTTATAAAACGGTATATATATCTTTAAAGCATTTAAAATGGTTAATTCCGTATAAAGAAAACCAAGTACCGTATGCCCTCAATAAAAATGAACTCCCCGTAAATCCGTTAAATATTACATTAGCTAGAACATTTGAAGAACAGCTTATTAAAATGACTGGGAAAATTATGGTGTTTGATTTAGGTGAGGAGTCCAATAAAATTGGAAAAATGGCGAAAATTGATGAAGGTCATATTGAAATATCAAAAGCACGTGATGCAAAAATGTATGTGAATATTCAACATGTAAAATCCGTCCATTGTCCGTAGATTAGTTGGAAGGGCTGACTTTTTCTTTTATATGCAGAAGAAAAGGTCGAGCCTATTTGTTTAGCCCGATTTGAATATGAGGGGAAAATGAATTGAATATAAATATATTATAGTGGAATCTTGTTTTGAAGAATTTGTACTAATTTATAAAGAAATGTGTACGAGCTATCTTTTTATGTATTCAATTTATTTTTTGAGGAGGAGCTGCTCAACTAATTTATTAAAGGGGTTTTGTTTGTGGAGCAGTTTCCGAATTCGTTATCAATTACATTGCTTGGTAGTGCTGGTGGAGCAGCAAAAGCAGTTTTAGCAATTTTAAATCAAGCGATAGCAAATGAAAAAGATCCAATTTATGAAGTATTAAAGAATGCCAAATTTCATTTGGTGGATATAAAACAAAAAGATAGGACTTATTATGATGAGTTGTTTTCGAATTTGAAAAGTCAATTATATTTATATGAAATAAATCTTCAAAATGTAGTGGAATTTAAACAACATTTAAAAGAAAAAAGAACGAGTGTTGTGATTGATGTTTCAGGGGCAGATACAATTAGAGTATTAAGCTGCTGTAATGAACTAGGAATTTGTTATATTAACTCAGCCTTGGAAAATGAGGCAGTAGATCAGGACGATAGCTTAATCGGCTTTCAGCTTACGGAAAGATATACAAGGTTTGAGAAGGAGAAAGAGAAATTTACAAATACAAAAGCGATTATAGGTTCAGGTATGAATCCAGGTGTTGTTCAATGGATGGTTGTTGAGCTTATGAAGGAACGACCAAATGAAAGGCCAAGAGCATGTTATATTGTAGAACATGACACATCATTTTTGAATGATACAGCACTTATAAAGCCACATACACTTTATGCTTCATGGGCAGTAGAGCGATTTTTAGATGAAGCGATCTGGAGTTATCCGATGTATATGAGTCATCATCGTCCTCTTTACTTTTATGAAGATGTATATGCTTCAGAGTATAAAGTGAAGTTAGGAGAAAAAGAATTCTATGGTTGTTTAATGCCACATGAGGAAGTATTAATTTTAGGGAAAAACTTCAATATGGAAGTTGGTTTTCTTTACCGAATTAATGAGTATACAACAAATATAATTAGACAGAACTTAGATCAAGTAGAAGATTTATGGAACTGGAATCGTAAAGTGTTTAATCCAGCGGAAGAAGAGGTTGCTGGAGAGGACTTGGTCGGTGTGTTACTCGTTTATGAAAATAGTGAGACATATATGTATAATGTGATGAATAGTAGCCAAGTTTTTCGTAAATATAAAACGAATGCAACGTATTTTCAGGTAGGGTGCGGGATTTATGCGGGCTTGTCCAGTTTACTTTTAGATCAATTTGAACAAGGTGCTTATTACGTCGAGGAGTTGTTATTAAATACAGAAAGTAAGTACGGTGAGTATTTAAATTTATATATGAAGGATTTTGTAATAGGGCATAATAATTTTACAGATGGATTGTTACATGACAGGGTAAGATGGATGTAAGTTGTTACCAAAAGGAAGGAGAGATCTCCTTCCTTTCATTATTATAAGGTTAAATATTGCCCTGAAAGCAATTTCATACTTATACTTTAAGGAGATAACAATGAAAGTTTTTTGTATCGATCAAGGGGAGTTTTTATATGAATAAATACAAGAGCTTGATTTATGAAGAAAGAAGAGCCTTAAAGGTATTTATATTATTATTTTATATTATATTCTTTTTATATGACGCTATATATTATTTTGTATATCCTGCTATGAATATTAATGGAACAGCGGTAGGGTGGCCAGAAGGTAGTCTTGGGATAGGTGTGCCTATATTTGTAATAGCATTATTTCCTATTTCTATATATCTTCAAAAAAGAGGGTATGTATATTCTGTAAAATATTTATTTTTATTTGGGTACATGTTTATCAATCTTGTGAATAATTTAATGATTTATTTGCGAACGGATAGACCTTTTGAACATGGTAGTATGGTAGAAATGTTATTAATTTTATTTGCCCCAGTTTTCGTGAATAGAAAATACTTTTATTTAGTTTCCTTTAGTGTAATTGGAAAGTACGTATTTTTCACATTGCTATTACAAGATTTAAAAGTGGTAATTCCACTTGTTTTATGTATATTCTATTTCATTATTTCACATTCTTTATTAAAACGATTTCAATCTTATGTAAGAACAGTGGTTGAAATGATGAACAATATGAAAGAGACGGAAAATTTAGCTGTGATTGGGACTATGTCTACAACAATTGCCCATGAAATTCGAAATCCGCTAACAGCGTTAAAAGGGTTTACGCAAATGCAAAAAGAAAGAAATCCAACTGATACGATGAGCTACGACATTATGCTACAAGAAATTGAAAGGGTTAATGGATTTGTTAGTGAATTGATGTTGTTAGGAAAACCAAAGCCAACAAATTATGAAAGGTGTAATATACGAGACATCCTTCTATATGTTGTGCATCTAATGGAAAGTTATGCAATGCAATATAGAGTTAAATGTCATATACAAGTAGATGGGAATTTACCGGCTATAAACGGTGATGATAAGCAATTAAAACAAGTGTTATTAAATATCATTAAAAATGGAATAGAATCAATGCCAGAGGGCGGAGAAATTCATATCCGTGCATATCAAAAAACGCAAGGACATTTGTGTATTTCTGTTGAAGACCAAGGATTTGGTATAGAGAATGAGAAATTAGAAAAAATTGGCAAGGCATTTTACACAACAAAGGAGACTGGTACAGGACTTGGATTAATGATTACATATAAAATTATTAAGGAACATCAAGGGAGTATCACAATCCAAAGTAGTCTAGGAGTAGGAACGAAAGTAGAAATTTTTCTGCCGACCGTTTAATGTATTGGGAGAAAAGATTTTTCAGAAAAGTGTTCTTGTTGTGTAAATATAAACATTTTATAAAATGTTTCAAGAAGGGTTTTTTTTATAAAATACTTCGTTTATAATGGAGGAAAATATCGACATGAGATTGATTACTCATGTAACGGTTCAGTAGTGTTATGAAAAGATAAGAAGGGGGTGCACGCGCATCCTTTTTTCTATGCAGATATTATGAAAGAGGTGGTATGATGGAATTAACATTAAATTCGACTGTATGTTTACACACGATTCAATTTCGAAAAGAGCAAAAGAATTATATTGTAAAAGATACAATTACAGGAGAAAAATATGAAATGCCGCCACTTTGGATTGATGCATTGGCAATGATGCGTGACGGTTTTTTATTGGGAGAAATTGAGGAGAAATTAAAAGAAGAGTATCCATCCGAAGAAGTGAATATGTTAGCATTCACGAGGCAACTGTTAGAACTAGAACTTGTTGAAATGGTAGATGGAGAAGAGATAGCTTGCACAAAGAAGAAAGAGATAGATTGTTTAGCTTGGGTGCGTCCTCGTGTGGAACAATTCTTTCTTAATTTAAATAGAAAATATAGAAGCAAAGACCAATAGTGGCCTTTGCTTTTTTTATAGGCTGTGTTTAAAAAATAACAGCAAATGCTCTTGCGAAAGCACCGTCACTATTTTTAATTTTTAAAGGTGCTGCTGAGAAAAAGAAACGTTTTGTTTCAATAGCATCTAGATTTGTTAAGTTTTCAATTAAGTAAATATTATTCCCTAGTAATATGTGATGAATCGGTGATGTTTCTGTTGTGACTTCATCAGGAGAAATGAAATCTAAACCGATAGATTTTACTTTTAATTGAACTAATTCTTCAGCTAATTCTTCAGAAAGATAAAAAGCTTCTTTCTCATACGCCTCTGTGTTCCATTTAGTAGATAGATTGGAATGGAAAATAACAATATCTCCTTCTTTTATATCAGCATCGTGCAGTACTTCTTTAGGTAGTTTTCGTTCTTGTACATGAGTTACATCAATAAGAACAGCTTCACCTACAAATTGATCCAGCGGTAATTGATCGATGGTCGTTGCGCCTGAAATAAAATGCGCAGAAGCATCACAATGCGTGCCAACATGAACGACAGAATGAAAATCTGTAACTTGATAGCCTGATTCTTCAACACTTGTAACAGCTTCTAGTTGTATTTTAGGTGTTCCAGGAAATTGAGACATATTATTTTCAAATGTTTGCGATAAATCAATTACTTTCATTTTACATACCTCCAATATATGTTTTTCAAATAATAAAAAGCTCACCCTTCAATATCAAGAAAGGTGAGCTTTACATGCTAGTTGAGTTTTATCTTCCAAAATGCAATGCATTTTGCAGGAATTAGCACCTATTCAGTTTGTATAAACTGAGGTTGCTGGGCTTCAAAGGGCCGGTCCCTCTGCCTCTCTTGATAAAGAAGTATTCAGTTTTTTTGAAAACGGAATTTTCCGATAGTTAAATTGTGATTCATTTCCTTTTTTCGTGCAATACAAAATAGGTATTCACCCAAATAAAGCTGCTCGCATATTGTAGCTTATGTAAATAGAATGCTGCGAAGGAGTGAGTGCAGTGACAGGAAATGTATTAAATTATTATGCTGGTGGTAATACAGCTAGGGGATTTCACAATTTATACGAAGAGAATTTAAAAGGATTAGACAGATTATTTATCTTAAAGGGTGGCCCAGGAACGGGAAAATCTTCTTTAATAAAGGCAATAGGTCGTGAATGGATTGAAAAAGGATATGATATTGAATTGTTACATTGTTCTTCTGATAATAAATCGGTTGATGGTGTAATTATCCCAAAATTAAAAGTAGGAATTGTTGATGGGACATCGCCGCATGTTATTGAGCCAAAAATGCCAGGAGTTGTTGAAGAGTATATAAATTTAGGAATTGCTTGGGACTCAGATAAACTAAGAAAGCAGAAGTTAGAAATTGAAAGATTTGTTTCAGAAGCAAGCAAAGCTTTTCAGTCTGCTTACGCACGTTTTAAAGAGGCATTGGTTATACATGATGAGTGGGAGAAGATATATATTGATAATATAGATTTTAATAAAGCAAATGAACTAACCAATCAGCTAATCCAGAAATTATTTGCAGATAAAAGCGGGAGACAATCGCTTGTAAAACATCGTTTTTTAGGAGCTGCTACACCGAAAGGAGCAGTTGATTTTGTTCCTAATTTAACAGAAGGATTACCACATCGTTATTTTATAAAAGGGCGCCCAGGCTCTGGAAAATCAACGATGCTCAAAAAGTTAGCTAAGGCAGCTGAGGAAAAAGGGTTTGAAGTTGAAGTATATCATTGCGGATTTGACCCGAATAGTCTTGATATGGTTATCGTAAGAGAATTAGGATTTGCAATTTTTGATAGCACCGCACCACATGAATATTTTCCAAGTCGCGAGGGTGATGAAATTATTGATATGTATGCCCTTATTGTTACGCCAGGGACGGATGAGAAATATGCGAAGGAAATTCGTGATGTCTCCATTCAATATAAAGCAAAAATGAATGAGGCGATGTCTTTCTTAGCGAAAGCAAAATCGGTTCGTGATAAATTAGAACGAATTTATATTGCTGCTATGGATTTTTCAATAGTAGATGCATATAAAGAGGAGATTCAAAAAGAGTTTGAACGAATTGCTACTACTGTAATCGAAAAGCAACAATAGACGTTTCATCAGGCTGTCAGTAATTTCTGACAGTTTTTTTGGTATGTAGTAAAATTAGTATTGTATTTGTCGAATTTCCAAGGAAATAATCAAAAAATGGAGGTGTTATGCAATGAGAGAGAAAATCGAGTTGGAGTTAGAAAGAATTGAAAAAGAGAATGATGTGAAAATTTTATTTGCGGTAGAATCAGGGAGTCGTGCTTGGGGTTTTCCATCGAAAGATAGCGATTATGATGTTAGGTTTGTTTATATACATCCGGTAGAATGGTATTTATCAATTCATGACAAACGAGATGTAATTGAATATCCAATTAGTGATGATTTAGATATAAGTGGTTGGGATATTAAAAAGGCGTTGCAACTATTCGCGAAGTCGAATCCTGCTTTACTTGAGTGGATTCGATCACCAATTTTTTATTCGAAAAACTCTAATTTTCCAGAACTACTTCAACAGATGAGTGAGAAGAATTTTGATCCAAAAGCAACGATATATCATTATTTACATATGGCGTCGAAAAATTATCGTGAATTTTTGCAAGGTGAGAATGTAAAGCTGAAAAAGTACTTTTATGTATTACGTCCCATTTTAGCTTGTAAGTGGCTAGAAGAGAAAACGACTTTACCTCCTGTAGAATTTGACCGATTGATTACAGAATTATCATTAGAACGTAGCGTATTAGATGAAATTGAAAAGTTGTTAATAAAGAAAAAAGCAGGTACTGAATTAGATGTTGGATTGAAAATTAAGGAGCTAAATCAATTTTTAGAAGAACAAATTCATTACTATCAGGAATATGTAAAAGGAATTGAAAAGGGATCAGGAATCGATATTGAGAGTTTAAATACATTGTTTCGAGATATGTTGTTTGAAGCATATGAAAAAGAGCACAAGTAAGTTTGTGCCCTTTTTATTTTGTAGGAATGAAGAAAACAGATATAGCTGCGATAAGACCTGCAAAGGAGAATAAGTAAAAATTCCATGCTAAGTCATATTGCATTGTCATAATAATACCGACGAGAATTGGGCCAGCAATTGCACCAACTCGGCCAAGCCCCAGTCCCCAGCCTAAGGAGGTAGCTCGGATATGTGATGGGAAGTATTGTGTTACATATGCATTTAATATTTGAGTAATACCGACTGATCCAATACCAGCAAGGCCAATTAAAAGATAAATGATTGTAACAGATGGTTTGATTGTTAATAGTCCGATACATATGGCTGCCATAAGATAAGAGATGCTAATAACAATTTTTGCTCCTATACGATCAGCAATTGCTCCAGCGAATAATGCGCCGATAGCTGCGGTAATATTTAGCATAAGTAGAAATGACAGACTAGACCCAAGAGGATATCCTGCCTGGCGCATCATCTGTGGTAACCAAGTGTTTAAACCGTATATTAAAAACATTCCCATTATATAAGTGATCCAAAAAAGTAGCGTTGCTTTTATGTATTCTTTTGAGAATAAAGTAAAAAATCCATTTTTCTTTCGTATAGTAGATGGGTCTTGATGAGTTTTATCTTTTACATGAAATTCAATTTGAAAACGATTAAGAATTTGGTTCACTTCTTCTTGGCGATTACGTGATAATAAAAATTGAATGGACTCAGGTAAATAGCGAATAATGAAAGGAATGAAGAGTAGTGGAATCATTCCGATACCAAACATAATTCTCCATCCGAAATCTTCTAACATAAGCATGGACAAAATAGCACCTAACACGATACCTAAAGGATAGCCAGTAAACATAAGAGCATAAATAAAAGATTGCCTTTTTGGGGGTGAATATTCAACAGTGAGTGCTGAAGCCGTAGGGATAACACCGCCTAATCCGATTCCTCCTATAAATCGAGATAATCCAAATAACTCAGGAGAAGGAGCGATAGCCGCTAAACCCATTGTGATAGAAAAAAGTGCTAAACAGCATATAAGCGTCCATTTACGCCCAATTAGATCTGTAATCGTTCCAACTAGAATAGCCCCAATAAACATTCCAAATAAAGCATAGCTTGCAATTGTACCAGCGTGCGCTGGTGATAGCGCCCAGCTTTTGTCTTCTAGGAGCTTTGGTAGAACGGCACCGTAAATACCTAAATCATATCCATCAGCTAAAATGGCTAGCCAACAAATAAAAACAACAAGTTTTGTAATAGAGCTTGGAAAGATAGTTTCTGTAGATTCTAGATGAGGTGGAGCTGAAGGTTGCATAATATTCACCCCTTTTAATTTGTAGATGAATATATTATTTTATTTAATGTTAATATTTTCCTCCTTGTGTCGAATTTTATCTGAAAAGGGTTTATAGCAAATAAAGAAGTTCAACAGTAATTCTGTTGAACTTCTTTATTTGTTTACTCATTATCAACTCGTTTTAACGGTTGATCTGCTGGGCCTTCAAGAACGTCTCCCTCAATTGAAAAACGAGAACCATGGCAAGGGCAATCCCAAGTACAATCACCATTATTCCATTCAACTTCACAGCCTAGATGTGTACAAGTTGTATCGACGATATGTAATTTTCCTTCTTTGTCCTTATAAGCACCTGCTCGTTTACCGTTAACATGTACGACAGATCCTTCACCAACTTCGAGATCTTCTGGCTTACGTAATGCGGTTTCAATCTTTCCTGCAATTAAATGTTTCGCAACATCAATGTTTTGGGAGAGGAACGTTTTTATATCTGGATTTGCATGGAAGCGTGATGGTGCATACAGTTCTTTATAGGGACTGTGAACTTTTAGGATGGAGTCCTTCAGTAGGTGAGCGGCAGCAGTTCCAGTTGTCATTCCCCATTTGCGATATCCAGTTGCAACAAATATATTTGGATTTCTTTCGTTAATATGTCCGATATAAGGAAGCTTATCTAGAGTAATTAAATCTTGTGCTGACCATCTATAAGGAACTTCATCTATTCCAAAAGTGGCTTCAGCAAAAGAATAGAGTGCTTCATAATGAAGCATCGTATTTATTCCCTGACCTGTTTTATGACTCTCTCCGCCAACCAAAATTAATTTTTCTCCATTGTTTGTTATATAGCGTAAGGAGCGCTTTGGATCATCAATACTTAAATACATGCCACCTGGATACTCCGTTTTTGCTTTTATTGCAAGAGCGTAGGAGCGTTCTGCGTACATTCGCGTAAAGAAAAAGCTATTCGCATCATAAAAAGGAAAATGTGAACAAGAGACGACATATTCACAAGTGATATGATGGCCCTCTTTTGTAATTATTTGTGGATAATCGCCCTTTTCCACATCCATAGCTGTTGTTTGTTCGTAGACCTTTCCGCCCATCTCCACAAACTTTTCTAAAAGTGTTTTTAAATAAAGAAGGGGATGGAATTGTGCTTGATTTTTCATTACAAGCGCAGATTGTACTGGAATAGGAATCGATAGAGATTGAACATAGTCACAAGGTATATTTAATTTTTGATAAGCTTCATATTCTTTCGATAAATTTCTTAATCCGTTATCAGTAGTTGTATATAAATATGAATCTTCATTTGAGAAATTACAGTCGATTTTATATGTTTGAACAGTTTTATTTATGAATTGTAGAGCCTTATTATTTGATTCATAGTAAAGCCGGGCCTTTTCTACACCGAAATGATTTATTAATTCATCATAAATAAGATCATGTTGTGCTGTTACTTTCGCTGTTGTATGCCCAGTCGTTCCGTTTAAAATACGACCAGAATCAATTAAAACAACATCGATGCCTTCTTTTGCAAGTAAATAGGCAGTAGTAATACCTGTAATACCAGCACCGATAATAGCAACTTTCGTCTTTATATTTTCGGATAAACGAGGGAAAGTAGGAAACTGAGTAGATTCAATCCAATAAGATAGTGGCAGTTGTGGAAATGTATCACTTGTCATTGCGGAAACCTCCTGATTTTAGAACAATTTTCCTTTTAATATTTCCATATTATATGAAATTCATGTGTGTTGTTTTAGAGGAAGTCTATTTTTATTAAAAGAGGGTATAAATTATTTTAATATAATTAATGAGGTGGGGCATTATGAAGAAGTAGGATTTATATAAAACTAAATTCAAATGATTCTGTTTGTTGATTACATAGAGAGTTATTGAATGAGATAGAGTCTATGCCGTTTAAGAAAATGTCTAAATATAGTGGGTAAATCCTTATGGAATCTATACATTTTCTTTAGTGAAATAAAGTATGATTATAAAAATATAACCACCTTTTATTACTAGGTCATAAAAGGTGTTGACAATATAGAAATTCTATTGTTATGATTCATCATGTGGAAAGGTTGATAGAGAGTAAAAAGAGAAATGTTTTTCATTGATAATAAAAGCGAAAAATAAGTGACGATAGAGTGAGTATATTTTCCTTATAATAGATGCTTTTTGGATCATCTAGTAAAATCAATCTGGAAGCAAGAATTAATATATGTAAGTTGCGCAAGGCGCGGCATAAGAAAGGAGCAAAAGGATGAAGGAGCTTCATACGTTTGGGTGGTATGCAGCACGTGTATCACCACATTTGCCGAAAAAAGCATTTAAACCAGTGCCTACTCGTTTATTTGGTGGACTGGCTTATTTGCTTGTGGCATTGGCGGGGTTAATAGCGATTGGTGTATTTGAATTGAATGTGTGGGCGAATCTAGGAATTGCAATTGTTCTTGGATTATGTTTTGCTTCACTTGGATTTTTAGGGCATGAAATTTTACATGGAACTGTTGTAAGAAAGGCATGGCTTCGTGACTTCTTAGGCGCGATTGCATTTATGCCATTATCAACAGGGCCAAAGCTTTGGAGAAAGTGGCATAATGCAACGCACCATGTTCATACACAGCATGAAGAGAATGATCCAGATGCATGGCCGACACTTGAGAAACTTAAGAAGAGTAAGTTTTTGAGTTGGGTATATCGTATGCCCCTTCATGTACGTTCATTCTTTAGTTTTCTGTCACTAACAATTCAATTTACATTGCATTCGACTCGAATGTTCTTTCATTTTATAAAAGAATTTAAGTCATCCAATCAAAAATCTGTATGGCTTCAACTTCTTTTACCTTGGACAGTTTGGATTAGTTTATTGTTTATTATGGGACCAGGAAAATGGTTATTTGCATATGTCATTCCGTTGTTAATTGCTAACTTTATTGTAATGGCATATATCGCAACAAATCACCGCTTAAATCCAATTGTTCCAGTAAATGATCCATTAGCAAACTGTTTATCAGTAACAGTGCCGCGCTGGGTAGACGTTTTACATTTCAACTTCTCATATCATACAGAACATCATCTGTTTCCTGCTATGAGTTCAAAATACTATCCGTTAGTAAAAGAGAAGATTAAAGAAATGTGGCCGGAACGCTATCACGAAATGCCGATGACAAAAGCATTGGCAGCACTTTGGAATACACCACGTGTGTATTATCACGGAAGTGAATTAGTTGATCCGCATAGAGAGCATTTCTATGGTTCTTTAGGAAATGGACTAGATCCTCATAATATTTCATATCGTGAGGAACATATAGAAGAAAAAGAGAGTATTAAAAAAGTAAATCAGTAAAAATAGATGTATTTTATAGCAAAAAAGCAAGCTCTTAGTGAGCTTGCTTTTTTGCTATAAAGAAACTTCTTTCTTGTTTTTTCTGCTCACTTGGACAGAGTTTGTTTCTTTTCGCTGTAATCGTTTTTCTAAAAGATTAACAAAATAAGTAAATAGAAGAACAATTACGAGGTAGTATACACCAACAATCATGTAAGTATCTAATTGTTGGAAGTTACCTGCTGCAATTGATAAACCTGATCCCCATAATTCGGACAGTCCTACGTAAGCAACAAGTGAAGAGTCTTTTAATCCGATAATAAATTGGTTTCCTAGAGGAGGAAGAGACAGACGAAATGCTTGTGGTAATATAATTCGTCGCATAGCTAAAGGATAAGGCATGCCTAAAGAGCGAGCTGCTTCTAATTGTCCCCGGTCAACGGATTGAATAGATCCACGGAAAATTTCCGTAACATATGCACCGTTATGAATTGCTAAAGCGATTGCTCCTGCCCAAAAAGGGGTAAAAACAACAACGGATGTAATCCCAAAATAGAGAATAGCGATTTGAACAATTAAAGGTGTACCACGAATAATAGCAATATAGATATGAGCAATGCTATTTAAAACTTTGTTATTCGAGATTCGAAAGAAAGCAAATAATAATCCAATTAATGAACCGAGTACTAGGGAGGTTAATGTTAATTGTAATGTGACAATAGTAGCCTTTAAGAGTGTGGGATAGGTAGAGATAAAAATTTCAAACATGCGTTTCACCTCATATTGTATAGATTTTAGTAGAGAATGAAATGCCCCACATAAAATGAAAATTTAATCAGTGGGGCACTGTTTATGAAACTTTTGAATGGCTAACTTACTTCGTTTTTTCCTCTTCACCGAGAATATTACGCCCGAACCATTTTTTACTGATTTTTTCATACGTACCATCTTTAATGATTTCATCTAACGCTTTATTTACTTTCTCAACCATTTCTTTATCATCTTTGCGAATAGCAATTCCCATTTCATCAAGATTTAATGGTTTTCCAGCTTCTTTTATATTCGATTTTCCTTCTTTTATCATACGTAGACCAACCATTTGATCCGTAATTACTGCATCAACACGCCCAGGCTCTAAATCCATAAGAGCAGTAATATCACTGTCATATTCTGTGATTTGATCTGTATATTTTGCAACAAGATTTTTAAAGGTACTAGCTTTTACAACACCAATTTTCTTACCTTTTAAATCTTCTGGAGAAGAGATAGCGGTATTCTTTTTAGCCACAAAAATTTGGGCGCCAGACCGATAGTACGGATTTGAGAAACTAACAGCTTTTAAGCGCTCCTCTGTAATTGCCATACTACCCAGTATTACATCATATTTCTTCGCTTGAAGGCCTTGAATTAGCGTTTCCCATGGGTTTGTAACTGGCGTAGCCTTCATGTTCATCTTTTTAGCAAGAGCTTCACCGATTTCTACATCAAAGCCGACAAGTTTGCCGTCATTTTCTTTATAGTTAAAAGGTTTGTATAATCCACTCATCGCATAGCGAAATTCTTTTTCACCATTTGATGAAGTAGTAGAGCTTTCTTTGCTACAAGCTCCTAGTATGAAAGATGTACATAGTGTAATGCTAGCAACAATGGTTAATAGTTTCCTTTTCATAAAACCCCTCCTATATATTGATCATACGGATGGTTTTTTAGTATGTTATTGAAATATTTTATTTGGATGATTAGTTGTGCACCGTATGAATGTATTCCTTTTCGTTTGAAACAGAAGTTACATTATAAAACGTTGCGTAAAAATTGTTTTGCCCGTTCATGTGATGGAGCTGAAAAGAATTGTGCTGGCGGAGCATCTTCTACAATCTTTCCATCATCCATAAAGATGACGCGATCAGCTACATCTCTTGCGAAATTCATTTCATGAGTAACAATAACCATTGTCATCCCTTCTTCAGCAAGTTCTTTCATAACTTGCAATACTTCTCCAACAAGTTCAGGGTCTAAAGCTGAGGTAGGCTCATCAAATAGCATAATCTTAGGGCTCATTGCAAGAGCTCGTGCAATGGCAATGCGCTGTTTTTGACCACCTGAAAGAAGATGAGGAGTTACATCCGCTTTATCTTGAAGGCCGACTTTTTGGAGAAGTTGATTTCCAATATCCTTTGCATTTGCTTTCTCTAATTTTTTTACGTGAATAGGTGCTTCTATGATGTTTTCTAGTGAGGTCATATGAGGAAAGAGGTTAAAGTGCTGAAAAACCATACCGACATTTTCACGGACTTTATTTAAATTTGAATGCTTTGGATCAATTCGCTCACCTTGTAAGTGAATTTCGCCTTCATCGTACATTTCTAAAAAGTTAAGACAGCGAAGTAATGTACTTTTACCAGAACCACTGGCACCAATTAAAACAACAACTTCTTTTTCTTTTACTTCTAAATCAATTCCTTTTAACACATCAAGTGAACCGAATGATTTTACTAGATTTCGAACTTGAATCATACAAAACCCCCAGTTAAAAATATATTTTGCAAATGTTGCCCCTTATTTCTGTTATTAGTCATAAATTGTCAGAATCCTTTATTTTTTCGTGCAATTTGATATTCAAAGAAATAATAATTTTTAAAATCCCTATATCCTTCTATAATGAAAATATGGATAATGATATATAGGTAGTATTTATATTGCTTATAAAAAGGGGGAAAGGGAAGATGGAAAAAGAAAGGAAAACATTTTCTTTTGGATTACGTACACAACTTATGCTATTCACTACAGTTTTAGCTTTCATTACATATTCAACAAGTATATTTTTTATTTACGTGATATACGATTATTTTCAAAGTTATGTAAGTCAAACTGTATATAATATTCTTGTTATGTTATTAGGGGTAGTATGGTCTGGGATTTTAGCATATGGAGCAGCCGTATTTTTAATTAAACCGCTTCGAAAGTTAGAGGAGGCGGCAAGAAAAGCAGCTGATGGTGATATTCGTGAAGATGTTCCATTACCGAAGACAGATGATGAAATTAAATCTTTAAGTGTTGCATTTAATATGATGTTAGGAAACTTAAGGGTCATGGTAAAAAATATTGATACAACATTTTCTTATACAAACAATCAAGTACAGCAGATTAGAAAACAAACAGGAGAAGCAACGAGACAAGCGCAAGGTGTATCTGAGACTCTTGCAGAGATTTCTTCAGGCGCTGAGCAATCAGCAGCATCAATTCAAGCAATTGTTTCTGCTGTTGATACAACGACGTCTATTGCAAGTGAAGTAGAAGAAAAAGCGAAGCAGTCTGATACGTTGTCTTCAGAAATGGTTCAAGCTTTAGGGCATAGTACTCGTGTCTTTACGTCTTTAATTCAAGGTATTCAAACATTGGCAAAAGAAAATGAAGATTCAATGCAAAATGTACAGAAGTTAGAAGAACGAATGAAACAAGTAGAACATATTGTGTCTGTTGTGAGTGCGATTGCTAGCCAAACGAATTTATTAGCACTAAATGCTTCTATTGAGGCAGCTCGCGCAGGAGAGCATGGAAGAGGTTTTGCGGTTGTTGCGGAAGAAGTACGTAAACTTGCTGATGAAAGTGATCATTCTGCAAGAAACATATCTCAGTTATTACGGAATATGCAAGATGAAGTACAACAAGTTGCAATGAAAATGACAGAACAAGTGAAAATAGCTAAAGAAGAGGCGAAACGTGGGGAAGCTACGGAATTAATTTTAAAAGAAATGTCATCAAGTGTTATGGAAGTAGCCGATGCAACTCAGCAAATTAGTAGTTATATGAATGAACAAGTGAGCCACATTCATCAAACAGGAGCACAAACAAAAGCTGTAGCAGCAATTGCTGAAGAAACGTCAGCTGGTTCGCAAGAAGTGGCGCGTGTGACGCTACAACAGTCTAAAAATATGATAGTAATCGATCAATTATTAAAAGATTTAGAGAAGCAAGCAACTGATTTGAAACAAACAATTGAACGATTTTCAATGTAAAAGGAAGAACAGAATGCTGTTCTTCTCTTTTTTATTTAGTTTGATTTAATATTTACAGTTAAACTATGAACGTTTCCGCAACATTCTTTTCTCTCCCTTTCGGATGAAAATTATAGCGAGCTATAATATTAAAAGGGGTGTCTTTTATGAAAAAAGAAAAAAGACAACGGTTAATTAAACAATTTGTAAAGGAGTATGAAATAGATAAGCAAGAAAGATTAGTAGAATTGTTAGCAAAAAAAGATGTATTAGTAACACAAGCTACGGTTTCTCGCGATATTCGTGAGTTAAACTTAACGAAGGTACCTTCTCAAGAAGGATTAATGATATATAAAGTTTTCTCAGAAGAGCATTTACAAACTGATATAAAGTTAAAGAAAAAATTACGAGAAGTTGTTGTGAAAATTGATTGTGTAGATCAATTAATGGTTATTAAAACATTACCTGGTAATGCACATGTTATTGGTGTTTTATTTGATGAGTTAGATTGGAAAGAAAAAATAGGATGTATATGTGGAAATGATACATGCCTTATAATTTCACAGTCGAAATCAGATAGGGAGATTATAGAAGAAAGATTAAATTTAATTATTTAGATGTAAAAATCCTGTTTTTAATAAAATTAAAAACAGGATTTTTGTTTAAATACGGAAGTTGAATATTCAACATATATGCGTAATATATGTGTTTTTTATTGAAAAAGCGAGAGAGTTTGTTATAAAAATACAAATTCGTATGATTTTAAAAAAATAACTTGTTTAATATTTCACAATGATAATGTGGATGCTTTCACAAAGATGAAAGTGCAGAGCATTTATTATGTACTTGTAAGACATCAAACATATTTAAAAGGAGGTACAACAAATGAAACATCCGATACATGTTACTTCAGAAATTGGGGAATTACAAACGGTTTTATTAAAACGACCGGGTAAAGAAGTGGAAAACTTGACGCCAGATTATTTGCAGCAATTATTATTTGATGATATTCCATACTTACCAATTATTCAAAAAGAGCATGATTATTTTGCACAAACGTTACGCAATCGGGGTGTTGAAGTTCTTTATTTAGAAAAATTAGCCGCTGAGGCGTTAGTAGATAAAAAACTTCGAGAAGAATTTGTTGATCGTATTTTAAAAGAAGGACAGGCTGACGTAAATGTTGCACATCAAACTTTAAAAGAATATTTACTTTCCTTTTCAAATGAAGAATTAATTCAAAAAATTATGGGCGGTGTACGGAAAAACGAAATTGAAACAAGTAAGAAGACACATTTATATGAATTAATGGAAGATCATTATCCGTTTTACTTAGATCCAATGCCTAATTTATATTTTACTCGTGATCCAGCAGCTAGCGTGGGCGATGGCTTAACGATAAATAAGATGAGAGAACCAGCGCGTAGACGTGAATCATTATTCATGGAGTACATCATTAAATATCACCCAAGATTTGCAAAACATAATGTACCAATCTGGTTAGATCGTGATTATAAATTTCCAATTGAAGGTGGCGACGAGCTAATTTTAAATGAAGAAACAATTGCGATTGGAGTGTCTGCTCGTACTTCAGCTAAAGCAATTGAACGTTTAGCTAAAAATCTCTTTAGCCGACAAAATAAAATTAAGAAAGTGTTAGCAATAGAAATTCCAAAATGCCGAGCATTTATGCATTTAGATACAGTATTTACAATGGTTGATTATGACAAGTTTACAATTCATCCAGCCATTCAAGGGCCAAAAGGGAATATGAATATTTATATTTTAGAAAAAGGATCAGATGAGGAAACTCTTAAAATTACACATCGTACTTCTTTAATGGAAGCATTAAAAGAGGTATTAGGCTTAAGTGAATTAGTTCTTATTCCATGTGGAGGAGGAGATGTAATTGCTTCTGCTCGTGAACAATGGAATGATGGCTCGAACACATTAGCAATCGCACCAGGTGTAGTTGTTACATATGATCGCAACTATGTATCCAATACGTTATTACGGGAGCACGGTATAGAAGTAATTGAAGTGCTAAGTTCGGAATTATCTCGTGGTCGTGGGGGTCCACGTTGCATGAGTATGCCAATTGTTCGTAAAGATATTTAGTATAAATAACGGAGAAAGTAGGGATGAAGTATGTTAATGACTAGACCAAATTTAAAAGGAAGAAGCTTTCTAGCAGAAAAAGATTTTACACAAGAAGAATTGTTATATTTTCTAGATTTGGCAGCAGAATTAAAAGAGAAAAAGAAAAATGGTATCCCGCATCATTATTTAGAAGATAAGAATGTAGCGCTCTTATTTGAAAAAACCTCCACTCGTACGCGCTGTGCATTTACAGTAGCATGTACAGATTTAGGGGCGAATCCTGAATATTTAGGGAAAGGTGATATTCAGCTTGGGAAAAAAGAATCCGTAGAGGATACAGCAAAAGTGTTAGGGCGTATGTTTGACGGAATTGAGTTTCGTGGATTTAATCATGAGACTGTAGAATCTTTAGCACAAAATTCTGGTGTGCCAGTTTGGAATGGATTAACAGACATGTGGCATCCAACACAAACACTAGCAGATTTATTAACAATTAGAGAACATGTAGGGAAGTTGAAAAATGTGAAGCTCGTTTACGTTGGAGATGGACGAAATAATGTTGCTAATAGCTTACTAGTTGGTGGAGCAATCGTTGGAATGGATGTACGTATTTGCACACCAGAATCTTTATGGCCTGCACAAGAAGTAATTGATTTAGCAAAAAAATATAATGAACAGGTAATGATAACAAGTAATGTGGAAGAAGCTGTTGCGAATGCAGATGTAATTTATACAGATGTATGGGTGTCTATGGGGGAAGAAGAAAAATTTGCTGAACGTGTCGAGTTATTGAGACCTTATCAAGTAAATATGAAAATGATTAAAGAAACAGGGAATGAAAACGTGATTTTCTTACATTGTTTACCTGCATTTCATGATGTTGAAACGATGTATGGCGAAGAAGTTTACGAGAAATATGGGTTGAAAGAAATGGAGGTAACTGACGAAGTATTCCGCAGTAAACATTCAAAAGTATTTGATCAAGCTGAAAATAGAATGCATACAATTAAAGCGGTTATGGCAGCTACTTTAGGAAACATGGAGTAAAGAAGAAAGGGAGTCTTCCTTTCTTCTTTCTCCTCCTTTAGACACTATCATTCACTATTGCTTTTGTATTGTTATTGCAATTAAAGAGAGGTGAGTGGAATGGGTGAAGATAAGAAATTAGGGTTGTTTACACTAACGGCTCTTGTAGTTGGGTCTATGATTGGCGGTGGAGCCTTTAATTTAGCGAGTGATATGGCAAAAGGTGCTGGTGCTGGAGCCATTATTATTGGCTGGGTTATAACAGGAATTGGGATGATTGCACTTGGATTATCTTTTCAAAATCTAACTGTAAAACGGCCAGATTTAGATGGTGGTATTTTTAGCTATGCAAAAGCAGGATTTGGTAATTTTATGGGATTTAATAGTGCGTGGGGATACTGGCTATCTGCTTGGCTTGGGAATGTAGCTTACGGTACATTATTATTTTCTTCATTAGGATATTTCTTCCCGATCTTTGAAGGCGGTCAAAATGTAGAATCCATTATTGGTGCAAGCGTATTATTGTGGTGTGTTCACATGTTAATTTTACGTGGAGTTCAATCAGCAGCACTTGTGAATTTAGTAACTACAATCGCAAAATTAGTACCTGTATTTGTATTTATTGTCATAGGAATCTTCGCGTTTCATATTGATACATTCTTAGATGGATTTTGGGGGCAAACTGGTTCTTTTTCATGGGGAGCAGTTGGTAGCCAAGTTAAAAGTACAATGCTTGTAACTCTATGGGTATTTATTGGGGTAGAAGGGGCGGTTGTTTTATCCAGTCGAGCAAAAAATAGAAGTGATGTAGGGAAAGCAACGGTTATTGGCTTAATTGGTACACTCATCATTTACATTTTAATCACATTATTGTCTCTTGGACTTATGCAGCAAGCAGATATTGCTGGTTTGAAAAATCCAGCTATGGCTTATTTATTTGAAAGTGTTGTTGGAAAATGGGGTGCTATCTTTATAAATTTAGGTTTGGTCATCTCTGTATTAGGTGCTTGGTTAGGTTGGACTTTGCTCGCTTCTGAAATTCCATATTTAGCGGCTAAAGATGGAGTATTTCCAAAATGGTTCGCAAAAGAAAATAAAAATAAGGCTCCAGTAAATTCATTATGGATAACAAATGGTTTAATTCAAATATTCTTGTTAACATTCGTCGTTTCTGATCAGGCGTATAACTTTGCATTCTCTTTAGCATCTTCAGCCATTTTAATTCCATATGCTTTTTCAGCATTTTATCAACTGAAGCATAGCTTAAAATCTGAAGAAGTAGATCGAAATAAAAATATAATAATTGGTTTGATAGCAAGTATTTATGGTGTGTGGTTAGTTTATGCAGCTGGTTTAGAGTATTTATTATTAACAATGACTTTATATGCGCCAGGTATTTTTATTTTTTACAATGTTCAAAAGCAAAAGAGTTCGAAGCAAATATTTACTCGAGTGGAATTAGCATCATCCGTAGCAATTGGTGCTTTAGCATTCTTTGCTATTTATGGATTAATTACAGGCAGTATTACTTTATAAAGCGCTGTGAAAGCGAAATGAACTGGAGGGCTGAAATATGGCACGAAGAAAAATTGTAGTTGCACTAGGGGGAAATGCGATACAGTCTGGAGAAGCTACTGCGGGAGCGCAGCAAGAAGCGTTGGAAAAAACAGCGGAACAACTTGTGAAAATAATGGAAAATGATGTGGATATAGTAATTGCGCATGGAAATGGCCCACAAGTGGGGAATATTTTATTACAGCAAAAAGCTGCAGAAACGGAAAAGACACCTGCAATGCCATTAGATACTTGTGGGGCAATGAGCCAAGGGATGATTGGATATTGGATGGAAAATGCGATTGAAAAGGCATTAAAAAAACGGAATATACAAAAAGATGTAGCAACAGTTATAACGCGCGTTGTTGTGGATAAAAAAGATGAGGCATTTAAAAATCCAACTAAACCAATTGGTCCTTTTTATACAGAAGAAGAGGCCAGAAGATTAATGGATGAAACAAAAGCAGTGTTTAAAGAAGATGCTGGTAGAGGATGGAGACGTGTTGTTCCATCACCGAAGCCTGTAAGTATTCATGAACATAAAGTGATTAATTCTTTGGTGGAAGATGGAAACATAGTGATAGCTGTTGGCGGGGGTGGAATTCCAGTAATTGATTCCGAAGAAGGGTTAAAAGGAACTGAAGCGGTTATCGATAAAGATTTCGCTGCGCAGAAATTAGCAGAATTAGTAGATGCCGATACGCTCGTTATTTTAACTGCAGTTGATCATGTGTATGTAAATTATAATCAACCGAATCAAAAAAAATTAGAGCATGTCACAGTGAATCAATTAGAAGAATATATTGAAGAACAACAATTTGCTGCGGGAAGCATGCTTCCAAAAATTGAAGCTGCTATTAATTTTGTTAATACAAATCCAAAAAGAAAAACAATTATTACGTCTTTAGAAAAAGTATATGAAGCACTAGAAGAAAAAGCTGGTACTATTATTTCAAAACAGAATGTATGCATGTATGTTTAAATTATTATGTACGCTACTTAGTAGTAAAAAAAAGAATGAGGTTAATAACTTCATTCTTTTTATTTATTAATATTTTTTGTACTCATTGTTCATAAAGTTTTCATGATGAAATCTGAATATATAAGTTAATTATGATAAAATTCAAATTGAATACGCTTTCTTGATTTTTCGCTCCAACATACAGCAAGAGAGAGGGAATTTTATGAATAGACGGAACGTAGTGAAAGACTTAAAGCAGTTCGAATTATTTGCTCATTTAACAGAAAAAAAATTGAAAGGCTTAACAGAGTTTGTTTATTGGCGAACTTATAAAAAAGGTCAATTTTTATTTTTAGAAGGGGATTCAAGGGAAAGAATTTACTTCATGTTAGATGGTTTTGTAAAGTTAGAGCGGGTTAATCAAAATGGGAACTTATTATACGATGACTATGTAAAGCGGTATTCTATTTTTCCTTATGGTGGTATGTTTACAGACAGAGGATATAACTATACAGCAGAAGCAATGACGGATGTGGAGGTATATTATATTCCAACGGTAATCTTTGAAGATATGGTAAAATCCAGCAGAACGCAATTGATGTACGTTGTTCAGCAATTATCATCTATATTAAAATTGAATGAAAATCGAGTGCAAAATATTACAATTCCTAATGCACAAGATCGTGTTATCCAAACGTTAAATTATTTAATGCAGGATTTAGGAGAACAGAGTGGGGAAAAGATTGTAATTTCATGTCCACTTACAACAATTGAAATATCCAAAATATCTGGAACATCTCGAGAGACAGTTAGCAGCGTATTAAAACAATTAAAAAATGATAGCATTGTTACAATTTTAGATAAAAAAATTACAATACACAATCCAACATATTTTGAAGAAATCTCAATGTGAAAATTGTATATTGATTTTTTAATTCATAATGTATATTAATAAGGTTCTTTATATATTTATAAGGAACTTTTTTACGTTATCCTCTATAAAAAGATTGTATAGTATGGTAATAATAGCTAAAATCGATAATAAAAAACAAAGTGAAGGGGAGAAAGAATGATTCGTATTGAGTATGATCGATTAGTAGCTATTTGTTACAGTATAGGGGTTTTGTTATTATTAAAAATTCCAAATGATAATGAATTAATTGGGGAAAAACTATTCAATGTCTATAAGGTTCCGATACATACGTATGTTTATATGGATTATAAAGTCTCAAATATATTGATTGTTTCTTTCATACTACATGTAATTGCATTTATATTATTTTTAAAATGGCTAGGAAAAAAGGAGTCTAGTACATTTAGAAAAATGAATAAGATAAAAGTAGTAGGCATTAGTATTTTGATTGTAATGATGCCGTTTATTTTAAATACAATCCTCCAGACATTGAATAAAACATGGTACTATGCAGGAAAAACAGGGGTAGAAGCAATAGAATATAAAAAAGAAGATAGCCAGTGTAGAATGGAGGAAAATGGAGATAATATCCAACCGAAGTGCATTGTTACTTTAAAAAATTATCGTAATCATTCACAAGCATTAAAAGTTGTTTTATATGATAATGCAAACGAGAATTCAAAAAGCTATCCAGTACCGAAACCAGTCTATTTACAAAAACATGAGACAAAGCAATTCGAATTTCAAGTTCCTGTTTCTTATAATAGAGGTATGGAAAAAGATAAAGTACCAAATATTAAATTACATTCATTGCATGAAAATGATACGAAATACAATTAATCTGTAAGTAAAAGTTTATGAGTAGGAGCAATAATTTGAAACGATATAGAAAATCAACTTGAATCATCCAACATACTGTGAGGTAACGGTATATTGGATGATTTTTTTATGTTATCCTCTTTTTCACGTATGAAAAGGAGGAATACTTTGGTGGAAATGAAAAACATCACAAGGATCATACATAGTTTTTACTTTACGCAATCTGTGAAAGTTAGAGCCATAATAACTAGTTTGCCAATTTTTAATGTCGATATCGGGCCAGTTCACATAGTCACCTAGTGTATAAGGATCTAAGCTTTCTCGTAAATCTTTAACCCAGCGTATATTTCGATTTTCTTCATCATCGCATTTCCAAGAGGTAATGTATTCTTGGGCAATAATTGCTTTACGATGAAAATAAGCCGTTTCATTCGGCGAAATATTTTCAACAGCACCTATGAGCGATTGATGCCAAATACTAGCATCTTTATTTGGGGCATGAGAAAGAAAGTATTGCATGAGTTGAATGCCTTTAAGGGGAATAGGTTTATAGACATAGGAACCAGAGCGCTTGAAATTTTCAGGGATGTTACCGCCATTAAAAAATTCGACAGCCTTTATATAAGGAACTTCTTCTATAAAGAGAGAGGGGCTGCCAGTTTCAAGAAGAGGGGATAATAGGGAATGGAGTTCAGAGGGAGAACCGACAAACTCGCCTTGTGCTTCGATTTTATTTCGTTGCTTGGCGAATAATTCGATCGATGAAGTGAGACGTTCATCTATATAAGGTGCCCAGTTTTGCCACGCTTGAAATGCAGCAATAAAGTCTTCCCATTCCCATGTAATTGAGAAAATTGATACATTTTTTACGGGGTGGACTCGAAAAGTTAAGGAAGTGATAATTCCGAAGTTTCCACCACCGCCACCACGGCATGCCCAAAAAAGGTTAGAGTTTTCTTGTTCATTTGCACGAATGAGTTTTGCACCAAATTTTCCACACGCTTGTACCATTTCCACTTCCATTAATTGATCACATGTTAATCCAAATAAGCGTGAAAGCATACCAATACCACCGCCAAGTGCTAATCCAACAATTCCAACGCTTGCACTTGTACCAGCAGGAATTGTAACACCGTAATTCCAAAGTTCTTTATAAACAGTGCCAAGATTTGCACCAGCCTCAATTGTTGCTGTTAATTTCTCTGTATTAACAGTAATGCGATGCATTTCACTCACATCAATAATAAGTCCTCTATTTAAAAGAGAAAAATTTTCATAGCTATGACGTCCACTTCTTAACCGAAATGGTATATGACGTTCACGTGCCCATTTTAAGGCGTTACATACATCCTTGTTATTTTGACAAAAAACAATAATACAAGGGAGTTTTGGAATACTTAAATTTAAATTCATTCGGGCTACGTCGTAGTCAGGATCTGTGGGAACAACGATACGACCTGTTAATTTTGTTTGTTTCAATTTATTACTCCTTTCTAAAATAATCAGAGCTTTTTATTAATATATGAAAAATGTCTGTAATACGCGTGGACAAGGAGAGGTGGAGAATGAGATTTACCTTTGTGAGAAATAAATAAAGCATAAGAATAAAGAATCTACATAGAGTTCAATGAAAACAGTTGCAAACTGTTCATATTTTGTTATGATAGTGTTACGAAAACGTTTGCATAAAATTCCGATGGGATGCAAAAGGAGAGAATGACTATGAATAAGACATGGTGGAAAGAAGCGGTTGCTTATCAAATTTATCCACGAAGCTTTATGGATTCAAATGGTGATGGTATTGGAGATTTACAAGGTATTATTGCAAAACTGGATTATTTAAAAGATTTAGGTATAGATGTAATTTGGATTTGTCCAATGTATAAGTCACCTAATGATGATAATGGTTATGATATTAGTGATTATCAAGATATTATGGATGAGTTTGGTACAATGGCAGACTTTGATGCTTTACTAGATGAAGTTCATAAGCGTGATATGAAGCTTATTATTGATTTAGTTATTAATCATACGAGTGATGAACATCCATGGTTTATTGAATCACGTTCATCTAAAGATAATCCGAAGCGTGATTGGTATATTTGGCATGATGGTAAAGATGGTGCGGAGCCAAACAACTGGGAAAGTATTTTTAATGGTTCGGCATGGGAATATGATGAAGAAACAGAACAATATTATTTACATCTATTCTCACGTAAACAACCAGATTTGAACTGGGAGAATAAAGAAGTTCGCGAAGTACTATATGATACGGTTAATTGGTGGCTTGATAAAGGTATTGATGGTTTCCGCGTTGATGCGATCAGTCATATTAAAAAAGAAGAAGGCCTTAAGGATATGCCAAATCCAAAAGAGTTAAAATATGTGCCATCTTTTGATAAACATATGAATGTGAAAGGTATTCAACCTTTATTAGAAGAGCTAAAAGAAAATACATTCTCTAAGTACGATATTATGACTGTTGGTGAAGCAAATGGCGTTAAGATTGAAGATGCTGAGCTTTGGGTTGGAGAAGAGCAAGGTAAGTTCAATATGGTATTCCAGTTTGAACATTTAAGTTTATGGGATGCAGAGAAGAAGAAAGACCTTGATGTTGTAGGATTGAAAAAAGTATTAACGAAATGGCAAAAAGGATTAGAGAATAAAGGATGGAACGCTTTATATATTGAAAATCACGATAAACCACGTATCGTTTCAACATGGGGAGATGATAAACAATATTGGCGTGAAAGTGCAACAGCTCTAGGAGCGATGTATTTCTTTATGCACGGTACACCGTTTATTTATCAAGGACAAGAAATTGGTATGACAAATGTTCAGTTACCAAATATTGAAGATTACGATGATGTTGCAATTAAAAATTTATATCGCGAGAAAATCGCAGAGGGCGTACCACATCAAGATATGATGGAGATTATATGGGCTTCTTGCCGCGATAATTCACGTACACCTATGCAGTGGAATGATGAGATGAATGCTGGTTTCACAACAAGTACACCTTGGTTTAGCATGAATCCAAATTGCAAAGAAATTAATGTTGAAAAGCAAAAAAATGAAGAAAAGTCTATTTTCAATTTCTATAAGAAAATGATTGCCCTGAAAAAAGAGCACGATGTACTGAACTATGGTACGTACGATTTACTTTTAGAAGACGATCCACAAATTTATGCATATACACGTACGTTACAGGATGAAAAAGTCATTGTAATTAGTAATATCTCAAAAGAGGAAGCAGTGTATAATGAGGATTTATTTGCACTAGAACGCAAACGTTTGCTTTTAAATAACTATGAAGTTGCGGAACATGAAGAAGTAACAACAATTGCTTTAAAACCTTATGAAACAAGGGTTTATCGCATTTCATAATAAAAAAGGATGCTCTTTGAGCATCTTTTTTTATGAAAAAAAATAAATTTCTATTGCAAAGTGAAAACGCTTTTATTAAAATAGATTTATGAAAACGGTTGCGTAAAGATAAAAATAAAGTAACATAAGGGATCGTTTTCATAAAGGGAACAGAAATTATAATTTAAATCATTATGTTGTTATAAATAAAGGGGAGGAAGAACAGATGAAAATTACGTCTTTTGATTTTTGGCAAAAGTTCGGGAAAGCGTTATTAGTTGTTGTAGCCGTAATGCCAGCAGCTGGTTTAATGATTTCCATCGGTAAGTTAATTGGTATGTCTGCTGGGGATGTTAACGCAGTTCATACAATTGCTCGCGTAATGGAAGACATCGGTTGGGCAATCATTACAAATCTACACATCTTATTCGCAGTAGCAATTGGGGGATCTTGGGCGAAGGATCGTGCAGGTGGTGCATTTGCAGCGCTATTAGCATTCGTCTTAACAAACCGAATTACAGGAGCTATATTTGGCGTAAACGCTCAAATGTTAGCGGATTCAAAAGCGACAGTTTCTTCAGTAATAGCAGGAGATTTACTTGTAAAAGATTACTTTACTTCTGTACTTGGTGCACCAGCATTAAACATGGGAGTTTTCGTGGGGATTATCACAGGTTTCTTAGGAGCTAATCTATATAACAAATATTATAACTATAATAAACTGCCACAGGCATTAGCATTCTTTAATGGAAAACGATTTGTACCATTCGTTGTAATTCTTTGGTCTACAGTTACTGCGATTGTATTATCACTTCTATGGCCATTCATCCAAAGTGGGTTAAATGAATTTGGTCGCTGGATTGCAGCTTCAAAAGATAGTGCACCAGTTGTTGCACCGTTTGTATATGGAACGTTAGAGCGTTTATTATTACCATTTGGTTTACACCATATGTTAACGATTCCAATGAACTATACAGAGCTAGGCGGAACATATACGATGCTAACTGGTTCAAAAGTTGGACAAGTTGTAGCAGGACAAGATCCATTATGGCTTGCATGGATTACAGATTTAAATAATTTATTGGCAAATGGAGATACGAAGGCATATAACGATTTATTAAATAACGTTGTACCAGCTCGTTTCAAAGCTGGACAAGTTATCGGCTCAACAGCAGCGTTAATGGGGATTGCATTTGCGATGTTCCGTAACGTTGATAAAGAAAAGCGTGCAAAATATAAACCAATGTTTTTATCAGCAGCATTAGCAGTATTCTTAACAGGTGTAACAGAACCAATTGAATTCATGTTCATGTTTATTGCTCCAGTATTATATGTTGTATATGCTATTACAACAGGACTTGCATTCGCGTTAGCTGATTTAATTAACTTACGTGTTCATGCATTTGGATTCATTGAGTTAATTACTCGTACACCAATGATGGTTAACGCAGGTTTAACAAGAGACTTAATCAACTTTGTTATTGTTTCATTAGTGTTCTTCGGTCTTAACTTTACACTATTTAATTTCTTAATTAAAAAATTCAACTTACCAACACCAGGGCGTGCAGGTAACTATATTGATAATGAAGATGAGGCATCAGAAGGAACAGGAAATGTACAAGATGGTTCATTAGCAACAAAAGTTATCGATTTATTAGGTGGAAAAGAAAATATTGCTGACGTAGATGCTTGTATGACACGCTTACGTGTAACAGTAAAAGACTTAGATGTTGTTGCACCAGAAGCACAGTGGAAACAAAATGGTGCTTTAGGGCTTATTGTAAAAGATAAAGGTGTACAAGCGGTATATGGTCCGAAAGCTGACGTATTAAAGTCAGACATTCAAGATATGTTAGGTGCGTAATAATATGAAATTGCTAACTTTAAACTGTCATTCTTGGCAAGAAGAGAATCAAATAGAAAAGATACAATACCTTGCTAAAGTAATTCAAGAAGAAGAGTACGATGTCATCGCATTGCAAGAAGTAAGTCAGTCCATACAAGCTGAAAATGTATGCGGTAACAAGAAAGAAGATAATTTTGGACTTTTACTATTAGAAGAGTTAAAAGCGCTACATGTAAAAGATTACAATATTACTTGGGATTTCTCTCATATTGGTTATGACGTGTATGAAGAAGGGTTAGCGATTATAACGAAGCATAATATTATAAAAGAAGATACGTTCTTTATTTCAGAAAACGAGGATACAACGTATTGGAAAACGCGTAAAATTGTAAGTACAACAATTGCTTATAATGGTAAAGATATAACGTTTTACTCTTGCCATCTCGGTTGGTGGAATGATGAAGAAGAGTCATTCAAAGGTCAAGTTGATCGTTTGATGGGGCGTGTAGATAGTAATAAGCTCGCCTTCTTAATGGGGGATTTTAATAACAATGCTCGCTTGGAAGGCGAAGGTTATGAGTATATGATGCAAAAAGGGTTGTATGACACATATGAATTAGCAATAGAGAAGGATGAAGGAACGACTGTCCAAGGCGAGATTGCTGGTTGGGATGAAAATAAACATAATTTGCGAATCGATCTAATATTGTGTAACCAAAGTAAAAAAGTTCATTCTTCAAAAGTTATTTTTAATGGTACAAACAGAAATGTAATTTCAGATCATTTCGGTGTAGAGGTTCAATTGGATATATAATAGAAGAAATCCTCACAGAGAATAAAAGCTGTGAGGATTTTTTTTAGGAATACAAGTATTTCCAAGAGAAAATACTTGTATTTTTTATGACATTTCATATATATTTGTTATTATTGAATGTAAAACCGATTTGGTCATTTTGTATTCATACTTTGACTCACTTCGTTATATAATAAAGTAAGTGAAAGTTAATGGGAAAAAATAGTACGTTTTTGGTTAATACACGATGTAGAAAGTGATATAATTGCAAAATGTATGTATCATTTTCTAAAGAAGGAAAAATATATAATTAGGTGATAACTTCTATGAAACAGATTTGGCGTATTTATAAGACAGATTTACGGAATGTAGCCAAACATTGGGCTGCAATTGTTATTGTTTTAGGATTAATGATTTTACCATCGTTATATGCATGGTTTAACATTAAAGCTTCTTGGGATCCGTATGGAAATACAAAAGAGGTTCCCATTGCAGTTTCTAACCAAGATGCAGGTTCTAATTTAAGAGGGAAAGATATTAATATCGGGAAAGAGATTGTAGACTCCCTTAAGAAAAACAAAAATCTTGGCTGGAAATTTGTAGATGAGAAACAAGCAATTTACGGAGTTGAGCGTGGGGATTATTATGCAAGTATTACGATTCCAAAAGACTTCTCTGAAAAAATTGCAACTGTTCTGGATGAAAATCCTAAAAAACCAGAACTGGATTACTATGTGAATGAAAAAGTAAACGCGATTGCACCGAAGATTACAGCAAAAGGTGCATCAGGTATTACAGAAGAAATTAGTAAAAACTTTGTAAAAACAGCAAACGGTGAGATTTTTAAAATTTTCAATGATCTTGGAATCGATTTAGAAACAAACTTACCAAGTATCGAAAAAGTAAAAGATCTTGTATTTAAGTTAGAAGCGCAGTTCCCAGAAATGAATACACTCATGGATAAGGCGTTAGATGATGCAACTCGAGCAGAAGATGTTGTGAAAGTAGCGCAGAAAGATTTACCTGTTGTAGAGAGTGTAATAAATGATGGGCAGGAAGCGTTGGCGAATTTAGATAAGTTCTTTGCAAGACAAGATCAAACATTAAAAAATGCTCCAGGGACGATAAGAAATGATTTAGTGGCAGCAAAAGGCGTTATGGATAGTGCAGCTGCATTTACTGACTTTTTAATGAATCCAGGTGTAGAATTAAATATTCCTGATTTGTCTGGAATGAATGGATTACCTGAATTCCCAGCGAGACCAGATCTTTCTAAGTTGAATAGTGATGGGTATAAAGGGATAGCACAAAATATTAATCAAACAGTAAATAATGTTCTAAGCTCATCACGTGCAGGAACAGCTTATGCACAAAGTGTTATGGATGGATTGCAAAATGGAAGCGTTGATCCAGAGATAGCTAAGAAAAATATTTCGACTATATCTAATAATCTTCAAACGCATATTGACAATCTTTCTTATGTAATTGATGTTATGGCTCGTTTAGAGCAAGGGGCTCAAACTGAGTTTGGGCAAAATTTCTTTAAAACAAGAAAAGAGCATTTAACGGATATTAAGAATGGACAACAAGATTTAAATAATCGTTTTAAACGTTTAAACGATTTAATTAGCACAGGTCAGGAAGTTAAACAAGATGTGCGTGATGGAATTAATCAGAAATTAAATGAAACAAATGCTTTAATCGATCGAGCTGAAAAAGATTACAATGAAACGTTTGTAGCTGATTATAAAAAGGCAGTTAGCGCGGTAGATCAAGCTAAAGCTGATGCAAATCAAATATATGATAATGCAAAAGCAGATTATGATAAAGCAAAAAATAGCCTTGAAGGTGCAAAAGCAGATTTACAGAAAGCAAAAGAAGATGTACAAAATAGAGGTATTAACGGTTTAGATTCAACGAAAGTAGCTTTAAATAGCTTAAATGGTCAATTCCAATCTGGAATCGGTTTAATTGATGATATGATTCCAGTTCTAGAAAGTACAAATAAGGTTTTAGCGGATGTAAATAGTGATAAAAACCTTAATAATGGAATCGCAAAATTAAACAAAGCGAAAAGCAGCTTACAAAAAGGTGTAGAGGCAACGAATAAGGGAATTACACTTCTTAACAATGGCCAGAAACCTACAAAAGATGTAATTGAAAGTATTAACAACGCTGCGAAGGGCGGATCAGCTCAATTAACAGATGTATTATCGACGTATGATTCAGAAATTGTACCTAATTTCAATACAGCAATTGCTCGTACAAAAGAGATGTCGAAAAATACAACTCAAATTTTAAATGATGCAGACAAAAAGCTTCCAGATGTTAAAAAATTACTAGAAGATTCATCAAAAGGTTTAGTAGATGGTAAAAAGAAATTAGCAGACATTAAAGCTGAAATGCCAGCTACTGAGAAAAAGATTAAAGAATTAGCAGATAAAATTCGTGATTTTGAATCTGAAGAGGATTTAAAAGACATTATACGCTTATTGAAAAATGATGTTGAAAAGCAAAGTGATTACTTTGCGAATCCAGTAAATTTAAAAGAAAATAAATTATTTGCGATGCCGAACTACGGTTCAGCGATGTCACCATTCTATACAGTGCTTGCATTATGGGTAGGCGCATTATTAATGGTTTCATTATTAACGGTAGAAGTACACGAAGAGGGCGCGAATTATAAGAGCCATGAAATTTACTTCGGACGTTTATTAACATTCTTAACGATAGGTCTTTCACAAGCGTTTATCGTATCGATGGGAGATATATTCTTACTCGGTACGTACGTAGTCGATAAGTTCTGGTTTGTGTTATTTAGTTTATTTATTGGTGGAGTCTTCGTTTGTATCGTATACTCACTCGTTTCTATTTTCGGAAACGTTGGGAAATCGATGGCGATTATTTTACTTGTACTACAAGTAGCAGGATCGGGCGGAACATTCCCAATCCAAATGACACCAGCGTTCTTCCAAGCGATTTATCCGTTCTTACCATTCACATACGCAATTAGCGCAATTCGTGAAACAGTTGGTGGAATGCTTTGGGATATCGTAACGCGAGATTTACTTGTGTTAAGTGCTTTCGTAGTAGTTATGATTGTTGCTGCGTTATTACTGAAAACACCAATTAACAAATCAAGTGAAAAATTTGTTGAGAATGCAAAAGGAAGTAAAATCATTCACTAAAATAAAAGGTTCCTACCGATAGAGGTAGGAACCTTTTTGTTTAATCAAATTTTAATTTTTTTAATGCTTCCGCGAATGGGTTATTTAATGGTTCTTCTTCTTTTTTCTGTTGTTTCATATATTTTTGAACGTCGCGTTTATCGGCTTTGTTTCCAGATTCTTTTTTACGTCGCTCTTGGAATGTTGATAATTTCTCGCGATAGCCACATTTACATGCGAAAATTTGGCCTCCACCCTCACCACGTAATTCTAGTTTCTTTTTACATTGCGGACAGCGAGCATTTGTTGTACGAGATACATTTTTACGATGACCACATTCACGGTCTTGGCAAACGAGCATTTTCCCTTTTTTGCCGTTTACTTCTAGCATTGGTTTACCGCAATCTGGACAAGACTTCGTTGAAATGTTGTCATGTTTATATTTTTTATCACTCGATTTAATTTCAGAAACAATTTCTTTCGTATAGTTCTTCATTTCCGAAATGAATACTTCTTTTTTCAATTTACCTTTTGCGATAGCCTCAAGTTTTTGTTCCCATTCACCAGTTAGTGTAGGAGATTTTAATTCTTCTGGTACTAAATCAAGTAACTGGCGACCTTTTGAAGTAATGTGAATATCTTTACCACGTTTTTCAATTAAGAATGAATTGAATAGCTTGTCGATAATGTCTGCACGTGTCGCTACAGTACCTAATCCACCAGTCGATTTTAACGTATCAGCAAGTTGTTTATTTTGCGTATCCATATATTTTGTAGGATTCTCCATTGCTGAAAGTAAGGTTGCTTCATTAAAGCGTGCAGGTGCTTTCGTTTGACCTGATGTTTGCATAATTAACTTTACAGTTAATGTATCGCCTTTTTCAATGTGAGGTAGAATCTGCTCTTTTACGTCATCAGTTACATCATCGTCTTCAAATCGATTTTCGTATACTTCCTTCCAACCAGCATGTAAAATCGTTTTTCCGCGTGCAATGAATGTTTCACTACCAACTTTGGTACGTAATGTTAGTTGCTCGTATTCGAATGCTGGGAATAAAACAGCTAAGAAACGTTTTACAACTAAATCATAAATTTTGCGTTCTTTATCTGTGAATGCTGCGAAGTTAACGTATCCTTCTGTTGGAATAATCGCATGATGATCGCTTACTTTACTATCATCAACAAATGATTTGTTAGGTTTGATAGGCTTTTGTAATACTTTATGTGCGAAGGGACGGTATTCTCCAACACCACATGCTTTTAGACGTTCTGGAAGTGTTCCAACGATATCAGATGAAATGTAGCGTGAATCTGTACGAGGGTACGTTAGTACTTTATGCTGTTCATACAATTTTTGCATAATATTTAATGTCTCTTTAGCAGAGTAACCGAACTTTTTATTTGCATCACGTTGCAATTCAGTTAAATCGTAAAGACCAGGAGAGAATGACTTCTTCTGTTTCTTATCAATTTCCACAACAGTAGCATTTTGTTTATCTAAACTTTTTACAATACCATCGATTTTTTCTTTATTAAAACTACGGCTATTGCCATTTGCATCTTGCCAAGTAAGTTTGAGCTTCTCCATTGTTTGAGCTTCGATGCCGTAGTAAGTTTGAGCTTTGAAGTTCTTTATTTCATCCTCACGACTAGCAATCATAGCAACAGTAGGGGTTTGCACACGGCCGCAATTTAACTGGGCATTAAAGCGAGTCGTTAAAGCACGAGTTGCATTAAGACCGATATACCAGTCAGCTTCTGAACGTGCAACTGCTGAAGCGTATAAATTGTCATAGGCTTTACCTGGTTTTAAATTTGCAAAACCATCTTTAATTGCTTTATCGGTTACAGAAGAAATCCATAAACGTTTGATTGGTTTATTTAGCTTAACTTTATCGATAATCCAGCGTGCGACTAATTCCCCTTCACGTCCAGCGTCTGTTGCTACAATAATTTCATTTACATCTTTTCTAAGTAGCTGACTTTTTACAGCATTAAATTGTTTACCAGTTTGTTTAATAACCGTTAATTTCAAACGCTCAGGTAGCATCGGTAAATCTTCTAAATTCCACTTTTTATATTTCACATCATAACTTTCTGGATCTGCTAATGTAACGAGATGACCTAAAGCCCAAGTTACAATATATTTACTACCCTCAAGATAGCCGTTTCCTTTTTTATCACACTTCAGTACACGAGCAATATCTCGTGCAACGGAAGGTTTTTCAGCGATTACAACGCTTTTTGACATATTAAAAACATCCTTTCAAATTTCCATAAGTTAAATATAGCATACATCTTCTTGAGATTCAGTTTCGCTCCATATTTGATCGGTTTTTAGTGGGATGAACAAAACACTCACTGATTAAAGTTTCACTTGATTATGTTTATTGTTATATAGGTTGCTTCTATATGAAATAGAAAAGTAAAGAACTTGTTATTTTAGTAGAATAAGAGTAGACTTTGAAGTAGATGAATAATAAGCACATGGGAGTTTGTGGATGCAAACTGAGAGTATGACTAGTCCGTCATTGACCATTTGAACCTGTTGGATAATGCCAGCGTAGGGAGAGTGTAAAAGCACATGTTCAGGCACTTTGCGTACGCGCAAAGTGTCTTTTTGTGTATCTCCCATCATTATAGTTAGGAGATGAAAAGGATGAATATGAAAGAAATTAGTAAAGTAGTGGATTTGGTGAGAGAATCTAATCCGCTCGTTCATAATATTACAAATGTTGTTGTAACAAATTTTACTGCTAACGGTTTGTTGGCACTTGGAGCATCGCCTGTAATGGCGTATGCAAAAGAAGAAGTAGCAGAAATGGCTAGCATTGCTGGAGCGTTAGTATTAAATATGGGGACACTTCGTCCTGAAGAAGTAGAAGCGATGTTACTCGCGGGTAAATCAGCAAATGCGAACAATGTGCCAGTACTATTTGACCCAGTTGGTGCAGGAGCAACTTCGTATCGAACAGAAGTTGCGAGACATATTCCAGCCGAAATAGATTTAGCAATTATCCGCGGAAATGCGGCTGAAATAGCAAATGTTATTAATGAGAAATGGGAAATTAAAGGGGTAGACGCTGGTACTGGAAATGGCAATGTTGTAAGTATTGCAAGGCAGGCAGCAGATGAACTAAATACAGTTGCGGTCATTACTGGAAAAGAAGATGTTGTTACAGATGGAGAGAGAACTATTGTTATTCGAAATGGTCACCCTATTTTAACGAAAGTTACGGGAACAGGTTGTTTACTAACTTCTGTAATAGGAGCATTTGTAGCAGTGGAAAAAGATTATGTAAAAGCAGCAGTAGCCGCATTAACGTTTTATGGTGTAGCTTCGGAACTGGCAGCTGCTAAGGCGGTAGAAAAAGGGCCTGGTAGTTTCCAAATTGAATTTTTAAATCAATTAGCGAATACAACTTCAGGTGATATTGAGAAGTATGGGAAGATTGTGGAGTTAGAGTAAGAGGGAGTGAAAGAAATGGCACGCATTGAAATAGATAAAATGTCTAAGCTATTGCAAGTGTATTTTATTATGGGAAGTAATAACTGCACGAGGGATCCTTTAGCTGTATTGAAAGAAGCGTTAGATGGTGGAGTGACACTTTTTCAGTTTCGCGAGAAGGGGGAAGGTTCTTTAATCGGAGAAGATAGAGTGCGCTTTGCAAAAGAATTGCAGACGCTTTGTAAGGAATATAGTGTTCCTTTCATTGTAAATGATGATGTAGAATTAGCCATTGAATTAGATGCAGATGGTGTTCATGTTGGACAAGATGATGAAGGAATTACATCTGTTCGTGAAAAAATGGGAGATAAAATTATCGGCGTATCTGCTCATACAATTGAAGAAGCACGTTTTGCAATCGAAAATGGAGCGGATTATTTAGGGGTTGGTCCTATTTTCCCAACGAGTACGAAAAAAGATACGAAAGCGGTTCAAGGAACGAAAGGATTAGCTTATTTTAGAGAACAAGGAATTACAGTGCCAATCGTTGGTATTGGTGGGATTACAATTGAAAATACAGCGGCAGTTATAGAGGCGGGTGCGGACGGTGTTTCAGTTATTTCAGCAATTAGTTTAGCGGAATCTGCGTATGAAAGTACGAGAAAATTAGTTGAAGAAGTAAAGAGAAGTTTGTAGGGAAGGAAGTGTAGTATTTTAAGTGCTACATGAAGAAATAGACTGCCCGAAATTTAAACAAATATTTGATTAAAAAAGCACAAACCTTTTTAAATAAAGGTTTGTGCTTTTTCTTTAAAACATAATTGAAATTAAGAGCATTCCAATTCCGATAGAAGTAAATGTTGCAATTAGGCCCGGAATCATAAAACTATGATTTAATACGTATTTACCGATACCTGTTGTACCAGTACGGTCAAAGTTAATGGCAGCAACGATTGTTCCATAGTTTGGAATGAAGAAATATCCATTTACTGCAGGGAACATCGCAATCAGTAGCGCTGGTGGAATACCAAGAGATAGTCCAAGTGGCATTAAGGCACGAACTGTTGCTGCTTGGCTGTACAGTAAAATAGATAGAATGAATAGTGCGATAGCAAATAGCCAAGGTGCACTTGTTACTAAATGCTGAATCGATCCTTGAATCATATTTAAGTTTCCATTAAAGAAAGTATCTCCCATCCAAGCGATACCGAAAATAGCAACAACTGCTGTTGCTCCTGCTTTAAAGACGTTACCAGACACAATGCTTTCTACATTTGGTTTACAGAAAATAATAATAAGAGCCGCGATAGTTAACATAACCATCTCAATTGTGTTCGGCATGGAAAGACGGGCTAACTTCCCATCAACTATCCATCCTGGACGAAGTGCTTCAAATGAACCAAGAAGTACAACAAGGAAGGTTCCTACAAGGAAAAGGATAACTGATAATTTGGCGCCCTTTACACCTACAAATTCTTTTTTCTCTTCAAGCTTAGGAATCATTCCTTCTTTTAATCGTTTTAAGTATTCAGGGTCTTCATTTAATTCTTTTCCCATCTTACTAGCAACGAATGCTGCTAACATACAAGCAATGAAAGTAGAAGGAATACTCACTTTTAAAATATCTAATAAAGTGATTTTATAGTCAGCTAACATTGCTAAAAGAGCAACTGTGGCAGCTGAAATTGGGCTAGCTGTAATTGCTTGTTGAGAAGCGATTACGGCAATCGACATTGGGCGTTCCGGTCTAATCCCTGATTCACGAGAGACTTCTGCAATAACAGGAAGTACAGAATAGGCAACGTGACCAGTACCTGCACATAGTGTGAATAAATAAGTAACAATTGGAGCAAAAAAAGTAATACGCTTTGGATTTTTTCGTAATGCCTTTTCAGCTAGATGAACAAGATAGTCCATTCCTCCAGCAGCTTGCAAAGCACCAGCAGCAGTAATTACTGCCAAAATCATAAGCATTACATCGATAGGAGGCGCGGTCGGTTGTAAGTGGAAGACAAAAACGAGTATTGCCATACCAACTCCACCCATTACTCCTAAACCAACTCCGCCTAGGCGTGCACCAATAAAAATACAGAGTAACAAGGTAAGAAATTGTAGCCAAAACATGATAAACTACCTCCGAAATTCATTAGTTAAGATATATTCGAATAATTTAATTTGAATGAAAATTAAATAAATACCCGAAGAAATCCTTGTTATTTATACATTTTTTATTATATAACACAAAAAAAGTAACATTCACGTACTTTTTGAAATTATTTCGAAAAAGCAATGCGTTAAAAATTTGTATTTATATCTCTAAATAAGTAGACATTTTGATTTATATGTTGTAATCTTTGAAAGAGAATAAATTAATTCTCATAGAACTCCCATATCGTTCAACTCGTTCAGCGAGAAAGGCAAACTGATGGAAACATGAGGACGCAAAACTACAGGAGCTAAGGTCGAAAGGCTATGCTAGCCAGTTACCGGACGGATAGGGTTGGTCTTGGCCAATGCTTTTACATTGGCTTTTTTTTATTCTCGAATATATTGAGAATCATTTTCAAACAAAATATTCGTATATTTTGTTTTTTTGTTATGTTAATTAAGGAAGGTGGATATTAATGAAAAAATATTGGCATAAGTTATCGTTCCTTCAAAAGAACGTCTTATTAACCGTATTAGTTATTTTGACACTTGTTGGAAGTATGGGTGCGTTAAGTTTCAACATGTTTCAAAATAGTATGATGTCTTTATTTGAAAGGCAGTCTATTGAAACAGGAGAAATAGTATTGAAAAAATTGGATGTAGAATTAGTTAGAGACATGGCGAAAGATCCTACAGCCGAAAAAGTGAAAAAAGAAAAGTTAACAGAGAAATTAGATGAAGTGTCAAAAGAATTGAAAAGTGTTGGACAAACGTATGTTACAGGAGCAAAGCCGAATGAAAAGCGAGAATTACAACTCGTTGGTTTGACTACAGAGTTAACAAATGCGTTCCCTATAAAGCCGGGAGATTATTATGAACAACCCGCTCATTGGATGAAGGCATACGATAAAGTGATTGATACGAAAAAGGCCCAAATGACAGAAGTATATGAAGATGAAATAGGTTCGTGGGTGACAATATTAGAACCAATTACAGATGGAGAAAACAATATTGTTGCAATTATTGCGGCTGACTTAGATGCTTCCATTGTTCCTATTACAAAAGAGAAGTTTATGATACAGGGCTTACTCTTTATCGTTATTTCATTAGCGATTGCGACTATTACTCAATTCTTTATCGTGCGTCACTCGTTAGCGCCATTAAAAGATTTACGAGAAGGGTTACGTAAAATTGGTGAAGGTGACTTGAGTATTAAATTAAAAGAAAGACCAGATGATATTGGAATTATTAATGTTTATTTCAATAACACGATTGAAAAGTTTAAAGGGATTATAGATAAAGTAAGGCAAACTGCTGAGCAAGTTTCTTCTTCTTCACAAGAATTGTCTGCGAGTACAGAGGAAAACAGCATGGCAGTTCAAGAGATTGCAAGTTCTATTGAAGGTTTAAGAGTAGGGGCACAGTCTCAAAAAACTTCAGTACAACAATGTTTAGGGATTGTACATGGAATGGAAGATAAGGTAGAAGAGATAACTGGGGCTGCGAAACAAGTTGCGGTTGCTTCTGAAGGTATGGAGCAACATTCAATTGAAGGTAATGAAGTGATTGGACAAATTATTAATCAAATGAGTTTAATTCAAAATGCAGTACAAGATTTATCTTCCATCATTTATTCGTTAGAAACAAGGTCAAAAGAAATTAGTGATATCGTAACTGTAATTACAGGTATTTCAAATCAAACAAATTTATTAGCTTTAAATGCTTCTATTGAGGCTTCACGTGCTGGAGCAGCTGGGAGAGGGTTTGCAGTTGTTGCTGATGAAGTACGAAAATTAGCAGAACAAACGGAAGCGTCTGCTAAAGATATAGCGAAATTAATTGGTGAAACACAAGCTGAGACAGAAGATGCTGTAGTTTCAATGCAAAAAGGTTCAAAAGAAGTAGAAACTGGAATTTCACTTGTTCAAAGTAGTGGAGATTTCTTCGAAAAAATCTCCAAATCAGCGCAATCTGTTACAGATCAAGTAAAAGCTGTTTCGGGTAATTCGAGTGACATTTTACAAAATAGCCAGAATATCGTTCAAGTCGTAAATGAATTATCACATATTGCAAATACTTATGCCAACAGCAGTAGTAATGTTGAAGAAAGCATGAAAGAGCAAGAAATATCAGTACAAGATATTGCAGAATTAGCGACTTCTTTAAGTTGGCTTTCTCAGGAATTACAAGAGCTTATCGGTGAGTTTAAAAGCGAATAAGGAGAAAGTTCAATTCTAATCAAAGGGGATATCTCCGCTACTGATTATGAATTGAACGAATCTGCCCGTTAATAAGGGATGAAAAAGGTGTGAATTTTCACACCTTTATTATATTTAAGAGAGGAATTTACATAAATATGAAATTAGCAATTTCTTATAATGAGATGGTAAAAGAATTTTTAGGGAAAGTAGAAGGAAGTATTAAAATACCTAAAGATGTGCAAGGAACGGAACTTAGGATAAAAAGGAAAACTGAACTATTTCCAAATTTGACTCACATTGTAGATTTAATAGGAGCGACTGCAACGTGGTTATATCATATTTCTAAAGAAAAACATATTGTCGTGCTTTATCATGTAAGAGGAAGTTTATTTCCGATTACTATTGAAGTTTCTAATTTTCTCTCCTATGAAAGTTTGGATTTACAGATTGAAGAGCAACTGGAACAAATTAAAGAAATGAATGAGGAAGAAATAGAAGAGTTTCAAAACGGTAATACATTATATGAAATGTCACCTATTATTATTGGTGAAACATATTATGAGCTACAAGACACGAATACATTACAATTTGTATTTAGTAAAAATATGCAAAGTGTAGAAATAATATTTAATAGTGTTAATTGGAAGGAAACAACGATTACTCGTTATGCACAACAAATACAAGGTGTTTTAATTGGTACATCACAAAATAAGAATAATTATATAAAAAATTTTAATATTATTACAGAGGCCGAGATGGCACTTTATAGTCAAGTGAATGATACGACAGCAGTATATCCTGAGAAAAGTATCGTCGATATGTTCTATAATACTGTTACTCAATTTCCAAATCGTATAGCTTTATCTTCAAGGGAAGGTACTTTAACTTATGAGGAGCTAAATAAAAAAAGTAATCAAATAGCTCATATATTAATTAAAAATGGCGTCCAATTAGGAGACTATGTTGGAATATTTATGAAACGTAGCATAGACACAGTAGTAAGTATGGTAGCTATATTAAAAGCTGGTGCAGCGTATGTTCCGATTGATCCAGATTATCCAGAAAGTAGAATACAGTACATTATTCAAGATAGCCAAGCGAAAGTTATATTGATGAAAGAGACGCCTATAACATGTGATGGGGTTCAAACAGTTTCAATGTATGATAGTGAAACTTGTGAAGATATAGATGTAAAGTTGTCTATTCATTGTGATGATGTAGCTTATATGATTTATACATCTGGTTCAACAGGGAATCCAAAGGGAACGATGTTAGCACATAGAGGCGTTGTTAATCTGTACACTTGGATGCAAAAGCAATATGAATTGACAGAAGAGGATGTATTTGCCCAATTTCCTTCCTTTAGTTTCGATGCTTCTGTATGGGAGTCATTTGCTTCTTTATTCTGCGGAGGAAATTTGTATGTATTATTAGAGGAAGAGCGATTGTCTGTAGAAGCATTTGCAAATGCAATCTATAAAGTGAAAGCAACTTCGATCTTGGCATTAGCAACAATTTTTGTTCGACAAGTAGCAACTTATTTAGCAGAAGAAGATATATATAAGCTAGCTTCCCTAAAAAGAATTGCGATTGGCGGTGAAATGTTGCCTGTAGAGGTTATTAAATTGTGGAGAGAAAGAATAGGTACAAATGTTGAAATTCATAATGTATACGGACCGACAGAATGTACTGTAGTGACGACAACCTATAAAATACCTAGTCAGTTAAATGAGGATGTTGCGAGTATTCCCATTGGTAAACCATGTGCTAATTATCAAGTTATGATTTTGGATGAGAATATGAATCTTTGTCCAATTGGTGTACCTGGTGAATTATATATAGATTCAGTAGGATTAGCAAAAGGGTATTTTAATAAGCCTAATAAAACAATTGAAGCTTTTATTCAGAACCCTTTCAATCCTATAGTTAATATATATAAAACAGGTGATATTGTTAAGTTGTTAGAGGATGGAAATATAGAATTTTTACATCGGAAAGATGATCAAGTAAAGATTAGAGGACATCGTATTGAACTAGGAGAAATCCAAAGTAAAATTTCTCAAAATCATAATATAAAAGAAAATGCTGTGTTTGCTAAGAAGAGTAAGGAAGGTAGCCAATATTTAATCGCGTTCTATACAACTTTAAATAAAAAAGAAATACCAGAATTAGTTTATCAGTTACAAGAGCAATTACCAGATTATATGGTGCCATCTAAACTAATTTATATTAATGAATTACCACTTACACCTAATAAAAAGATTGATGTTAAGAAGTTAGCTCAGTTAGAAGAAAAGTATGAACCGGTTCGTCTACAAGAATATGTTGCACCTTCTAATAAAGCAGAGAAACAAATAGCGCGCGCTTGGGCGGAAGTATTAGGAATTTCAAAAGTTGGAGTGCATGATGATTTCTTTACAATTGGTGGACATTCATTAAAAGTATTACGAGTCTTAACATTGTTAAAAGAAGATTTTTCACATTTAACAATTCAAGATTTCTTTAAAGAAAGAACGATATATGGATTAGCTCGAATTGAGCGAGAAGTAAAAGTAGAGAAAGAAGAAGTATTTCGTGAATATAAAGTGATTCACGAACCAGATACTATTACGTATGCAAACGTTTTGGAAGAAACCCAGATTTCAAATGTCTTTTTAACAGGAGCTACTGGTTATTTAGGATCACACATATTATATGAATTGTTGAGAGATACATCTGCTACTATTTATTGTTTAGTAAGACCAACCAAAGATGTGCAACAAAGAATTATAGATACATTAACAGGCTACTTTAGTGATATATGTGAAGAATGGTTACAGCGTATACAGGCCGTAGCTGGTGATCTGGGGGAAGAGTATCTTGGGATGAGCGAAGAAGAATTTATGTTCATCAGTTCTAAGATGGATACGATAATTCATTGCGGTGCAGATGTAAGACATTTTGGAGATGTAAAACAATTTGAAAATATAAATGTCCAAGGAACTAGCCGTATGCTAGCATTAGCGGAGAAAGGTGCTACATTCCATTTTATTTCTACAATTGGTATCCCGTTAGAATTAGCGGTAGATCAATGGGATACATACATGAAAACTGGTGATTTTAATTACAGTGTAGACTTAGAGAATGTATATTCAAATAGTAAACTACAAGCGGAAAACATTGTTCGTGAAGCAATGAAAAATGGTTTGCGCGGAAATATTTATCGTGCAGGTAATTTAGCATGTCATTCAGAAACAGGTTCGTTCCAACAAAATATTGAAGGAAACGCATTTTATCGTCTTATTAAAACAATGCTATTAATTGGGAAAGCACCAAATGTGAAGTGGAAAGTTGATTTCACACCAATTGATTTTGCTAGTAAATCAATTGTATTGTATTTAAAAGATTCGCAAATTGTAGGAGAGACGTTACATATTTGTCATCCACATCAAATTGAGTTTGAACAATTTATACAGTTAATTGGAGAGTGTGGATACAATCTTGAAATGGTTCCACTTTCAGAATATGTAAATACCGGACTTGAATTAGCGAAGGAAAATGAAGTAATAGCAGAGTTAATTGCTTCTCAAGTTGCAGGAGATGGAGCGCAGCAATCTGAAATTGTAATGGGTACGCGTAGAACGAATGAATGGATTAAGAAAAAAGAATTGATAGTACCAGCAATCAATAAAGAATTTATACAGCAGTTATTAGCTCATGGTGAAAAAGTTGGATATTTTCCAAAAATAATGAAATGATTATGCATGCTTTTGTTTGTTCAATAAAATAAATCATGCTACAATGAAAACGAATTAAGGACCGGGGAGCCAATTGGCTGAGAGGATGTAAGTAAACATCGACCCTCAACCTGATCTGGATAATGCCAGCGTAGGGAGTTACTTAAAGTGATGTAGCATATGTTATTCTATAATAACTTGCATACAAGGCTTTCCTACGCAGTAGGAAAGCCTTTTCTTATTTTTGAAATCTAATTTTATAAGGGGGATTTTATTATGTCACAACAAGTTACAATGTCATTTTCAGTAGTACCACAAGCGAAAACGAAAGATGTATATTCTGTTGTCGATAAAGCAATTGAAGTTGTGCAACAATCGGGAGTTCGTTATGAAGTAGGGGCAATGGAAACAACTTTGGAAGGAGAATTAGATGTACTTCTTGATGTCGTTAAACGTGCGCAACAAGCTTGCGTCGATGCTGGAGCAGAAGAAGTGATTACTTCTATTAAAATCCATTATCGTCCAAGCACTGGTGTAACGATAGATGAAAAGGTTTGGAAGTACCGTGATGAATATGCAAAACCAGAAGCAATCTAAACTTATTACAACTATTTGGCTTATCCTTCTCATTGCGATATGGGAAGGATCTGTTTCATTATTTAAAATCGAACCGTGGATTTTACCAAAGCCTTCTGCCATTGTTCAAGAATTAATTGGGATGAAAGATTTACTATTACCAAATACGATGCAAACACTGCAGGAAGTTATAATTGGACTATTCTTTGCAATTTTATTGGGGACGAGCATCGCAATTATTATGGACGTTATACCGTTATTTCGTATTTTAATAAATCCATTGCTCGTTATTTCGCAAACAATTCCAATTGTTGTACTTGCACCGCTATTTATTATTTGGTTTGGATATGGGATGTTGCCGAAAGTAATGGTCGTAATACTCGTTTGTTTCTTCCCAATTGCGCTTAGTATTTTAGAAGGTTTTCAAACAGTAGATAAAAACATGTTGAAGCTTTTACAAACAATGAAGGCGACAAAATGGCAAGTTTACCAGAAAGTAAAATTTCCAGCAGTGCTTCCATACTTTTTCTCCGGTTTAAAAATTGCAGTTACATATAGCGTAATGGGGGCAATTATCGGAGAATGGCTCGGTGCAAGTGAAGGATTAGGCGTTATGCTTACGAGGGCTACAAAATCCTTTTTGACTGCCCGAGTATTTGGTGTTGCAGCAATCATCGTTATAGTGACATTATGCCTGTATTTTATCGTAGAGTTTATGGCAAGAATAACAGCACCATGGATATATAGAAAGGACGGCAGAAAATGAAAAAAGGTTTGAAAGTTATGTTAGCTGCCTTAGTAGCGGTAGGTGTGGCTGGATGTAATCCGGCGAAGAAAGAAGAAAGTGCAAGTAAAGATCAAAAAGTAAAAGTAGTATTAGATTGGTTTCCAAATACGAATCATACTGGCTTGTATGTAGCGCAAACGAAAGATTATTACAAAAAGCAAGGATTAGATGTAGAAATTATTCAACCAGGTGACAATGTAACAGTAGAGCAAATGATAGCATCAGGAAAAGCAGACTTCGCAATAAGCGCACAAGAAAATGTAACATTAGCTCGTGTGGAAGGAATTCCTGTTGTATCTGTAGGAGCGATTATTCAGCATAACACTTCAGCGTTTGCATCGCTTAAGAAAGATAATATGACGTCACCGAAAGATTTTGAAGGTAAACGTTATGGCGGCTGGGGAGGACCAGCGGAAGAAGCGACATTAAAGACGATTATGGATAAGCATCAAGCTGATTTTAATAAAGTTGAAAAAATCAGCTTAGGACAAACAGATTTCTTTAAATCAATCGGCCGTGATGCAGATTTCGAATGGATTTATTACGGTTGGGATGGTATTGAAGCGAAGCGCCAAGGAAAAGAGTTAAATACGATTATGGTGAAAGACTTAGATCCAGCGCTTGATTTCTATAGTCCTGTTATTATTACGAGTGAAAAACATACGAAGCAAGATAAAGACTTTGTGAAAAAGTTTATGAGTGCAACAACAGAAGGTTATAATTTTGCAATTAAGGAACGGAAAGAAGCTGCTGATATTCTAATTAAAGCTGTTCCAGATGTAAATAAAGATTTAGTTCAAGAAAGCCAGAAATGGTTAAGTACGAAGTATCAAGATGATGCGAAAGCATGGGGAGTACAGAAGGAAGAAATTTGGACGAATTACATGAATTTCTTATATGACAACAAAGTTATTAAAAAGAAAATCGATGTAAAAGATGCTTTTACAAATGAATTCCTTCCAAGTGAAAAATGAGCGGATTACAAATAAAAAATATAGTGAAATCTTTCGACGGAAAGAATGTATTAGAGAATATTAGTGCCTCTATACAAGAGGGAGAGTTTGTTTCTTTTGTAGGACCGAGTGGTTGCGGGAAAAGCACATTATTAAACATGATTGCAAATGTTGAAAAACCAACAAGCGGGAACGTAATGTATAAAGATAAGCAAGTACAAGAGCAAGATGTTGTTAGTTATATGCCACAACAAGATTTATTACTACCGTGGCGATCAGCTTTGCAAAATATCGTTCTTCCGTTAGAAATTGAAGGAAAGCCGAAAAAACAAAGGCTGACAGAAGGAATGGAAGCATTAAAGCAGTTCGAACTAGATGAATATGCAGACCATTATCCAGATGAATTGTCTGGTGGTATGCGTCAAAGAATTAGTTTTCTGCGCACATATTTATGTGAAAAGCCAATTATGCTGCTTGATGAGCCTTTTGGAAAGTTAGATGCATTTACAAAAATGGAAGTACATAGCTGGCTTTTAAACTCTTGGCATCAAGAGAAGCAAACAATCGTTATGGTTACACATGACTTAGATGAGGCAATCTTGCTTTCAGATCGCGTATTTATTTTATCTCAAAGACCAGCGTCAATTGTTGGCGAGGTACAAGTGAAATTACCTAGACCGAGAACGATGGATATGTTAACATCACTCGAATTAAAAAAGGATAAAGAAGAGATTTTAAGTGTGTTAGCTCCTTATATGAAAAAATAGAAAAAGCCTTTTAACAGTTGTTAGTATAATTACTGTTAAGAGGCTTTTTTTAGAATATGAAAAGATGGAGAAGGAACAAAAGGGAAAATAGAGAATAGAATATAACAGAGTAGTTTATACTCTTAATATAACAAATGTTAAAGGAGTGAAAGGATAAAATGACTTTATCAACTGTTCTTCAAATGGTTTTAGCTTGATATGGGAGAAGTCTGCCCATTTTTTAAGATTAAGCTAAATTGAAGACAGCAGGTAAAGAACCTTAATCCTTTTTTACGATAATATGTAATGGGTAAGGTGTATTCACCTTACCCATTTTTATATGCATAATTAAATAAGGATTCATACTGTTGGTCTCTCTATTTAGCTTATGGACGATAAGTAAAGGAGAGAAAAAAATGAGTATATTAACAGTAGAAAATTTAAGTCATTCGTATGGTGAGAAAACCATCTTATATAATGCATGCTTTCGATTATTAAAGGGGGAGCATGTTGGGTTAGTAGGGAAAAATGGGATTGGAAAATCAACACTGCTAAGAATTTTAACAGGAGAACTTATACATGATGATGGGAACATTGAATGGTTTCCACATGTGAAGGTTGGATTTTTGCAGCAGCATATAGATTTACAAGAAGGAATAACAATTGCAGGATACTTGCAAAGTGCATTTTCTAACTTGTATGCGATTGAATACGAAATGTTAAAAATTGCAGAAGAGATGGCTGAAGCAGTAGAAGTAGAAAAATTGTTAGTAAGGTATGGAGAGTTACAAACTATATTGGAAAACTCTAATTTCTATCAAATTCATACAGAAATTGAAGAAGTGGCAATTGGTTTAGGGCTGTTTGAAATAGGATTGGAAAAGGATGTTTCAAAGTTAAGTGGAGGACAGCGGACAAAGTTATTACTAGGAAAGCTTCTTCTAGAAAAAGCTGATGTTTTATTGCTAGATGAACCAACGAACTATTTAGATACAGCACATATAGAATGGTTGCAATCGTACTTGAAACTGTACGAAAAAGCTTATATTATCATTTCGCATGATGAAGTATTTTTGAACAATATTACGAATGTCATTTACCATCTAGAAGAACGAAAAGTTAAGCGATATGTAGGGGATTATGAAAAGTTTTTACAAAGTTACCAAGTACAAAGGAAACAATTACAATCGGCGTATGTGAAACAACAAAAAGAAATTGCTCAGTTAGAAACATTTATTCAAAAAAATAAGATTCGAAAAGCAAAACAGGCAAAAAGTCGAGAGAAAGTATTGGAGAAAATGCAAAGGGTTGAAAAGGTTAATAATATACCTCGGTCCCGTTTTGCTTTTACTGTTTATAATGAACCAGTAAGTCGTATATTACAGGCTGAGAAACTAAGAGTGGGTTATAGTGAGCCGTTATTTCCAGACTTGAATTTACAAGTGAAAAAAGGAGAAAAGATAGCTGTTGTTGGTCATAATGGTATTGGAAAAACGACAATGTTAAAGACGTTATTAGGTCAAATAAAGCCGCTAAGCGGTTCAATTTTTGTTGGGGAACGAGTAAATCCTGCTTATTTTGCACAGGAAGAGTTTGCTTCAGAAATAACACCGTTAGAGAAAGTTTGGACAGAACGACCAGATATGACAAAGAAAGAAGTGCGCCAAGCATTAGCGAAGTGTGGATTGAAAGAAGAACACGTATTAAAACCTATTCGTTTATTAAGCGGTGGAGAGCAAACGAAAGTGCGTTTATGTGAACTTATCGTAACAAAAAGCAATGTTTTAATTTTAGACGAACCGACTAATCATTTGGATGTAGAAACTAAGATGGCTTTACAGGAAGCGTTACAACAATACAAAGGAACAGTTTTAATTGTCTCGCATGAACCTTCTTTCTATGAATCGTGGATAACAAAAGTATGGAATATAGAAGATTGGAATGCTGAACAATATGAATAAAGAAAAGGCATTAGCTTTTATGAGCTAATGCCTTTTCTTTGTGATTAACATGATTTTCGAGAACTCTTACATGAGAATTGTATGAAGAAGCACTCTTATGGTGCGCTTATAAGCGTGCTTTTTCTTTTGTTATATTTATAATAATACGAAAGCCTTTCCCTAACAGGTGACTATCTTTCTTTATATATATAGATAGTTCAAAATGGAATGAAAATAATTCCTATATGTAAAGGATAATGTGGATATTATAGGAAGACAATAGAAATTAAAGGAAATTCATGTAAAATTCAAATGAACTTCATATAAACTTCATATTAGAAACTAAATATAATTATAATAAGTTATTGTAATGTTTTTTATTTTTCGTAAAATTAAAAGTTTGAATTTAGGAGGTATTGCTCGAACCTAAATTCAAACTTTAGTGAAATAATTAATGGATATTACGTCTAGTTTTCGCTAATGACGGCATTTAAAAGTTCGGCAGGATTACCTGTTCCTGCACCACCAATTGTAATAGATCCGCCAGGAGGAATTTCGCCATTCCATCCTGCGTTCGTAATTACATAATGATTATTTGTTTTACTATTAATTTTAGAATCCCAAACTTGTGTTAAATTGCCGCTATAATCAAATTCTAATTTCCAATTTTTAATAGGGGTCGTTCCATTATTTTTGATTATAATCGAGAAGTTATAACCGCTGCCCCAATTCGAAGTGACTGAAAATGTAGCAGTGCCATTTCCATCAGGAGGTGTCGTATTAGCTTCATCTGTTTTGAAAGTAAGAGCGGTAGGTTGTGATTTATTTCCAGCAGCATCTTTGGCAATTACTGAAAATGTGTATTCCGTATTAGGTTTTAAGTTTTTAATTGTAATGCTATTTGTTGTTGCACTCCATTTTTCTTCTCCGGCAGTAATTTCGTATTCAGTAACGCCTACGTTATCAGTGGATGCAGTCCAACTTAATTGAACTGAGCTTGAATTTTTATTCGTAACTACAATATTTTTAACATTTGTTGGTGGCTCAGTATCTTTTTGACTAATAGGTCCACCAAGTAATTCTTTTACTAGCGTATCAAGTAATTTTGGACCACTACAACTATATTTTGGACTTGTACGGCAATCCCCGCTTAGTTCCCAAAACATTGCTCCACTTAAACCCTTCGTCTTTATATAGTCTGTTTTATATTTCATAGATTCATTGTCATCGTAGCTAATAAATGTGCCTGTAGTCGCATTATATAAGTAAGGTACTTTAGCTGTGTCATTCCAGTAGCGTACAAAACCATTTTTATTAACGTAATTGGCTGCTAAATCACCGTAATCATACACACCTGTGTCACCGGTAGAATAATCATCCCAAGTACCTTTAGAAGCAAGTTTCCCATCACTACCTGGTTTGCAAGGTTGATATTGTCCGTTATTTTCTTTTCCACAACTTTTCCAGCCACGTCCATAAAAAGGTACGCCTAATACTAGTTTATCCACTGGAACACCTTCATTGGTATAAACGTCTATAGCACCATCTACGTAAAAATTCGTATTTGCTGCTGGGTCATTTGGATCCTTGTATAGAGCTGCATTATGATTAGAAGTAGCTTCCCATCCACCGTGGAAATCATATGTCATAATATTAATCCAATCGAGTATTTGAGAAATTTTCTTTAGCTCTGTATGATCAGCGTAGCGTTGACTTGCACCTGACGCGATTGTTAGTAAATATTGTTTGCCATCTTCAGCACCTGCTTTATTCAAAGCATTTCGGACGTCTTGAAGAAGAAGAGTGAAATTTTGTTTATCTTCAGGACGATAACTACCACCAGGAATCGTTTCAACGCCCGGATATTCCCAGTCTAAATCTACGCCATCAAATCCATATGCGCGAAGAAAAGCTACTGTAGATTCGGCAAATACTTTTCTTGTCTTTTCATCAGCGGCCATATCAGAAAAGCGGTTAGACCAAGTCCAGCCACCAACGGAAATTATTGTTTTTAAATGAGGATATTTAGCTTTTAATCGTTTTAGTTCTCCGAAATTTCCGCAACGGGCATATTTATCGCAATCTTCCCAAGTTGTACCTGAGCCAGGATACGATTTGGTAACATCAGCCCATGGTTCACCGAGTACGAGAGTACCATTAGGAACCTCTTTATTTTGCAATGGTACACCAGATTCTTTACAGTTCCACGTTTGTTTATTTGGATTATCCGGATGGGTAGAAGGATTTCCATGTTTTCCATTCCAACAAATATCCGCGAAAGCATAGTTAAGGTGAGTAAGTTTTGATGCATCAATGTCAGCAACTTGATAATTACGTCCGTAAACGCCCCACGAAGGAAAGTACCCAACAATTTTTTGACTTTGCTTTGGTGAATCTGCTAATGCGAGATTAGGAGTAATAAAATTTGTGAGAAAAAGAGGTAAGAAAAGTAGTAGAGATAGTAATAGCAGTGTGAATTTTTGAGACCTCATAGCCATTTCTCCTTTCAAAATAAAAGATATATTTAAAGGCATACGCCAATAAATCAAAATGAATCTAGACGTATGAAACGTCTAGATAAAATGATCAGACATCACGAAGTCTATACAAGGGAGCTGGGGGTGATTAAATCGTAACAAATGTAAGATTTAGTGTAAACGCTTTATTAAGTTGAAAAAGACTTTCTCAATACAAAAAGGCTTGAATACAAACTATATATGAAAACGAAAGGTCGGTATGGGAGGAAATAGCTCATTATAAATAAATTTGAGAAAAAATTGTATGGAGCCAATTATTAAAGACGTAGAAAGATAAGGAAATATCATGTAAAATAATAGTAAAAATATGTAAAGGAGGGAATAGTGTGGATGTGTTTTTGAACATTGCTGAAGAAAAAATTCGACAAGCAATACGGAATGGTGATCTTGATTATCTTCCGGGAAAAGGAAAACCACTACAATTAGAAGATTTTTCAATGGTACCTCCAGAACTTAGAATGAGTTATAAAATTTTAAAAAATGCGGGAATGATTCCACCAGAGATGGAACTACAAAAAGATATATTAAAAATAGAGGATCTAATTGCCTGCTGTTATGATGAAGAAGAGAGAAAGAAATTACGAGAAGAGTTAACAATAAAAACGTTACGTTTTCAGCAGGTAATGGAAAAGAGAAAGATTAAAGATAGTTCAGCTTTTCGTATGTATCAAGACAAAGTATTTCGTAAATTACGCTAAGAGGGATAAGATGACTACATTTAAAACGATAGAAGAAATAGCGACCTATATCGAAGAACAACAATTGGTACTTCTGTTTATTAAAACGGAAAATTGTGGTGTTTGTGATGTTATGCTAAGAAAAGTAAATTGCGTATTAGAGAATTATGATTACGTAGAGAAAATAGAGATATTACTACAAGACATGCAAGAGATTGCGGGGCGATATGCCGTATTTACAGGACCGACAATTTTATTATTTTATAATGGAAAAGAGATCCTTCGAGAATCGCGCTTCATTTCACTTGAAAATCTAGAGAGAACCATTCAATTATTCGAGGAATAAGGGAGGCTTTTATATGGAATTTATTATTGTCATACTATTATTTGTTGTAGTTGGAATAATCGTAACAGCAGTTCGATCGAACAAAAAGAAGGTAAATCTTACAAAACAAAATAACATTCATAATTCATCTAACAGCTCATCACCATTATTTTTCTTTGCTGGATCTGATAATGATAGCTCGCATGATGGCGGCTCACATGATTGTGGAGGGTCTTTTGGGGGAGATAGCGGTGGAAGCTGCGGTGGTGGCGGTGATTGATGAAAATGCGCCTTATATAGGCGTATTTCTTTTTAAACAAACGTTTGATTAGTTGGCTTACATATTGCATAAACACAGTTAAACAAACGTTTGATTAATATTTTTAATATACTAAGGGGAATGGAAATGAAAAGGGAACCGAAAGTGAAAAATAAGGAGAAAGTAGTGTTATTTTTATTAGCTGCGGGAGGCGTATTTCTTGTTAAATTAGCATTTAAATTTGGAACGATACATATGATTCGAACTTGGTTTGAAAGTACGTTTTCTTAAATAAGGAATATATCCTCTTGCGATAGAGGTTTTTGATTTGTTATCATTAGACTGAACGGTCGGTTTAAAGAGGTGTGAATATGAGAAGAAGCGCAGAAGAGATAAAGAAAGAAATTGCATATAAAGCAGAAAGTCTATTTTCACAGAAGGGCTATGCAGCTACATCTATGGAAGAGATTTGTGAAATTACAGAGCGAAGTAAAGGAAGTATTTATTATCACTTTAAAAGTAAAGAAGAATTATTTTTATTTGTAGTGAAACAGCATACGTATGATTGGGTTGAAAAATGGAATGAAAAAGAGAAGTTGTATAGTACTAGTACTGAAAAACTATATGGTCTCGCGGAATATCATGTAGAGGACATACAGCAACCAATTTCAAATGCAATAGAGGAATTCTCTATGAGCCAAGTTGTAAGTAAAGAGATTCTGGATGAATTGTTAGCTTTAACTAGAGAATCATATGTTATGTTTGAGAAATTAATTGAAGCAGGTATACAGTCTGGAGAGTTCCGTGAAGATAATGCTCGTGATCTTATGTATATTGTGAACGGATTATTATCAGGGCTTGGAGTACTTTACTACGAGTTAGATTATAAAGAGCTGAAACGTATTTATAAAAAGGCAATAGATGTATTGTTAAAAGGAATGGCAGCTGAATAATAAGTCAGTTGCTTTTCTTACAAAACAAATTAGACCGAACGGTCGGTTTATGGAAGGGGAATGAAAGTGAAAGCTTTATTTAAAAACCGAGCATTTATGCTCGTTATGGCATCTGATATTTTACAACAATTTGCAATTTGGATCAGAAATATGGCTCTTTTATATTTCATAATGGAGCGGACAAATAATGATCCAGTTTCAGTGTCTCTATTATCTGTCATGGAGTATGCACCTATCTTTATTTTCTCGTTCATTGGTGGTGCATTAGCAGATCGTTGGAATCCGAAAAGAACAATGGTCGCTGGAGATGTGTTAAGTGTACTGTCTATTATAGGAATTGTCTTATTATTAAAATTTGATTATTGGCAGGCTATATTTTTTGCAACACTCATTTCCGCGATTGTAGGTCAGTTTTCTCAGCCCTCATCGTCGCGTATATTTAAGCGCTATGTAAAAGAAGAAGAGGTAGCAAATGCGATTGCATTTAACCAAACATTACAGTCATTATTTATGATTTTTGGACCAGTTGTAGGATCAATTGTGTATACACAACTTGGCTTATTTACATCACTATATAGTTTAATCATTTTATTTTTGTTATCTGCTATCGCCCTTTCATTTTTACCAAAATGGGTTGAAAAAGAGCAAGTGGCAAGAGATTCATTAAAAAATGATATAAAAGAAGGATGGAAATACGTTCTTCACACGAAAAATTTACGTATGATTACGATCACTTTTACAATTATGGGTTTAGCTGTTGGATTAACGAATCCATTAGAAGTATTCCTTGTAATTGAACGTTTAGGCATGGAAAAAGAAGCTGTTCAATATTTAGCAGCAGCTGATGGAATAGGTATGTTAATCGGTGGTATTGTTGCTGCAATTTTCGCTTCAAAAGTGAATCCGAAAAAGATGTTTGTATTCGGTATGGGCATATTAGCGATATCATTTTTAGTAGAAGGGCTATCTACATCATTTTGGATTACTAGTTTCATGAGATTTGGAACAGGTATTTGTTTAGCTTGTGTTAATATCGTTGTCGGTACGCTTATGATTCAACTTGTACCAGAAAATATGGTTGGAAGAGTAAATGGGACGATTTTACCACTGTTTATGGGAGCAATGTTAATTGGAACTTCACTAGCTGGAGGATTAAAGGAACTAACTTCACTAGTTACTGTGTTTTGTATAGCGATGGCACTTATTTTATTAGCGATAGGGCCAGTTCTACGTATGCAAATAAAGAAAGAAGCTGTCGCTAATAAAGAGGAACTAACAAATTCTTTAGCTTCGAAATAACTATTGTAAGGGAGCAAAATTGCTCCCTTTTTCTTTGAGGAACTTTTGACAACTATATGAGCCAATTATATACTGATGTTGTAAAAACGATTTTACAGGTTAGGAGCAATGGTGTGAAAAATCAAATCTATGAATTACGCACTGAAAATAATATTTCACAAGGCGCATTAGCTGATAAATGCAAGGTTTCTAGACAGACGATAAATGCAATTGAGAATAATAAATATGATCCAAGCTTAGCGTTAGCATTCCGTTTAGCTGAAGTATTAGGAACAACTGTTGATAAATTATTTTTGTACAAGCAGTAGAGTCGTTCATTATAAGGCGCACCTTTAAAAATAAAAAAGATCCTCTTCTTATGAGAAGAGGATCTTTTCTTATAGCGTTTTAGTCTTTGGACTAGGTGGTGTAACGGATGTATTATTTTCTGGAACTCTAGTTAGTAAGAATCCTCCGATAATAAACAGAACAATAATACTAAGAACACCAGCGTTTGTTTTTCCTGTTAATTGCGTTGTAACACCGACTAATACCGGACCCATAATTGCGGCAAACTTCCCAAATATATTATAAAATCCGAAGAATTCATTAGCAGATTCTTTTGGTACTAGTTTTGCAAAGTATGAACGACTTAGTGCTTGAATACCACCTTGAGATGTAGCAACTAACATTGCTAAAATCCAAAAATCAAGTGTCGTTTTTAAGAAATAAGCATATGTGCAAATGATGATATAAATAATGATACCGACATATAACATTTTTTTACCAGTAAATGTTTCAGATAGTTTTCCGTATAGTAACGCAAATGGACAAGCGACAATTTGTGTTACAAATAATATGATTAATAGATTCGTTGCACTGATACCGAGGTCGGTTCCGTAAGCTGTAGACATAGTAATAATTGTATCGACTCCGTCAATATAGAAAAAGTAAGCAATTAGAAACATAAATACAGTTTTATATTCTTTAATATTTTTAAAAGTATCAGCAAGACGTTTGAAGCTCATTTTAATAGGTCTTGGATGACGCTCAATATAGTGTGTTTGCTCTACGTTTTTAAGCATTGGAATTGTAAATAACCCCCACCAAAGAGCAGTTATCGCAAATGAAATTTGACTAGCAATGCCAACTGATAAAGGGATAGTTCCTTTTTGAGCAAGAATAATAAGAGCGATACAACCGATAAAAGGAATAGTACTCCCAATATAGCCTAAAGCGAAACCTCTTGTAGAAATTCGATCCATTCTATCTTCAGAAGTGACATCTACTAAAAATGCATCATAGAAAATATTGGCTCCAGCAAAACCAACTAAGGCGAGCATATAGCATCCTAATAATAAGTACCACTGAGATGTTGGAACGACTGCTAACATACTTGTAAATACGATACCAAGTCCAAAGAAGAATGTGAAAAATCGTTTTTTAAATCCTTTATAATCAGCAACTGTGCCGAGAATAGGAGCAAGTATAGAAATTAAAAGTGTAGCGAACGAGTTTGCATATCCCCAATATGCTGTTGAAGTTGCACCAGATAGCCCGGCTTCTTTTGCAGCTGCTTTAAAGTAAATTGGAAATAATGCAGTTGTAATGACGAGCGAATATACCGAGTTCGCCCAATCGTATAATATCCAGCTTTTTTCTTGTCTGGACATTTTTTTCATATAGTGTTCCCCCTTAAATTTGTTCTACTAACAGTGTACAAAAATAAAAATTATAAAAAGAGAAACAGTGATGATTTTTACAGAACTTTTACATATATACACAGTTCTTTACAATTGGAGTAAATCCTCTACAATTGATCCGTCTGTTTCGCCTAAGTGTAAACCGAGTAGTCTAGCGATAGTTGGACCTTCATCAATAAGTCTCATATACGGGACGGTAACGCCGGTTTTTATTGCTTTTCCAGCAGCGATAAAAATTGTTTCATAGTTAGGTTTTGTTGGAGAGTATCCATGCGTACCAAATGTATATTTTTTACTAGGCGTAACATCTTTTTCAGTAATGTCTTTTATAAAATCTCCTGTATAGTTTTCAGTGAAATAATACCCCTCTTGCGCTTCTAACATAAATAAACAATTACCATCTGCACCGCAGTCTTTCGCAGCTTCATCATGAAGTATAAATTCAATTCCATTCTGTTTATTTTGCAGCAGTTCTTCAAGGAGTAGTTGTACTTCTCGAATTGTATCCGTATCATTTTTGTCTTTCACATATACATAGGCAGACCCGTCGCAACTTTGACAATAGGCCTTCCAATCTACTAATAGCCCTTTTTTATTTATAGATACGAGGCCTTTTTGTTGGAATAGCACATTTAATTGAATCGCTTTGTTTTCACTTAAAGCGCTATGGTCACCAAGAGCGATAATTGTACTCTCTTCGTATAGGTCACTGTCTTTTAAAGTTTGAATAATTTTCCCGAGCCGCTCATCATGTCTATGAATTGCAGCTATTGTTTCGTTAGATTCAAAGCCATGATAATGTCTTTGCGTGTCTAAATCAGTGAAATGTACGAACATAACATTAGGCTTTTTCGTCTGAATGGTGTGTACAGCAGAGGCGAGGACGAAATCATCCAGCTCTGGTTGTGATAAACCATTTCTTATATGGCCGAAACGAAGATTTAAATCTAATTGGTATAGTGGGCTACCGCTAAATAAGGAAACTAACACTTGATTTTGCCAAGGTCTATTGGGGAAAATTTCTGGTAAATTGTAATCAATGTTTGCTCTCCCAGTAACAGGCCATAGAAGGGCAGCTGTCGTTAAATTTGCTTTACGCGCTTCATCATACAATGTTGTTCCTTTTATCGATTTTCGGTACCAATGCCAATCAGGTGATTCACGTCCTGGTTGAAGTAACGTATTACTAACAACACCGTGCTTGTTAGGGTAATTACCGGTTACGATTGTTGAGTGGCTTGGATATGTTACAGAAGGATAAATTGGTTCTACTTTTTCGACAACCGTGCCCTTTTTTATTAGAGATTGGAAATGAGGTAGTTTTTGTAGTATAGGAAAATCTAAAGCTGATAAACAGTCGAATGATAAAATAATGACACGATTCGTTAATGCTTTATCCATAAAGTAATCCTCCTAATTATATAAAACCTATTCTTATATATTACTATTAATACCTAGTAATAAAAATATGTTTCTGAATAAAATTTATTGTTTATTTTCAGAAAAATTAAACATATAATAAGTATAAGGGAATCTATGGACGGAGGGAATAGTATGGACTGGTTAGATGGATTCGGTATATTTTACATCATTGGTGGCATCACAATTCTCCTTGTATTTGCTATTTCATATTTACTAAAGAAACGTTTTCCAGACAAACAGTTTGATATTATATTTGCACTGATTGTAATACTTCTTTGCTTAGCATCATTTCCTGTTACCATGATGGTTATTGGTGGGTGGGAAGGAATGGGATATGGATTTATTGGTTTCTTCGTTCTACTAGGTACACTTATTGGTATGATTGCACATCAACTTGTAAAAATCTCTCGAAAAAGCTACGTATAAAACTGTAAAAAATGAAAAGAATATATAATAATAAGAAAATTAGCTATTGTTTTAAAAAAGAATTTGTATTATGATAATCAACAAATTTATTTCGTTATAACGATGAAAAAGGACTAGTACATATTCAACCTTTTTAGCAGAGAGAGAATCCGCCAGGCTGAAAGATTCTTAAAAAGGCAATATGGAACCTGCCTTTGAGTTCTGCATATGCAGCGGGAATTTCCCGTTATCAAAAAGAGAGCATGCGCAATTTTTGTGCATGAATCAGGGTGGTAACGCCGGCAAAGCTCGGTCCCTATTTAGGGACGCGGGCTTTTTTGTATTTTCTAGAAGGAGGAAGACTGACTATGGCAAAAGAACAAGTGCAAGCCATTACGAAGATGGAAGAGGACTTTGCGCAGTGGTATACCGATATTGTAAAAAAAGCCGAACTTGTTGATTATTCAAGTGTAAAAGGGTGCATGATTTTACGTCCGTATGGTTATGCCTTATGGGAGAATATGCAGAAGGTGATGGATGAGAAGTTAAAAGAAACTGGCCATGAAAATGTATATATGCCAATGTTTATCCCAGAGAGTTTATTGCAAAAAGAGAAGGATCATGTTGAAGGATTTGCTCCTGAAGTAGCATGGGTTACACATGGCGGGGATGAAAAGTTAGCGGAAAGACTTTGTGTACGTCCTACATCTGAAACTTTATTCTGTGAGCACTTTTCAAAAATTGTGCAATCCTATAATGATTTGCCAAAGTTATATAATCAGTGGTGTTCAGTAGTTCGTTGGGAGAAGACAACTAGACCATTCCTTCGTACGACTGAATTTTTATGGCAAGAGGGTCATACAATCCATGAAACGGCAGAAGAATCGCAGGCTGAAACATTAAATATTTTAAACTTATATGCTTCTTTCTGTGAGGATTATTTAGCGATACCAGTTATTAAAGGACAAAAAACAGAAAAAGAGAAGTTTGCTGGAGCAAAGGCAACTTATACAATTGAAAGTTTAATGCATGATGGAAAAGCGCTTCAAACAGGAACCTCTCATAACTTTGGGACGAATTTCTCAGAAGCATTTGATATTAAGTTTTTAGATCGTAACGGTAAATGGCAATATGTGCACCAAACATCTTGGGGTGTATCAACAAGAATGATAGGCGGGCTAATAATGGTTCATAGCGATAATAATGGACTTGTAATGCCACCAAAAGTCGCTCCAGTGCAAGTTGTTATTGTACCAATTGCTCAGCATAAAGAAGGAGTTTTAGCAAAAGCAACAGAGTTACAAGGACATATTCAAAAGGTTGCACGAGTAAAAATAGATGCTAGTAATAAAACGCCTGGTTGGAAATTTAATGAGTATGAAATGAAGGGTATTCCAATTCGATTAGAAGTTGGCCCTAAAGATATTGAAAAGAATCAAGTTGTACTTGTAAGAAGAGATACGAAGGAAAAAGAGTTTGTACCAATGGATCAATTAGAAGAACGTATTCCAGCATTACTTGAAGAAATTCATATTGCTTTATTTAATAAAGCAAAAGCATTTCGCGATGAGAATACGTATGCTGTGACAAATTTCGAAGAGATGAAAAAAGTAGCTGACGAAAAGCAAGGCTTTATTAAAGCGATGTGGTGCGGGGAATTGGCTTGTGAAGAGAAACTAAAAGAAGAGGTGGGAGTATCTTCACGTTGTATGCCTTTTGAGCAAGAGCATTTAGCTGAAGAATGTATTTGTTGTGGTAAAGAAGCTAAACAAATGGTGTATTGGGGAAAAGCATATTAATACTCTTTTGATAGGGGATAAAAAGGACTTTGGGCTGCATAATAAAATGCAATCCAAAGCCCTTTTTGGTTTTATACAGTATTTCATGTATTCTTTAGATGGAAGGATGTTGTTCTTATTTTACGTTTTTAAGACGAATAAACAGTAACATACCAATTAGGAATGTTGAAAGACCCATTAAAATAGATATAGGGTAATGCGTTGCAGTATTAGGTAATTTATCACCTTGTTTTTTTGTATTATCTTTTACATTACCACCTTGAGAACCGTTGCCCTTCTGAGAATTGCTATCGCCTTTAACACGATTGCCGCCGTGAGAGCCATTACCGCCTTGAGAACTGCTATCACCTTTAACACGATTGCCACCTTGAGAGCCACTGCCACCAGAACCGTTACCGCCAGAACCATTGTCACCAGAGCCATTGCCACCAGAGCCATTGCCACCAGAGCCATTGCCACCAGAACCGTTACCGCCGGAACCATTACCACCGGAACCATTGCCGCCAGAGCCGCTACCACCAGAACCATTATCGCCGGAACCGTTGTCACCAGAGCCATTGTCACCAGAGCCATTGCCACCAGAACCGTTACCGCCGGAACCATTGCCGCCAGAGCCACTGCCACCAGAACCGTTACCGCCGGAACCGTTGCCGCCAGAGCCACTGCCACTAGAACCGTTACCACTGGAACCATTGCCGCCAGAGCCACTGCCACCAGAACCGTTACCGCCGGAACCGTTGTCACCAGAGCCACTGCCACCAGAACCGTTACCGCCGGAACCATTGCCACCAGAGCCACTGCCACCAGAACCGTTACCGCCGGAACCATTACCGCCGGAACCATTGCCGCCAGAGCCGCTGCCGCCAGAACCACTATCGTCCTGAGAACCGTTATTTCCTGGAGGTTTATTATTATCCTTTAAATTTCCTTCGGCAAAATGATCGCTATTTTGTACAATAGCGTTTGTTAATGGTTGGAAGTTCTCAGTTGCAGCATTACCGATATTTAAACCGCTAAAAAAAGATAAAGAGAGTGTTGATGCTAAAATGAAGATTTTCGTCATGGTTTTCCTCCTAAGAAATTAATATTCCATCTAAAATACATCCCTTTGTAATATTTCTTAGGAAAAAGAGTTTTATGCAAAAAAAACTATATATAGAAAAAGGTGGTGTATTTGTCAAAGCAGAAAAGAGTTAATGTAGATTTCCTACAAATAGTAGAGGCGGGGAATTTACATTCATAACGGTAGAGGAAGTGGCAGTAGATGAAAGAGTACATAGCGTTTGATATTGGCGGTACGCAAATTAAGTATGGCATTGTTTCAGAAGTAGGGAGAGTATTAAAGCGTAAAACAGTTGCAACAGAAATTCATTTAGGCGGAGAACAAATTATTCAAAAACTTATATATGTATCCAAAAAAATAATGAATGAACATACTATTACAGGAATTGGTATTAGCACTACGGGAATTGTTGATATTAATAAAGGAATTGTGACGGGAGGTGCGGATCATATTCCGGGATATAGTACTATTCCTATTATTGATAGATTGCAAGAGATATTAAAAGTTCCAGTATCGATTGACAATGATGTGAATTGTGCAGCGTTTGGAGAAAAGTGGAATGGTAGTGGAAGAGAGAAAGAGAACTTTATTATGCTCACCCTTGGAACAGGAATTGGAGGAGCAATTTTTATAGATGGAGAATTGTACCGAGGACATTCATTTAGTGCTGGTGAATGGGGGAATATGTTAATAGAAGGAAAAACGTTTGAAGAGGTTGCTTCGATTTCAGGATTAATTCGGCTTGTAAGAAAATATAAAGGCAAAGGCGAGTGGAATGGGAAAAAAATTTTCGAGTTGTATGATAAAGGAGATTGGGAAGTTGCTCAAGCAGTTGGGATCTTCTTTAAACATTTGGCGATCGGAATTAGTAATCTTGCTTATATTTTTAATCCAGAAACGATTATTATTGGTGGAGGAATTACCGATAGAGGAAATGAGTTTTTAAAAGAAGTAAAAGAGGAGGTCAGTAAATACTTAAATCAAGAGATTTATAATAATTGTGAGATTGAACTTGCACAAAACGGTAATTGTGCAGGAATGATTGGTGCTATTTACCACTTCTTACATCATCATAAGTAAATTATATGAATGTTTTCATATAACTGAGAATTTATCCTTTTTATCGCTAGGTAAATAATGCTACAATATAAGAGAAGAATACAATATTTTCCGATTTGGAAAATGCTTTGTAGAAAGGGAGAAACTTCATGCCTATTATTTTAGAAAAAGGTCAAAAGATCGATTTAACGAAAGGACAACCAAAAGTAGCAAAACTACAGGTTGGCTTAGGCTGGGATCCAATTGGGCAATCAGGTGGATTTCTGTCTTCATTATTTGGAAGTAAACCAAATGTAGATTGTGATGCATCTGTTGTTATGTTAGAAGGAGATCGTTTTTTAAACAAAAATGATTTAGTTTACTTCGGAAATAAACTTTCTACTTGTGGTAGTATTATTCATTCAGGAGATAATTTAACAGGCGAAGGCGCTGGTGATGACGAAACAATTTTCGTAGAATTACATAAAGTTCCGAGCCGTATTAATCGTTTAGTATTCGTTGTAAATATTTATGACTGTGTAAATCGTCGTCAAGATTTCGGGATGATTCGTAATGCATATATTCGTATTCAAAACCCGCAAACTGGTGAAGAATTAGCACGCTATAATTTATCGGATAATTATGCTGGCAAAACGACTCTAATTGCAGGTGAAATGTATCGTCACGGAAGTGAATGGAAGTTTTCAGCAGTTGGAGAAGGAACACAAGATAAAAACTTAAGTGAGATTGTATCACGTTATCAATAAAATAACCGAGGAGGAATTGTATATGGCATCAATTTCATTGAAAAAAGGACAAAAGGTAGACTTAACAAAAACGAATCCAGGTCTTTCAAAAGTTCTTGTAGGACTTGGTTGGGATACGAATCGTTATGATGGACAAAACGATTTCGATTTAGATGTTAGTATTTTCTTAGTAGGTGCTAACGGTAAAGTTTCAGGTGCAGAGGATTTCGTCTTCTATAATAACCCAAAAGGTGCGAATGGTGCTGTAGAGCATTTAGGAGATAACCGAACTGGCGAAGGTGAAGGCGATGACGAATCGATTAAAGTAGATTTGAAAAATGTACCTGCACATATCGAACGTATTTGCTTCACAATCACGATTTACGATGGAGAAGGACGCAGCCAAAACTTTGGACAAGTTTCTAACTCTTTCGTACGTATTTTAGATGAAGAAAAGAATGCAGAATTAATTCGTTACGATTTAGGAGAAGATTTCTCTATTGAAACAGCCGTAGTAGTAGGTGAATTATATCGTCATGCAGGTGACTGGAAATTCAATGCAATCGGAAGTGGATTCCAAGGTGGGTTAGCGTCTCTATGTAATAATTTTGGTTTAGATGTAGAGTAATAGATTTGATTTATATATCCATCGGTGAAATGCGTGTATACCGATGGATATATTTTTAAAGATAAAAATATAGAGGTGAATATAGATGGTTATTCAATTACAAAAAGGACAGAAAATCGATTTAGGTAAGACAAGCCCTGGTTTAACAAAAGCAGTAATTGGTCTTGGATGGGATATTAAATCTTATGACGGTGGATCAGATTTCGATTTAGATGCATCTGCCTTTTTATTAGATGCAAACGGAAAATGTACGAAGGAAACTGATTTTATTTTCTATAATAATTTACAGTCTCCTTGTGGATCTGTTTTACATACAGGAGATAACCGTACAGGCGAAGGCGAAGGCGACGATGAGCAACTTGTTGTAGATTTGAAGAAGGTTCCAGCAGATGTTCATAAAATTGCTATTACAGTTACGATTTATGATGCAGAAGGCCGTAGTCAAAACTTTGGGCAAGTTGGAAATGCGTTTGTTCGTTTAGCGAATGAAGAGACGAATGAAGAAGTTCTTCGTTTTGATTTAGGGGAAGATTTCTCCATCGAAACAGCAGTTGTCTTTTGTGAATTATACCGTCATAATGGACAGTGGAAGTTTAATGCAGTAGGAAGTGGATTCCAAGGTGGTTTAGGTGCGCTTGTAAGAGCGTATGGCTTGGATGCATAGAAAGGAAACGATATTCGTTTCCTTTTTTTGACCTTTCTATAAATCTAGCAAAGAATAGGGGATAAAGGTAAGATGAGTATTTTGCAAGGAATCCTTGATACGTATGCTCAGTTTTTCGACTTGGACATGTGGATTAAAGTGTTGCAAGATCCAGTATCTTGGGGATTAATAGGTACACTTGTTGTACTTGAAGGGTTGTTATCTGCTGATAACGCACTTGTGTTAGCGGTAATGGTAAAACACCTTCCGGAAGAAAAACGTAAAAAAGCGTTATTCTATGGACTTATTGGAGCTTATGTGTTCCGCTTTATTGCGATTGGAATCGGGATGTTCTTAATTAAATTAGCATGGGTAAAAGTGTTAGGTGCACTTTACTTAGCGTGGCTTTCAGTTAAATACTTCATTGATAAAAGAAAAGGTAATGCAGAAGAAGAGGAATCTCATGGTATGAACCAAAATAGTATTCTCTTCAGAATGTTCGGTGTCTTCTGGGGAACAGTTGCGATGGTTGAATTAATGGATATCGCATTCTCTGTAGATAGTGTACTTGCTGCATTTGGTGTATCTAATGAAGTTTGGATTTTACTATTAGGCGGAATGCTAGGTATTTTAATGATGCGTGGTATCGCTGGTGTATTCTTAAAATTGTTAGAGCGTATTCCAGAACTTGAAACGACAGCATATATTTTAATTTTAATTATTGCAGCAAAAATGTTATTGTCTGTTATTCATATTGAAATAAGCCATACAGTGTTCTTCATTATTTTAGTTGTAGCATTTGGAGCAACATTTATACTTCACTACATGAAGAATTCTGGACAAGCTAAAGAAGAAGTAGCAGCTACTAAAGAAAACAATAAATAATTGAAATGGGTTTGCTCGTTTTGCGAGCGCCCATTTTTTATAACCAAAAATAGTTTATAATAGAAGAAGGACTTAGAAAAAACGTAAATGTTTTTGGAGGTGAACTGTTGTGTTTTCACGTTTTACACTTCAACCATATGCATTAAAAGATGAATCAGATTTAAAGCAATTTGAAGCGCTTTTAGAAAAACGCCCACAATATGAGCTGACAGAGAATGAGATGAAATTTAGTTATATAGCATGTCGAATCCTAGGCGTTCCTAATGATGTAGATGAATATTTTAATGAACTGTTTGATTATAGTGAAGCGAAAGGAATCGAAGTTTTACACGAACAAAATTTAAACAAAGTGATTGATTCAGAAAAGCTTCGTCATATTCAAGAAGTGTTCGGATTACATCAAGAAGCACCAAATGGTCTGACAGTAAATAGGTTAGTTGCACACTTATCTGGGAAACAACTTTTACCGAAAGTAGACAACCCTGATTTACAGCATTACATACATACGACGTTTATTGCAGTATTGAAATTATATGAGAAACAACATAATCAGTCGTTAAAGACAGAAGGCTTCCGTCGTTTCTTAATCGACATAATTAAACTAAGCGAAAATTACGTAGCGAAGTGGTTCTCTACGATTAATTATAAGAAACAGATGCCACGTATCGTTTGGTATGGTGATGCACAGGAAAGCCGTATATATTTCTTATATTTTCTTATTATGCTCGGTTGTGATGTGCTTTATTATCACCCCGAAGGAAAAGATGGATTTGAAAATATTGATGAAGAGGGAAGAACTTTTATTGTGTCCCATCCGGGTCGCATTTCTCTTGAACCATTCCCTGATCGCCGCCGCGAGCGTGTTGCAACAGTAGCGTATCAAGCTTCGAAAGAAATTGAACAAGTACTTCACCACGATAATTCACTATTATATAAACCGTGGCAATTCCGTTCGTATACACCTGTAGCACGTACGTTAAAAACGACATATGATGAACTCTTTTTAATTACGAAAGAAAAGGCATTTGTACGTCCAACATTCTTTGTTGAAAATAAACATATTTATATTCCTTCTTTATTTGCGAAAATATCAGGCGTTTCAAAGAATGATAAAGAATATTTTCAACGATTAAAGGCTGTTACATCATTTGATAACAGTTTATTAATTAATACATTCCCGTTTACGAAAGAGCAAAAAGCAAACTTCCAATATCATTATCGAGATGCATTGGACCGAGCTGGAAAATTACATCCTGATCTAATTATGAATAGCCATTGGTGGCCGCATAAGCGTTTACCGGAAGGTTTACAACATGGGATTGCAGAGGCGATTATCCATACGTGCGAAAGTGAAATGTGCAAACCAATTGCGAAAGAGACGAAACAAGATGTAGCGCTATATGTTTTCGCACAACTTTCTCAAATACCACCCAATATTTTAGAACAGCTTGAGAAATTTGATTATTCACAAGATGTACCGAAAATTGTTATATTTAATAATGAGAAGAGCGGAGAATTAACTCGTTCTGACGCTGTTTTATTACTATTTTTAAATCAAATTGGAGTAGATGTATTCCATTTCAATCCCACGGGCAGAAACGATATTGAACCATATGTTGAAGCGGGAGCATTTGATTCCCATTGGCTTGAAGAAGTTAATTTCGATCTTGAGTTTCATGGTTCATCAGCCTATAAAAATTTATCACAAACAATAAAAGGACTATTTCGTCCATTTTTATAAGGAAAGGGAGAATACCATATGAATAACCCAGTCGTACTAGATTCGAAAACTGAATTGAATGAGCAAACCGCACAAGATGTTCGCTTGCAACTTAGACAAGATGCAGATGTGCAACGTATTTATAACGCAGTAGATATTAAAGATCAATTGGAATTAATTGAACTTGGAAAAGAACCTTCTATGGAAATTTCACGTTTTGCTGATCAAATTTTACATACAATGTCATTATCAAAGATAGAAGATTCTGGTGAATTGTTAAAGCAACTTGGTAAAATTATGGACAGATTTGATAGTAAAGACTTTGCAGAAGAAAAAAGTGGTTTCTTCTCGCGCATGTTCAAAAAAGCGGATAAAATGATAGAACAAATCTTTAGTAAATATCAAACGATGGGCCGCGAAATTGATAAGGTTTATGTGGAAATTACGAAGTACCAAGATGAGATGAAAAAATCAATTGGAACGTTAGATGGCTTGTATGAGCAAAACTTAAAATATTATTTAGACTTAGAGAAGTACGTAGTAGCAGGAGAAATGCTATTAGAGCGTTTAAATACAGAATTAGTTCCGATGTATGAAGAGCGCGTGCGTAATAATGATCAATTAGCAGGTATTGAATTAGAGTCGCTTAAAAACTCGGTTGAAATTTTAGAGCAACGTATTGATGATTTAGAAAAAGCGCGTATGGTTGCGCTACTTACAGCGCCGCAAATTCGCATGATTCAACGTGGTAATAATAAATTAATTGGTAAAATCAATACAGCATTTATTACAACGATTCCTATCTTTAAAAATGGTATTATTCAAGCAGTAAATGCGAAACGTCAAAAGCTTGTTGCAGATTCTATGGCTGAACTTGATCGCCGTACAAATGAATTACTTAAGAAAAATGCACAAAATATCGCAACGCAAAGTGTAGAAGTAGCGAGAATATCAGGTTCTTCTAGTATTAAGATGGAAACGCTTGAGGAAACTTGGAACATTATTTCAAGAGGTATGCAAGAAACACAACAAATTGAAGAACAAAATAAACGTGAGCGTGAAGAAAGCCGCAAGCGTATGGCTACATTAACGGAGAATATCAAAAAAGAATTACAAGGATAAATGAAAAGGCAATGAGGAATATTCCTCATTGCCTTTTAGTTTCTCTTCACTAATTTAATAATCTCATTCACAATAAGTGGAATGATACTCAATAAGAGAACAAATCCCCAATCTCGCATCGTTAATGCATGTACACCGAATATATTTGCAAGGGGCGGGATGGAGATGATACAAACTTGCATAAGAACACCGATAAGAAGGGAGAAAACTAAATATTTATTTGTAAAGATCCCAATTGAAAAAATTGATTTCGTTCTTGAACGCAAGTTAAATGAATGAACGAGCTGAGAAAAACTAAGGACGACAAATGCCATCGTTTGAGCGTGTAATAGAGCATCGTCATCAATTCGCTCTGGGAAAAGAGGGAATAAATTTGTATCTCCAGTATAGAATTTTGCTCCGGCGATAAAAGCTATTAGCGTTAAAAGTCCAATGATAACTCCATTGAAAATTAGGAAAGGAACGCTGCCACTAAATAAGCTTTCTTTTGCATGTCGTGGTTTTTCCTTCATCACATCTGGATCTTCAGGATCAACCCCAAGTGATAATGCAGGCAGTGTATCTGTAATTAAATTCACCCATAAAATATGAATAGGTCGTAGTGGTGTTGCCCAGCCGAGTAAAATTGCTAAAAATAAAGCGATAATTTCTCCGAAGTTACAAGAGAGTAGGAAGAGAATTGATTTTTTTATGTTGCGATAAATATTTCTACCTTCTTCAACAGCTTTCACGATAGATGAAAAATTATCATCTGTTAACACAACATCCGCTGCCCCTTTTGCAACGTCTGTTCCTGTAATGCCCATCGCTACGCCGACATCGGCTTGCTTTAAAGATGGTGCATCATTGACGCCATCACCAGTCATAGAAACGATATTTCCTTTCGCGCGTAATGCCTTTACAATTTTCACTTTATGCTCTGGAGAGACTCTAGCGAATACATTTAAATGATTAATTTTGCTAGCTAGTTCTGTATCAGAAATGTTATCTAATTCAGTTCCAATCATAATTTCCGATATTTCTTCAGCAATGCCAAGTTCTTTGGCAATTGCAAAGGCGGTATCTTTATGGTCACCAGTAATCATAACTGTGCGAATACCGGCTTTTTTACATTCTGTAATTGAATCTTTCACTTCAGTTCGTGGTGGATCAATCATACCGACAAGACCAATAAAGATAAGATTTTCTTCAAGATGATTTATATCCACATCGTTTGAATTGTATTGTTTAAATGCGAATGAAAGTACTCTTAAAGCTTCTTGAGACATTGCTCCGGCAGCTTCTAATATTTGATTTTTATCAGAATCAGTTAAAATCTCGATTTTGCCGTTTTTAAAAATATGGGTACATCGAGGTAAGAGCTTATCAATAGCGCCTTTCGTCATGCTATAGTAGCCTTCATCGTATGTATGTACGGTTGACATCATTTTACGATCTGAATCGAAAGGTACTTCGTTAACACGTTCATGTATTTTTTCTAAATGATCTTTTTGCATGTTAAAAGTGGTTCCAGCAACGAGAAGTGCAATTTCAGTCGGGTCTCCCGTTTGTGATTCGTTAGTGTAAGAAGCATCATTACATAGCACCATATTTTCTAACAATAGACGTTGCGTATCATTATTTACATTTAAACTTTCTAAGCGATCGTATGTGTTATCACTATAAAAGTGAGTAACGGTCATTTTATTTTGCGTTAACGTACCTGTTTTATCTGAACAAATAATTGTGACAGAACCGAGGGCTTCAACAGCTGGTAGTTTCCGAATGATAACGTTTTGTTTAATCATACGTTGCACACCAATTGCAAGAACGATGGAAACGATAGCTGGCAAGCCTTCTGGAATAGCTGCAACGGCTAAACTAATAGCAGTCATAAACATTTCTAACGTATCCCGGCCTTGTAAAAAACCGATGAGGAACATAGCGATACAAATAGCTACAGCGACAAAGCCTAAATATTTTCCGACTTGTGCTAAGCTTTTTTGAAGTGGTGTCATATCATCGTCTGCTTCATGTAAAAGGGTAGCAATCTTACCAATTTGTGAGTTCATTCCAGTTTCAACAGCAACACCGACGCCTCTTCCGTATGTTACAAGAGTGGACATAAATGCCATGTTTTTTTGATCGCCGAGTGGTACTTGCTCATCACTTTGCATGGAAGGGTGGTAGATTGCATCTTTATCAACAGGGACAGATTCACCAGTTAGAGCAGATTCTTCAACTTTTAAATTTGCGGTTTCAATAAGGCGTAAATCGCATGGGATATATCGTCCGGCGTCGAGCATAACGATATCCCCTGGAACGACGTGCTCAGATGGAATTTCTTTTAGTTCACCATTTCTCTTGACGATAGCTTTAGGTGTTGCCATCTTTTTCAATGCCTCTAAAGCTTGTTCTGCTTTCGATTCTTGGACAACACCGATAACAGCATTTAAAACTACAACAAGCGCGATAATACTGGCATCCGCCCATTCACCTACAAAGGCAGAAATAAGGGCAGCAATAATAAGAACATATACGAGGACGTCATTAATTTGGGCGAAAATACGCTGCCATAAAGTGCGTTTTTGTTTTGTAGCTAATTCATTAGAACCGTATTGCTTTAAACGTTCACTTACAATCTCATCTGTTAAACCGTGTTGTTCGTTTGTTTCTAGGTCAATCAATGTTTGATCTTTCGTCTTACTGTACCAATTGCTCATAAGTAAGCACCTCCAGTAAAAACAGTTAGCAATGGTAGTGTTGCTATTATTTGTGAGTAGTATGTATGGAGAAAAAATCTAAGGTGAGGTTCTACTTCTATTGTACAATATTTTACAGTTGGTTGAGGGAAAGAGAAGAGTTGTCATGAATTTGTTGGAAATAAAAAAGAGCCTCATATAAGAGAGGCTTTTTTACTTTTTAATTAATGTACCTAATTCTTCTGTAATAGCTTGCATTTCACTAATGCTGAATGTTTCACGTTTCATAACATGATCATAAATGTCACGTAAATCTTCGTACATTTCTTCGTTAAAACTAGCAGCTCTCATCGCTCCAGCATTAACCATACGTAATTTTTCTTTAATAGCTTCGACCATGTATTCAACGTTTTCTTCTGACTTTACGGATAAATCCACCGAAGTGTCCCCCTTTAAAATAACATAAGGCTATCTTAACATTTTTTATCATTTTCGTTAATGGATCTTTTCAATCCTATTAAATTAGTAGGGATTTCCTTTATATTTCATAATTGGTTGTTTATACTATAAGTATATATGAAGAAATGCACCAAGAAGGGAAGAAACAAAAACATGGTTCAAGTATTGTTTGTTTGTCTTGGGAACATTTGCCGTTCTCCGATGGCAGAAGCGATTTTTCGAAATCTTGTCGTAAAAGAGGGACTTGAAGAGAAAATTGTCATTGATTCTGCAGGAACTGGAGATTGGCATGTTGGCCATCCGCCACATAAAGGAACACAAAAAATTTTAAAAGAAAATGCAGTCACTTTTGAAGGAATTAAAGCAAGGCAAGTAGAAAAAGAAGACTTAACAAAGTTTGATTATATTATTGCCATGGACAACAAGAATATAGCAGATTTAAAAAGTTTAGGTAAAACTGGAGGCTATATTGGTAGGCTGTCCGATTTTGTTCCAGACGGTGGCTGGACAGACGTTCCTGACCCTTACTATACAGGGAATTTCCAAGAAGTATATGACCTTGTAACAGAAGGGTGTGCAAAGCTATTAGCTTTCATTCGAAATGAACAAGGAATATGAGGAAGCTTAGAAAGAAATACTTTCTAACATAAGAAATGAAAGGGTGAAGGAATATGGCAAAGAAAAATAATATTGCTCGAAACATTGCGATTGGTGTAGCGGCAGGTGTAGCTGTATCCATGTTAAAGAAAGAAAACCGTGAAAAAGTAAAAAATACAGCAGAAAAAGCAAAAACAAAGATGATTGAAATTGGTGAAAATGCAAAGATCAAAGAAAAAGTGCAAACTGTTACAGATAAAGGACGCGAACTTGCTGATTTCAATGTGGTAAAAGCGAAAGTAGCAGAAATTAAAAAATTAACGCCATCTGTTGTAGAGACGTTAAAAGAAACGAAAGAAATTTTTAGTAAGAAAAAAGTTGAGCCAGAAGAAAAGCCAGAAACGATTGAAATTCAAGCTGTATCTCCAAAGGTAGATGAGCTGAAAGCAGAAGAAGAGCCAGTAGTTGCTGAAGATGGTGGTATGAAAGAAGCGCGTGAATTATTTATAAAAGACTCAAATGCAGTGGAAAAAAAAACTGAAGCGTACATTGAGTTAAAGCAAGATAAAGAAGAGAAGAAAAGCGTTTAAACATATATGAGAAAAATTTTAGAAAAGGTGAGAAGAAATCGTACTTATTCGTTTGGTAAAGATTTATATGACCGGACGATGCGCGATGATGTAGCGGGCTTGGCAGCACAGCTCGCTTATTTCTTCTTGCTTGCAATTTTTCCTGGGCTCGTTTTCTTAATTACGCTTCTTGGATTTATTCCCATTCAAACAGAGGATGTGCTTAGTTTATTAGAGGTTTATGTACCAGATGATGCAATGAACTTAATTGAGGTAAATGTAGATAAAGTTGTAAACCAGCAAAATGGTGGTTTATTATCATTTGGTTTATTATCCATGTTATGGTTTGCCTCAAATGGTGTTAATGCGGTTATGAATGCTTTTAACCGCGCTTATGACGTAAAGGAAACACGTTCTTTTATTACAACAAGAGCGTTATCAATTGTGTTTACATTAGCTATTATTTTTATGATTGTCTTTGCGTTAATTGTTCCGGTATTCGGACAAGTTATTGGAGCAGCAGTGTTTAAAGCACTCGGTTTATCAGATAGTTTTTCTTTCGTATGGAGCATTACACGATTAGTAGCGAGTTTCTTCGTACTATTTGCTTTGTTTAGTTTCTTATATACATTTGCACCAGATCGAAAGTTAAAAAGAAGAGAAGTTATTTCAGGGGCGTTATTTGCTACTGTAGGATGGATTGTGGTGTCTTACTCATTTGCTTATTATGTAGATAAGTTTGCGAATTACGCCAATACATATGGTGGTCTCGGTGGTATCATTATTTTAATGTTATGGTTTTATTTAACTGGATGGGTAATTTTACTTGGCGGTGAAATTAATGGTTTACTCCACCATTATAGAACCGGTGACAATAATTCCCGTAATGAATAATGAGTTCTTGTTCCATAATAAAAAGGAACAGGGGGGATATTTCATGAGTAATAATAAAAAGAACCATAATAATAAAAGTAATAATAAACAAAAGAGCAGTTCGCATCCAAAGCATAAAACGAGTAGCAGTGCGAACGGTCATAATAGCTATCACTAAAAAAAACGGGTCCTCTATGAGGGACCCGTTTTATTTGCTTCCTTTTAGTAATCGTAAGCCATTCAAAATGACAAGAATCGTACTTCCTTCATGGCCAATAACACCGAATGGAAGAGCTAAAAATTGCAAGAAGTTTGAACAAATTAGCATGGCAATAACGGCTAGCGAAAAGATTACGTTTTGCTTCACAATACGGTTCATTCGTTTTGATAAACGAATTGCTTGGGAAAGGCGAGATAGTTCGTTCTTCATCAGTACAACATCTGCAGTTTCTAAAGCTACATCTGTTCCTTCGCCCATTGCGACACCAATGCTAGCAGTAGCTAGTGCAGGTGCATCATTTATACCGTCTCCGACCATTGCTACTGTACTGTATTTTTCTTTTAACTTTTTAATCGTTTCAACTTTTGTTTCTGGTAAGCATGATGCGTAATATTCCTTTATATTACTTTCAGAGGCAATTGCTTTTGCCGTTTCTTCATTATCTCCAGTAATCATAATTGCTTCGACACCAATGCTTTGTAAATCACGAATAGCAGCTATTGTTTCTTGGCGAAGCGTATCTTTTAAAGCGATAAGTCCAAGAATGCCTCCCTCATCACTAATATAAACGACAGTTTTACCTTCTTTTTCAAGTGAGGCAGAAATACCATTATGAAATGTCTTTGTTTCTTCACCGATAAAATCAGCTTTACCTATTTTATAAGCGTTGTTTTCCAATATTCCTTTTAGACCAAAACCAGTTACATCTTCAACCTTTTCTGGTTTTTTTAAAGTAATGTCGTACGCATGTTGTGCATATTTAACAATGGATTCAGCTAAAGGATGTGTAGAGTGACTTTCAATTGATGCTGTAATATAAAGTACTTCTTTTTCTGTTATATTTTCTCGAACATATACATCTGTTACGGTAGGTTTACCTTCTGTTAATGTTCCTGTTTTATCAAACGCGATTGCTTTCACAGAAGCAAGGCGTTCTAAATGTATACCGCCTTTAAAGAGAATACCGTTTCTCGCTCCGTTAGAAATGGCTGATAACGTAGCTGGTGTAATGGCAGCTACGAGCGCACAAGGAGATGCGACTACAAGTAAGATCATAGCGCGATAAAACGTTTCATTCCAGCTCCAGTCAAGTAAGAAATGAGGAACGAACATCATAAGCGCAACAACGAGTAGTACACCTTTTACGTATGTTCCTTCAAACTTTTCAATGAATAGTTGTGATGGTGATTTTTCACTTTGTGCACTTTGGACGAGACGGATAATCTTTTGGAATAATGTTTGATCGCTCGGCTTCGTAATTTTAACTTCGATAGCACCACGTAAATTTACAGTACCGGCAAATACTTCATCGCCATGTCTTTTCTCATTTGGAATAGGTTCTCCTGTGATTGCTGCCTCATCGATATTTGTTTCACCGTTATGAATCGTACCGTCAGCAGGAACACGTTCACCGGGTTTAATTAAAATAATGTCGTTAATTTGTAACTCTCCAACAGGAACACGTTCCTCAGTTCCAGTGGAAATACGTAATGCTTCTTCAGGCTGTAAGTCAAGAAGAGCGGAAATTTCTTTTTGGCTCTTACTTAACGTATAAGATTCCATAGCACCGCTGAGTGCAAAGATGAAGATTAAAATAGCCCCTTCTGCCCAGTAGCCAATAATTGCAGCACCGATAGCTGCAAAGAGCATTAGCATTTCAACATTTAGCTCTTTTTCTTCAATCGTATCTTCAATGCCTTCTTTAGCTTTTGCATATCCACCAACTATATAAGCAAGGATATAGCAAGTAATACCTACATTTATTGCATCGTTCTTTGTGAATAGCCAGCCAGCTAAAATAAAAATACCAGATGCTACTGCAAATACAAGTTCATAATGTTTTTTTAATGTGTCCCATAAAGAGGGATGAGAAATTGTTTCTTTTGCGTGTAACGTTTTTACTTCTGAGTTCATTACTACTCGCTCCTTCCGAATTCTTATTGAGAAAAATAATCAAAATCGAAACCCCTATAAAACGACGAAAGCTGCCATCCATAATGGATAGCAGCATTTCTGTTGAATCTGTTTTTAATCGTTCTTATGTTGTAATTATTCTATAGTATATCATATGTTTTTATGAGATGGTATGGTTTTGTTTCAAGTATAAACGGAAAACTTGTGTTTTCGCAATTCCTTTGGTATATATGAATATTGTTCATAAAAAGGTCGGAAAGGAAGACAACAAGTGAAGACAGAGAAATTTTTTACCCATCCGATTGGCGTATTTATTGCTGCAATAGTAGCAACTTTTTTATGGGGAAGCGCATTTCCTTTTATTAAATTAAGTTATGTTGAACTTGGAATTCAACCACAAGAAGTTGGAGAGCAAATATTATTTGCCGGTTATCGTTTCTTTTTATCTGGAGTCATGCTCTTATTATTCTTTAAAGTGTTAGGAAAAGATATGAGCTTCAAAAAAGGAACGGGGAAACAGTTAATACAAATTGGTTTATTCCAAACGTTTCTTCAATATATCTGTTTTTATATTGGAATGAGTTATAGTTCGGGAATTGAAGGAGCTATCATTTCAGGGACATCATCATTCTTTCAAATTTTACTCGCCCATTTTTTATATAAAGATGATGCCCTCAATATGAGAAAAATAATTGGCGTATCGATTGGCTTTTGTGGCGTCGTTTTAGTAAATGTGCCGAGTGATGGTAGCTTATCATTTCATTTTGGAATCGGAAGCTTATTACTTCTTAGTGCAGCAATGCTGTATTCATATGGAAACATATTAGCGAAAGAAGGTAGTAAAACGTTAGATGTTGGCTATATGACAGCATACCAAATGATGTTTGGTTCTATAGGATTATTATGTATAGGGGCTTTACAAGTTGGAGTAATGCCATTTACATTTAGTCTACATGCACTACTTATGCTGATTTATTTATCTTTCTTATCTGCAGCTGGTTTTTGTATTTGGAATACAATTATGAAGTACAACAAGGTTGGAAAAGTATCTATGTATATGTTCTTTATACCCGTATTTGGTGTGTTATTATCGAGCATGATTTTAGGTGAAGCAATTCATTCATTTGTGTTACTCGGTTTAGCATGTGTAGCCGCGGGAATTATTGTGGTAAATCGGACGCCAGCTAAGCAAAAAATAGAGCAAGAAAAACAAGTAGCATAGAAAGCAGAAAAGCGATTACAATGGAAGAACAGTACTGTTCTTCTTTTTTTATAGAAAAAGGATAATAGACTAAGTGTAACGAAAAAAGATACAAAAAGCATTTATTGAGGAGAACATATTATGAATCTACTTTACGTGGTGTTAATTGGGCAAATACTTCTTTTTTTAATTGGTGCAATTTATGCAATGCAGCAGACAAAAAGAACGAAAGATAATATGCCGTTACCTTTAGCAATTCGTCTTATTCTTAGTTTTTCTTTAACAGGTAGTGCAATTTGGATATGGTTACAAGATCCATCTGTAGAGTATAGTACGTGGGTTGCACTTGGTATGACTTTATCGACTGTGGGAGATTTGTTTATGGCTGGGCTGATTCCAATTGGTCATCGATTAATTGGTGGGATGGTTACTTTCGCTCTTGCTCATTGTTTTTATGTAAAAGCATTTTTGCAAACAGGAATTTCGTGGAATGGTTTTTGGATTGGCTTACTCGTATATGGGCTCTTTCTAATTGTAGGATGGTTCTTCTTTATCCGAAATGATAAACAGGATAAATTGTTTACGATAGGAGCTCTAATTTACGGATTGTGGGTTGGAGGAATGGCTTGCTTTGCATTCGCCTTATATTATGAAAATACAGGAATATGGTGGATACCAGCGTTTGGTGGTTTACTGTTTGTGATTTCTGATTTTATTATTGGCGTGACAGATATCGGAGGGCGTAAATTGAAGTATGAGCCACTTTGGATTTGGTTTACATATGTAGCTGCTCAAATGTGTATTGTATATGTGGGATTATAAAAAGATACTCTCAAAATAGTGAATAGACTATTTTGAGAGTATCTTTTTTGCTTGTTTAATTTGATCAGTATTACCATTTGGAATTTCTAATATTATAATTTTATAATTCAGAATTTTGTAGAAAAATATCGGTTGTATTATTTATAATAAAAATAAAAAGATGATGAGATGGTGAAATGATGCAAAAGAAAAAACGTTGGCGTGAATTCTTTGGAACTATTGCAATTGCATGTTTATTGGTGTTTTTGGCGAAAATTTTTGTGTTTTTCCCTACGACTGTAAAAGGAGCATCTATGAGGCCAACGTTGCAAGATGGAGATAAGGTAATTGTTAATAAGTTAGCAAAACAATTTGAAAGCTATGGGAGAGAAGATATTATTGTTGTGAAAACAGATAATTTTTATGTCAAAAGAGTGATTGGATTATCTGGAGATATAATTGAGATGAGAAATGATCAATTATATGTAAATTCTGAAGTGAAAGATGAAGAGTATTTGGATAGTAATAAAAAACAAGCAGAAAAAAAACTTATGAATTTAACAGAGGACTTTGGACCGATTACAGTTCCTAAAAATAAGATTTTTGTTATGGGAGATAATCGCTTAATAAGTAAAGATAGTAGAAATGGTTTAGGTTTTATTGATAGAGAAGATGTGTTAGGAAAGTTAGCAGGCATTTATTATCCGTTTGAACATATGAAAATAATAAAGTAAAAAACCAAGCAAATTTTAGTTTGCTTGGTTTTTTTGTTAAACAGTAGGAGATTCGTTAGATACAAACATATCTTCATGTTTCTTTGTAGTACTTAAAACGAATTTATGTTGTAGCAATTGTAGTTTAAATAACGCCAAAGGATCATGATATGTTTCTGGATTGCTTCTTAGCGTTGCTAATGTTTGCTCGTCTTCCTGTATCTCAAGTTGAGCTGCATCTACATTTTGTTTCAATATGTTAAGTGGATCTTTGAAGAACATCATGATATCACGTTCTAATGCACCTTCAAATACTTCAAATTGAAGGAAGAATTGTTTTGAAATTGTGTGAGCAATTTCTGTATAGTCTTCTGTTTCAATATATTGTTTATATTTGTTGGCGAGCATAGATTGGTTTTTTTGCATATTACCAAATAATTTTCCGGCACTTTTTAAGAAAAACTGTGTCGGTGTAAAGCGTAATAAAATATTGATGTTCGTTACTGTAATTCGATTTGTCATTCGTGCAACATCTCGATTCCAATCATCTAATAATTTGAAATCGCAAGGAAGTTTCATACGTTCTTCTTTATATAATTTATTAAACGTTTCACTCATTTCATCTAAATAAGCTTGAGCTTGAATAAATTCATTATGTGCCGTTTCAATCCATTCTTGAATAGACCCAGTAAATTTAGGAAGAAGTACCTGTTGCACATGCTTTTGAACTCGTTCATTCATTGCAGCATTTAATTCTTCATGAACTAGTTTGAAATCACTATCTTCTTGAACAAGATCAGAGCAGCTCTGTAATAATTCAGGAATTTGAGAATGTATATCTCGTGTAATTTCTTCTTTCGTTAAAAGATAGGATTCGGTAATAGAGCGAATTTTATCTTTTTCAAGAGCAGTAAGGTTATTAATAAATCCAGTAAGTTTCACTGAGATGTGTTTATTCCAGCGTACGGATTTTACTAATGTATTTTCTAATTCCACACGTTCATTTATGAGATAAGCAATTGTCTTTTGCGTAAACCATATTAGCTTTTCTATACGTTCTTTTTCTATATCGCGTTTTGCAAGATTAGAGAGAATAGATTCTGTTACATCTCCAAGTTGCTGACTACTCTCTTGCGAAGGAGAGTATGGGAAGAATTGTGCATCTGGAAAATGTACTTTAAGTTTACTAATTAGTTTTTCATTAGTAGTCGTATTATTTGTGTATAATACGAAGTGAATTTGTAAGTTTGGTACTTGTTCACGTAAATAAATTAACGTATCAATTTCTTCACTATGCAATGGTGAAGAAGAATTTAATACGTAAACAAGGCTATCTGCTGCTTGTAAGTATTCAAAGTATGCATTGTTTTTATCCAATTGTCCTTGAATGGATGGTGTAATAAGAAATGTAAACTTATTTTTTCTTAAAAATCTACTTGGTAGCTTAATTTCTATACATTTTTTCTCAAGTTCTGACTGAGCAGATGTAGCCGCTATTTGATGGAATTCATCAAGGTTAGAGATATTTCTGATATCTAACTCGGTAAATTCTGTTATTTCAGTTTGACTAGCGTCTTTAAATAGAATAGGAGTTGTTAAAGTTTCAGTTAAGATGTTCTCTCCTAATATTGAATTAACAAATGATGTTTTATCATGGTCACTAGTTCCAGCTATTAGTAGTGGTGTGACATTTAAATCACATAGTTCATGGACGAGTAGCGTAAATTGATGACTTAAATCTACATCATTTTTCTCAGCCCATACAGCGATTGTTTCGAATAAATGAGAAACTATTTCCATATTTACATCTGCTTCAGCTGATGTATTAGAAAGTAAGGATCCAGCACTTTTTACGAGTAATGATTCTAAGGTTGTAGGTGAGACTTCATTCCATGCTAATACTGCTGCAGAGACAACTAGAGAATCTTTTGCTTTCGTTAAACTGAACCAATTTGTTAATAGATTTGGTACAAGTCCGTTTAATTCATGCATAAAATGATTTCCGGTAATTAATGCAAAGTATGTTTCTTGATAGCGAGTAGAAATTTCATTCCAATCGTCATTATTGTCTGTTTCAATATGCAAGAATAAATGATTAATACTTTGAATCCAAGGAAGGTATAAGGATTCATGTTGGTAGCTATTCCAAAGAGCAATAACAAGTTCTTTAAATTGAGCTTGATCAACAGCATATAGAGCTTTTAAAGACTCATAGAAATATTCAGGCTTAATATTTTTAGTAAATCCTTTGTTTATGTAATTTATTAATGTATCAAACCAGTGTAAAGATTGTGTTCGAATACCTTCTTGAACAGCTAGTTCGATAGCGTTGTTCCAATCTTCTTGTTTTTCATAGAAAGAACGTGCAATTGCAGTAATATTTGGGTAATCCGGTTGGAATGCAACAGCTTCACTAATCGTCTTAAAAGCAAGTCCTAAACGATCTTGTTCGATATAAAGAGAAAGAAGTTGTAATGAAACTTCCATCGTAAGAGTTGTATCTTCTGTTTGAATAGATTGATAAATTTCTTCTGCCTTTGGTAGGAATCCTAGTTCAAAATAAGCATCTGCAATATTTTTTGTTGCCCAAAGTGCAAGAGTATTATTAACTTTTTCCCATTTAAATATAGCTGCTTCAAAATCTTTATTTTGATAATAAAATTCACCTTGAGCAAATCGAATATTAGAAATGTTGGAGAATTCATTTTTAGATTCATTTATATATGCTTCACCGAGTACTTCCGATGCAGGAGTAGAAGTTTCTTCTGTTAAAAATGTTTTATAGTAAACTTTTTGAATAAATTGATTTTCAATGGTCATGTTCGTTCCCCCCTGTATAATTTAGAAAAATGATGTTGTATGTAAAAGGGTTCATGTTCTTTTAATAGGTAGAAGTTGGATTATATAGACCAAACTATGTTTTTGCTAGATATATCATTTTTCTTGAGAATTAAACCGTTGCGAAAAGTAACTTTCCTTTATTGTAACAAAAAAACACGCATATGAATTTTTATTTTTTATCAGGACATTTGCAGGCAGTAAGAATCTAATCTCAAAATTAGTGAATGTAAGTGAGTTATGTGGGAGTCGGGATGTCTGTAGAAGCAAGATTGGCATAGGTTAATAATTACAAAACTCCCACTGATTAAAGTTTCACTTTATCTCTGTTAAAGGAAAGAATAGAAGTAGAGTTCATTATAAAAACAATGTATAGTGAATATGTATACCATGTTTGCCTTAAAGATAGAAAGGGTACAATGTGGAATAACGATCGTGCATAGGATGTGTCTTCCGAATGGAACAACATATTGGCGAGTTAATCGCGCATTATGGCTATTTTGGAATTGTTATAGCTTTGGCTGGTGGGATTGTCGGATTACCGATACCAGACGAGTTTTTATTGACCTTTGTTGGTTATAATGTTTCAAAAGGAGTTATGTCAGGAACTGCTGCTTTTTTAAGTGGGATGGCTGGTGCGATGTTAGGGATCACGTTAAGCTACATATTAGGTTTAAAACTTGGGCTCCCTGTTTTAAAGAAATATGGGCCGAAAATTAGAATTAAAGAACATCACATTGAAAAAACCCATATTTTATTTGAAAAATATGGGCCATTTCTTTTAATGATTGGTTATTTTATACCGGGAGTACGTCATTTAACAGCATATTTTGCTGGAGTATCAAATTTGACACTTTGGCGTTTTTGTTTGTACGCTTACGGTGGTGCGCTCATTTGGATAAGTGTTTTTATTGGGCTTGGCTGGAAGTTAGGCGAGAAGTGGCGCTTCGTTGAGTATAGTTTACATCATTATGGAATATGGATTTTATTAATTTCAGCAGTTGTTACATGTGTTGTATGGTTTTATATAAAGAAAAAGAAAAACCGCTAATAGCGGTTTTTTTAGCTGAAAGCAATAAATAATACACCAGCTGTAATAAAGACTACACCAACGCCGGTCATAAAGTTTAACTTTTCACCGAGTATAATCATAGCGAGAATGATAGAAAATACGACGCTTAATTTATCGACAGGAGCTACTTGTGAAACCTTTCCTGTTTTGAGGGCAAGAAAATAAAATAGCCATGACGAAGCACCTGCAATCCCACTTAATGTGATAAATAGCAGTGCTTTTTTATTTAGCAGTACGTCGCCGATATTTTGAAATTTACCTTGTATGATAATAACGCCTATCATAAATAATGCCATAATAATAGATCGAATTGTTGTTGCAACGTTTGCATCGATTCCGTCTAAACCAAACTTTCCAAAAATCGATACAAGGGCAGCAGCAATTGCTGATAATAGTGCAAATAAGAGCCACGAACTCATAGTAAAATTCCTCCAATCTTACAGTATTATACATGAAAATGATTCTCATGTATAAAGTTGAAGCAATTGAGGTTTATAGGAAGCACGACTTCAACTTAACTTCTTGTTCCACCTGAATTTTAAGGTGGGAGTTTGACTGCCCGCAAATAGTGGGCTAAATAACGAAATAATCCCCACCTTATATTTTTAATAAGGTGGGGATTATTATACTACTCTGCAATTTCCTCATATAAAAAGTACGTTACATTATAAATATGTTCTACTTCATCGTCTGTCATAAACAGTAATTCATCACGCTCAATCCCTTTTTTCTTTTCAATAAACTCAATCATGTTTTTGCGTTCTTCTCTCTTCATCAATTTTATTTCTCCTCTCAATCTGTTTTAATACAGTTTATTTAAGTTACTGCTATTATATAACAGAATCTTTAGAAAGTTCCACCTATTTTATTGTTTTTTTCAAAAGAACTTTTCGACAAAACAAGCCCACCTAAGGGGGGGGGCTTGTTTTATTTTATAGTCGTAAAAACTCAGGCTCCGTCGTACCGGCACCATCGATGTAATAAATTGTGTCGGGATTGATTTTTATCAATACGTAATTAGGGTCTTCAGGACCGAGTAACCAACGTTTTAAGCTATTATTCCAAAACTTGTTTTTTAATGTCGAGTCTTCCTCGATTGAAGCGAACCCTTCAACTTCAATATAATCTTCATCTAATTTTTTTCCTTCTCGTCCGAGTAATACATGGACATTAGGATTGTTTTCAATATCTGTTATTTTTTTTGATTTCCGATCTGTTGCAATATATAACACAAAATCTTCGTGGAAAAACATCATAAAGGCACTATGAGGTTTATTTTCACGTACAGTAGATAATACACCAGTTCGTTGACCGCATATAATAGTTTCAATTTTTTCTTTTAAATGCATGCTTTTAGCCTCTTTTCATACTTTGTAGTTTTCTTCGTCAAAATAAGAATGAAGTATCTTTCATACTCTTTTCATCAAGATGATTTTTTAAACGTAATTGTGATGAAATCGGACAAGTTAGGAGAAGAATAATAATAATATTGTGGAGAAATACATACGATGGAAGGGTGAAAAGCATGTTTAATAAAATATTTCTTATAGTAGCACTTATAGGTGTACCACTATCTGTACTTGGAAAAACACTTCATTGGCCAGAAACAATTATGTTCGCTGTGTATTGTATTACGATTATCGCGTTAGCTGGTTTTATGGGGAGAGCAACAGAGAGTTTAGCAATTGTATCTGGTCCTAGAATAGGCGGATTATTAAATGCTACTTTCGGTAATGCTGTTGAACTTATCATTTCAATTTTTGCACTTCAAGCAGGGTTAATTGAAGTGGTGTTAGCTTCTTTAACGGGTTCTGTACTTGGAAATTTATTATTAGTAGGAGGACTATCCTTCTTTGTAGGTGGACTTAAATATAAAAGGCAAAGCTTTAATGTTTACGATGCAAGGCATAATTCAGCTTTATTAATATTTGCTGTTGTCGTGGCCTTTGTTATTCCAGAGATCTTTTCAATGAAGATGGACGTTGGCAAGACGTATCAATTAAGTATAGGTGTTTCTATTATTATGATTATCATGTACATTGCTGCATTACTATTTAAGTTAGTTACGCACCGTGGTGTATATCAACATAAAAGTGACGAAGTAGCGCATGAAGAAGAGCCAGAGTGGTCGAAAGGGAAGGCACTCCTTATTTTAGCGATAGCAACACTGGCGGTAGCTTATGTATCAGAGGCGCTCGTGCATACTTTTGAAACTGTTGCAAAATCATTTGGTTGGTCAGAATTATTTATAGGGGTTATTATCGTTGCAATTGTTGGAAATGCAGCGGAACATGCATCTGCAATTATTATGGCTTATAAAAATAAAGTAAATATTGCAGTCGAAATTGCAATAGGTTCTACATTACAAATCGCCATGTTTGTTGCTCCTGTACTAGTATTGCTATCTATGTTCTTCGCGCAGAGGATGCCTTTAGTATTTACCATACCAGAACTTGTATCTATGATTACAGCCGTTTTCTTAACGATTGCGATTTCAAATGATGGAGATACAAACTGGTTTGAAGGCGGCACTTTACTAGCGGCGTATGTCATTATGGGAATTGGTTTTTATTTATTATGAAAAATAGGCATAACAATTGTGCTCAGAGAAAACAATAAACAAAGTAGTATATATACCTTTACATAGGAAGGAGCCAGACAGGTGAAACGAGTATACAGCATATGTCTTTCAACTATGGTCTCGTTTATTTTATTATTTCCTAACATGAGTTTTGCAAAGACAACAGTAGGAACAAAAATGCCTTCATCTGTTTTAAATATTTCAAAAGACAATACATTTCCAAATGATGCGCAAGATTTGCCACGTTTACAGCCAAGTAAGTTTGCTCAAGAACTATTGAAAACAGCTAATATTAAAATTGAAAATCCAGACTTAATTCGGATGTTTAATGAAACGACAATTTCAAATGCGCCGCTTGCAGTAGGGTACCGGGCAAAAATTTATTTAGGTCAATGGGCTTTACATTATGAATCAGTAGACACATCGATTAATTGGGAATATAAACAAGTGAATCGAAATGTGTATGATAATCGCGGAGGAGACCGTTTATATCCACTTCGCTATAAGCAAGAAACACAAAAGACGGTTGAAGGCGATTTAACAGCAGATATGAAAGATGCTACAGATGTGAAAAAAATGATGCTTCTCAAAGCGCTTGAAAAAGTACAATTGCCCCTTTCGTTTAAAACAACTATTGGTTATGGTACTGGACATGAGCGTGTGTATAATATTAGTCCGAGTCAACTCGGATATTTATACGCTTATACACCAGCAGTAAATGAAAAGGGAAAAGTAACATTTGGAGAAGTGTATCTTGTATTAAAGGGAAATCAAAAAAGACTTGTTGTGAAAAATATTACTTCTCAAGGAATTGGAGCGGCGATTCCAATTCATGATTATTTATTTTTTAAATTCATTTCTTCCTCCCACTCGCAATAACATAAAAAAACGTCAGCTTATAAGCTGACGTTTTTTATAATGTAATGTTTGCTGTTTTTGATAAGAAATCTTCTGTCGGATAGTAGCTGTTTTTTACAAGAACATTTGGTCCAAGACATTTTACTGCAGGACAGTGACAGCTTAATGATTTTGCTGTTTTTGAAGCACTCCATTTGTCATATGCTTCTTGTAATGTGTTTGTTTGTATGTTTCCTAGAAGTGGAACATCACCAAAGTCCGTCACAATAATATTTCCATCGAAAATATTTACATTTAAACGAGAACGGCCATCTGGATCATTACGAACAGTGACATTTTTGCTCTCTTGTAATTTTTTAAATGTGGCAATGTCTCGCTCGTCATCGCTACAAGCATAGAAAGGTAACGTTCCAAATAACATCCATACATTTTCATCGCGAATTTCTAGTAAATGCTCAATAGCATCACGAATTTCAGCTTTTGTTAAAATCTCTAGATTACTCGCGAAGTCACTTGGATACATTGGGTGAACTTCATGACGTTTACAGCCCATCTCTTCGACGATTTGACGGTGAATATGTTCAATATGTGGTAGAGTTCTTTTGTTTAACATTGTTTCGGCCGATACAAGTACACCTGCATCTGATAGAGCCTTACTATTTGTAATCATTCTTTCGAATAATTTTGCACGTTGTTCGTAAGTAGGTTTACGCTCCATCATTGCAAATCCGCCTTCAACGAAGTCATCAATTGTTCCCCAGTTATGAGAGATATGCAACACGTCTAAATAAGGAATAATTTGTTCGTAACGTGCTAAATCTATAGTTAAGTTAGAGTTGATTTGAGTGCGAACGCCTCGTTCATGGGCGTATTTTAAGAGTGGTGTTACATAGTTGTCGACGGATTTTTTTGAAAGCATAGGTTCTCCGCCAGTAATACTTAAAGAACGTAAATGAGGAATCTCATCTAATCGTTTTAATAAAAGATCCATCGGAAGCGGATTTGGGTCTTTCGGCTGTAACGTGTAACCAACAGCGCAATGCTCACAGCGCATATTGCATAACGTCGTCGTTGTAAATTCAACATTTGTTAATAGTAGTTTGCCGTACTCTTCAAGGTCCATATACGCTTCCCATGGATCGTAAGAAGGAGTAATCGGCTTCATTTTTTGTGATATCGTCATATGAAATACTCCTTTGACTATTGAAATAACAATTTGTCCATTCTCTATAATAGAAGAATATGTGCTTTTTATAAAGTGAAACTTTTTAGCGTGAAAAGAGAGAGGGCTTACATTATAGTGGATGACTGTGACAAAATTGATGAAATTTCATGCCCATAGCAATCATTTTTGCGGTATAATAAAAGCAACTCGAATTAAAAGGAGAGTGCCTTCATGGGAAAAGCAATTCAAGATAAAGATACACAATTAGTATATTTAAAAGAGCGTTTAAATATGTTCATTGAAGTAATTGATACAATTGAACCTGAAGAAGTAGAATTAGAAGATGTAGATCGTCTTCTTGCAATGTTAGATGAATTAGAATTAAAATGTGAGCAATTTAAAAAAGACGAATAATATATTAAAAAGGCTGCCAATTCCAATTTGGTAGCCTTTTTCTGTGCGGATAATAGAAGGACGATAGAAAAAGAGGTATAATCAAGTTGTGAAAAATTTCATTTATGCTTTAATAGCGTGAAACAAATAAAAAGCTAAAGAGCATAACAATGGAATTTTCAGCTCATAACGTTTTGGTAGCGTTCACAATTGAGGGGGAAGTAACAATGGAAAAGCTTCAAGAAAGCATGTATCAACTAATTGTTGAAACGTCAACGAACTTACCGAAAGATGTTCGTCGTGCGATTCAACAAGCGAAAGAGCGAGAAAATGCAGGGACTCGTTCTGCGATGGCACTTGGCACAATTACAAATAATATTAAAATGGCTGATGATAACATCTCACCGATTTGCCAAGATACAGGGATGCCAACGTTTAAAATTTATACACCAGTTGGTGTGAACCAATTAAAGTTGAAGGAAGCTATCTATAATGCGCTTGAGCGGGCGACAAAAGATGGTAAACTTCGTCCAAATTCTGTTGACTCTCTTTTTGGAGACAATAGTGGAAATAATTTAGGACCAGGTACACCGGTTATTAAGTTTGAACAATGGGAAAAAGATTATATTGATGCACGTTTAATCCTAAAAGGTGGTGGCTGTGAGAATAAAAATATTCAATATAGCTTACCGTGTGAACTAGAAGGACTTGGACGAGCTGGCCGTGATTTAGAAGGAATTCGTAAATGCCTTCTTCATGCAGTATACCAAGCACAAGGTCAAGGATGTAGTGCTGGTGTAATTGGTGTTGGTATCGGGGGAGACCGCACATCAGGTTATGAATTAGCAAAAAATCAATTATTCCGTACATTAGATGACGTCAATCCAGTACCAGAGTTACAACAACTTGAAGAGTACGTATTAGAAAATGCGAATAAGCTTGGCATTGGTACAATGGGATTTGGTGGAGAAACAACTTTACTGGGCTGTAAAATTGGCGTGTATAACCGCCTGCCGGCTAGCTTCTACGTATCTGTGGCGTATAATTGCTGGGCATATCGCCGCCTAGGTGTAACAATCCATCCTGAAACAGGTGAAATTATGGATTGGTTATATCAAGAAGGTGAAGATACACTTCAGCATGAAGCACAAGAAAAAACAGAGCAACGTGAGATTGTATTACAAGCACCAATTACAGAAGAGCAAATTCGTGGACTTCGCGTTGGTGATGTTGTAACAATTAATGGCATGATGTATACAGGTCGTGACGCAATCCATAAGCATTTAATGGATAATGATTGTCCAGTAGATTTAAATGGACAAATTATTTACCACTGTGGTCCAGTTGTTGTGAAAGATGACAATGACAATTGGCAAATTAAAGCGGCAGGTCCAACGACAAGTATTCGTGAAGAACCGTACCAAGGCGATATTATGAAGAAATTTGGTATTCGCGCTGTTATTGGAAAAGGCGGTATGGGTGCGAAAACATTAGCGGCTTTAGAAGAACACGGCGGCGTGTACTTAAACGCAATTGGCGGTGCGGCGCAATATTATGCTGAATGTATTAAAGAAGTGAAAGATGTTGATTTCTTACAATTTGGTATTCCAGAAGCAATGTGGCATTTACGCATTGAAGGTTTTAAAGCAGTTGTAACAATGGACTCTCATGGTAATAGTTTACATGCAGATGTTGATAAAACATCACTTGAAAAATTAGCGAGCTTTAAAGAGCCGGTATTTAAATAAACAAAAATGCATCTCGAATCTTTCGAGATGCATTTTTTGGTATATATAGAAAAACATGCACAGCATGAAAGTAAGTAAGTAAACAGAAACTACAGGTACGATTATATATGGAAAGGAGACTATTTATGAAATATAAATGGTTATATATCGGTCTCATTTTTTCAATTATGATGGCACTTGTTCCAGTTTCGGCATTGGCTTATACAAATACTCCACATAACTGGGGAATCCCGCGTCCTAAAAATGAAACAGTACCAGATGCAGGAAAGTTATATACGGATTTACTGCAAAAAAATGGCGGGTTTTATTTAGGAGATACGAAGAAAAAAGATATTTATTTAACATTTGATAATGGATATGAGAATGGATACACAGGGAAAATCTTAGATGTATTAAAAGAGAAAAAAGTACCAGCAACTTTCTTTGTAACGGGGCATTACATTAAAACACAAAAAGATTTATTGTTAAGAATGAAGGATGAAGGACACATTATTGGAAATCATTCTTGGAGTCATCCTGATTTTACAGCGGTAAATGATGAGAAGCTTCGTGAAGAATTAACGAGTGTAACGGAAGAAATTAAAAAAGTAACTGGGCAAAAAGAAGTGAAATATGTACGTCCTCCGCGTGGCGTATTTAGTGAAAGAACGTTAGCTCTTACGAAAGAAATGGGCTACTATAATGTATTTTGGTCACTTGCATTTTTGGATTGGAAAGTGGATCAGCAAAGAGGATGGCAATATGCGCATAATAATGTTATGACGATGATTCACCCAGGATCTATTTTATTACTTCATGCAATATCAAAAGATAATGCAGAAGCACTTGCGAAAATCATTGATGATTTGCGCGAGAAAGGGTATCATTTTAAAAGTCTAGATGACTTAGTAAAAAGCAATCAACCGTAAGCATGTATGCTTACGGTTTTCTCATGCTATAATGATGTGTAAAAAGGATGGGGAAACGTATGTGGAGCGAACATGTTACGTTAGAGTATCCGTATCATTTTGAAGAAGTATTAAAACGTTTATCTTTTGATCCTCTTAACGTCATTCAATTAGATGAGAAAGTCATTTATATCCCGCTTTGTATAGACGAGGAACAGGTTATTGTTCGCTTGCAAGGGATTGGTACTGTTCAAAATCCACAGTTTTGGATTTCTAGTCAGACAGGAAATCCGGAGAAAGTTATGAAACGAATGAGGGCCATTTTTCATTGGAATGAACCGTTTCAAGATATACAAAATCATTTTTTAAACACATCATTACGTCCACTATTTGAAACATATGCTTATACTCCAATTATTTTAGAATTTGATTATTTTGCTTGTCTTCTTCGCTGTATCATTCACCAACAAATAAATTTGAAATTTGCTACTGTGTTAACAGAACAATTTGTGAAACGGTATGGAATAGAGAAGAACGGTGTATTCTTTTTCCCCACTCCGGAAATAGTAGCAAATATTTCAATAGAAGAATTGAGAGAGCAGAAGTTTAGTCAGCGAAAGGCTGAATATATAGTAGGATTAGGTCGAAGTATTGTCAGTGGTACATTAAATTTAGCGAGTATAGAAAATGGGACGGAAGAAGAAGTTTCAGCACAATTGTTGCCAATTAGGGGAATTGGTGCATGGACAGTGCAAAACTTTTTAATGTTTGGGCTTGGACGGAAAAATATGTTCCCGAAAGCGGACATTGGGATTCAGCGTGCAGTGCAAGGTATATTTCAATTAGATGATAAACCTGATGATGCATTTTTAGAAAAAGTGAAACAAGAGTGTGAACCATACTGCAGTTATGCAGCGTTATATTTATGGAAAAGTATAGAGTAGAGGTGTAATAATGATACAAAAGCAACATGAGAGTAAGTTGGAAGTTGGTCAAACGTTTCCTGTGACAATTAAACGTCTTGGGATTAACGGAGAAGGCGTTGGTTATTTTAAGAGACAAGTTGTTTTCATTCCAGGGGCATTACCAGGAGAAGAAGTTGTTGCAGAAACAACGAAAATTCAGCGTGGCTTCGCTGAAGCGAAAGTGAAAAAAGTTCGTAAAGCTTCACCGCATCGTGTGAAAGCACCGTGTCCAGTATATGAGGAGTGTGGCGGTTGTCAGCTGCAACATTTAGATTATAAAGAACAATTGAATCAAAAGCGTGATATCGTTGTACAAGCATTTGAGAAGTACATGAAAAACAGTATGGAAGAGAAAATTCGTCCAACGCTTGGCATGGAAAATCCATGGCATTACCGTAATAAGAGTCAATTACAAGTGGGGCGTAAAGACGAAAAGGTTATTACAGGGCTATATAAACAAAACTCACATCAGTTAATTGATATTGCTCACTGTATGATTCAACATAAAGCAACGAATGAAGCGACAAAAGTTGTAAGACGTATTTTAGAAAAATTAAATGTTTCTATTTACAATGAGAAAAAACAAAAAGGTTTAGTACGCACAATTGTAACACGTACTGCAGTTCAAACAGGGGAAGTACAAGTTACACTTATTACAACAAAAGAAGAATTACCAAATAAAGAACAATTTGTTGCAGAAGTACAAAAACAGATGCCAGCGGTTAAATCAATTATGCAAAATGTAAACTGGCGTAAAACATCTGTTATTTTTGGAGACAAAACATTTAAATTAGCTGGAAAAGAAGTAATTCAAGAAACACTTGGCGATTTATCATTTGAATTATCAGCACGTGCATTCTTCCAGTTGAATCCAGAACAAACAATTGTTTTATATGATGAAGCGAAAAAAGCAGCTGCGTTAACAGGCGATGAGAAAATTGTAGATGCGTATTGTGGTGTTGGTACAATCGGACTTTGGCTTGCAAATGATGCAGCGGAAGTACGTGGTATGGATGTAATTCCAGAAGCGATTGCAGATGCAAGAAAAAATGCGAAGCGTCACGGATTTACAAATACGAAATATGAAGCAGGTAAAGCTGAACAATGGTTACCGAAATGGGTAAAAGAAGGATGGCGTCCAGATGTAATTGTTGTCGATCCACCACGTACAGGTTGCGATGATAAATTACTGGAAACAATTTTAAAAGTGAAGCCGAAACAAGTTGTGTATGTGTCTTGTAATCCTTCTTCATTAGCACGTGATGTACAAGCATTAATGAAGAGCTATGAAGTGGAGTATGTGCAACCAGTTGATATGTTCCCGCATACAGCTCACGTAGAAAATGTAGTGAAGCTTGTTAGAAAGTAAAGTTTATTAATATTCCCTCATGGTATGAGGGAATATTTTCTATGAAGGAGAATATTATGCATAATTATAAATTAACGATTCAGTACGATGGTGCACGTTTTAAAGGATGGCAACGTCTCGGTAATAACGATAATACGATTCAAGGAAAAATCGAAAGTGTCATATCTGAAATGATCGGAAAAGAAATTGAAATTATCGGTTGTAGTAGAACAGACGCTGGTGTACATGCTTTGAATCAAGTTGCTAACTTTCAAAGTGATGAGAAGTTAGTGGAACATAAAGTGAAAAAATATTTAAATCAATATTTACCTAATGATATTAGCATTACGAATGTGGAAGAAGTACATGATCGTTTCCATGCTCGTTACAATTCTAAAGCAAAAACATATCTGTATAAAATTTGGAATGAAGAGCATACAAATCCATTTATGCGTAAATACAGCATGCATGTGAATAAAAAATTAAATGTGAAAAGCATGAAAGCAGCTGCAAAACATTTAGTTGGTTCACATGACTTTACTGCTTTTTCAAATGCGAAATCAAAGAAAAAATCTATGGTTCGAGAAGTATATACACTTGATGTGATGGAAGAGGCAGGGTTTGTACAAATTAGAGTAAGTGGCAACGGCTTCCTTCATAATATGGTAAGAAAAATTGTTGGGGCATTAATTGAAGTTGGATTAGGACAATTAGATGCTGAAGCAATTCCAAACATTTTAGAAGAAAAGCAGCGCAATCAAATTAATTGTCTTGCTGAGGCAAGTGGGTTGTATTTAGAGAATGTTGAGTTTTAATGGCAAATAAAAAAATCGGGCTAAGTAGCTCGATTTTTTTAGTATTACGAAGATTTTTCATTTTTTATACGTAGCTTTAAATTCCAAAAAGCAGCAAGCATAATAGCTGCAAAGGAGCCAAAAATTGTTCCTAATAGCTTTGCATAAGGAGAGCTGCTTACATCGGCATTAATGAATAACATCATACAGAGCATGGCAGGGAAAAAGTATAAGTATTGTAATAACTTTAATTTTTTATCATTACTCATATATAGCCCCTTTCTAGCATGTTATACGTTTATTATAACATATTTTACCAAGTTGTTTTTGCACTTGGAGACATGTTCATTTCATATGTGTAAATGCAGTTTTTTAATTCGATATTGTAAGTTTTGCCTACTTAATCCTAAAAATTTTGCAGCTTGTGAAATGTTGCCATGATTCTCTTTAAGAATTTGATTAATGTAGTTCTTTTCCATTTTTTCTATTGTGTGTTTTAAAGTTTTAGGTGCATCAGTATTGTGATTAGTTAGTGCATGCTGCATATTGAATTCGGTTTTTATTCGTTCACGAAAGCGAGTAGGCATATGAAACGCTGTAATGATGGTTTCATCTTCTATCAAGTTCATGGAACCTTCAATTATATGTTCCAACTCCCGTACGTTTCCAGGCCAATCGTATGCATAGAAAAATTCTCTTACATTTACATCTACATCGGTTACGTTGAGCCCAAATTGAGTATTATATTTTTCAATAAAGTGCTGAACAAGAGCTAGAATATCTTCTTTTCTTTCACGTAAAGGCGGAAGACATAAAGTAACGACGCTTAATCGGTAATATAAGTCTTCTCTTAATCGATTATGTGCGATGGCTTCGAAAGGATCTTCATTGATAGTTGCTATAATACGAACATCAATTTCTTTTTCGTGTGTGCCTCCGATTCTTCGTATTGTTTTTTCTTGTATAGCTCGTAGTAACTTCGCTTGAAGTGCTGGACTTAATGAGTTGATTTCATCTAATAACAAAGTTCCTCCGTTCGCTTCTTCAAATAAACCAGCTTTATCGATAGCTCCTGTAAATGCACCTCGGTTTGTACCGAATAATAAGCTTTCCATGAGTGTATCAGGTATAGCGGCACAGTTCTGTGAAATAAAGGGTTTTGTTGAACGCTGACTTTCATTATGGATGCTTTGTGCAAATAGTTCTTTCCCAGTGCCTGTTTCTCCTACTAGAAGTATGGAGGAAGATGTACGAATTACTCTTTTTCCTTCAGTAATGATTGATTGAATAGCTTCAGAATCACCAATTATGTGATCAAAGGTAAATTTAGTACTTTGTTTTCGAGAAGGGCCCATTCTTATTGTTTGCTTTAAGTTACTAATTTCTTTTGATATTTCAATAGCGCCTTTAATTTTTCCATTTTCTATTATAGGGAAAGTATCGTTAATCGTTGTAATTTCTTGTCCTTTATTGTTAAAATACGTTTGTTTTATATTTTTGTTTGTTTTTCCTAATTTTAATGCCTCTATAAGAGTACTATTTTTATTTTCTTCAAATGCAAATATTTCTAAAGGACTTTTATATAATACATCTGAGCGTTCCATTGATTCAATTTCCATCATTTTGCGGTTATAGATAATCGTTTTACTTTCCTCATTAATAATATGAATCCCGATATCGAGTTCATTGAGTAAAGTTTCATATAGCATGTTCATTTCAATGATCTGTTTAAAATTAATGTCTTCTGTACGCATAGATTATCTTCTCCTCATTTCACCCTATGAAGACTGACTTTTTATAATTTTATTAAAATTCTTATAAAATCGCAAAATTTTTTTGCTATTTTCCTTTTAAAACTTTTCAAATGATAGAAAAATTTTGCGGTTGTGCACGCTTTTTTGTGTAAAACTCTCATTTAATATATGAATTAGAGACTTGGTACGCATTTTGCATAAATAATATTTGAAATCTCTAGAGGGGAGAATATGAATTTTTACAGGATATACAACGTTTCGGTGTCAATTAATAAGAGGGAGGGGTTTATAAAGTGAAGACAGTTATAGAAGGTGTGTATAGTCCTTGTTATGGAAAAGTAGAGAAGTTATTTGTTACGGAAAGTTCTTACGTATACGAGTGGGAGAAATTAGCGTTAATTGAAACAATAGATAAACAGAAAGTAGAAATTAAGATAGGAATCAGTGGTTATATTGAATCATTAGAAGTAGTAGAAGGACAAGCTATTGCTGATCAAAAGTTATTAATAACAGTAAGGGATGACCTTTTAGTAACAGGCAGTGATTAATGTAAGTGATATGTATTTTTGCTATTTTAAATCATTATTTTTACGGTGAAGAATTTTAAAAACGCTTACATTAAATGGATTGGCAAAGTGAAAAGGGGGGATTTATATGATGGATCAAAACCAAGGATTAAAAAGAGAATTGAAAAGCAGGCACATATTTATGATTGCACTCGGTGGAGTTATTGGTACAGGACTTTTTTTAGGATCAGGTTATACGATTCATGAAGCTGGGCCTGGAGGAGCAATTGTAGCCTATCTTGTCGGTGGATTTGTAATGTATTTAACGATGCTCTGTCTTGGAGAATTAGCGGTTGCGATGCCTGACGCAGGGTCTTATCAAACGTATGCGACAAAGCATATTTCCCCTGCAGCGGGTTATGTAGTGGGATGGATGTCGTGGTTAAACTGGTCTGCTACGATAGGCATTGAATTAATTGCAGTTAGTATTTTGATGAAACGTTGGTTTCCTGATGTACCGTCATGGATTTGGTGTGTAGTGTTCGCGGTACTGCTCTTTGCTATTAATGCGTTATCTTCAAGAAGTTTTGCGGAAGTGGAATTTTGGTTTGCAAGTATTAAAGTAATTACAATTATTGCATTTATTATTTTGGGCGGGGCAGCAATGTTTGGGTTTCTAGATATGAAAGGGAATGAACCAGCGCCAATGTTCTCTAGCTTTACTGATTATGGTGGATTGTTTCCAAATGGATTATCAGCCATTTTAATTACAATGATTGCAGTTAATTTTTCTTTCCAAGGAACAGAATTAGTTGGTATTGCAGCAGGTGAGAGTGAAAATCCAGAGAAAACGATCCCGAAGGCAATTAACAATACAGTTTGGCGTATACTTGTTTTCTTTGTACTATCTATTTTTATTCTTGCTGGACTATTCCCTTGGCAGCAAGCAGGAGTAATAGAAAGTCCATTCGTAGTTGTATTTGATAAAATTGGTATTCCTTATGCAGCAGATATTATAAATTTCGTTATTATTACAGCAGTACTATCCGTTGCGAATTCAGGATTATATGCAACTTCGCGTATGCTATGGTCTATGTCTAATCAAGGAATGATTAGTCCAATTTTTGGCAAGTTATCTAAAAACGGTGTTCCTATTTATGCATTAATCGTAAGCACAATTGTAGGGTGTCTCTCACTACTATCAGGTATTTATGCGGAAGATACAGTTTATTTATGGCTGCTTTCTATCGCTGGATTCGGAGCGATACTAGTTTGGGCATCTATTGCTTTATCAAATTTATTAGCTAGAAGGTCATACATGAAGCGGGGCGGGGATGTTAAGGACTTGAAATTTAAAACACCATTGTATCCATTTGTACCACTTCTTGCGTTAGTATTAAATTTAACAGTAATCGTTGGCATGGCCTTTATTCCAGAACAAAGAATGGCATTGTATTGTGGCATTCCATTTATGATTGTTTGTTTACTGTTTTATCGTGCTACAAGAAATAAGGGAAGTAATGTAGAGCATATTAAAAAGACAAATACAACGGAAGTAGAGAGTTTATAATAGTGATTAATTAGGAGACTGTAAAATTGTAAACAGTCTCTTTTTTTGTGAAAATAAAGCTGGAAACATACTATGTATGCAAAGGGGAATTAGCGATGAATCCAGAAGTTTCGCAGTTGTTAAAACAAATAGATTCAAGGAAAGAGGAATTACTAGAACTTACAAAAACTTTAATTCGTTTTGAAACACCAGCACCGCCAGCGAGAAATACAAATGAAGCACAAGAATTTGTTGCAGAGTTTTTAAGAAAACGAAATTTTAGTATTGATAAATGGGATGTATATCCGAATGATCCGAATGTTGTTGGGGTAAAAAAAGGGATAAAAAGTGACTCATATAAAAGTCTTATTATTAATGGACATATGGATGTAGCCGAAGTGTCAGCAGATGAGGCATGGGAAACAAATCCATTTGATCCATTTATAAAAGATGGCTGGTTAGTTGGACGTGGCGCAGCAGATATGAAAGGTGGGCTGGCTGGAGCGCTATTTGCCATTCAACTTTTACAAGAAGCTGGTATTGAATTACTTGGAGATTTAACTTTTCAATCGGTAATTGGAGAAGAAGTTGGAGAAGCAGGTACACTTCAATGCTGCAAAAGGGGTTACGATGCTGATTTTGCAGTCGTAGTGGATACGAGTGATTTACATATGCAAGGGCAAGGCGGTGTCATTACTGGATGGATTACAGTGAAAAGTCCGCAAACGTTTCATGATGCAACGCGTAGACAAATGATCCATGCTGGAGGACGTTTATTTGGAGCGAGTGCGATTGAAAAAATGATGAAAATTGTGCAAAGCTTACAAGAATTAGAGCGCCACTGGGCAGTCATGAAAACATATGAAGGCTATCCATCTGGAACAACAACAATTAATCCAGCTGTTATTGAGGGAGGAAGGCATGCGGCGTTTATTGCGGATGAGTGCCGATTGTGGATAACAGTGCACTTCTATCCGAATGAAACACATGAACAAATAATAAACGAAATTGAAGAGTATATTGGAAAGGTGGCAGCTGCCGATCCATGGTTAAGTGAAAATCCGCCACAATTTAAGTGGGGCGGAGAATCAATGATTGTAGATCGTGGGGAAATTTTCCCTTCATTAGAAGTAGATAGTGAACATAAAGCTGTAAAAAAACTTAGCTCAGTACACGAGTCTATTCTATCAAAAAATGAAATTTTAGATATGTCTGCAACGGTAACTGATGGTGGTTGGTTTAGTGAGTTTCACATTCCAGCGATTATATATGGACCAGGTACATTAGAAGAAGCACATTCTGTAAATGAGAAAGTTGAAATTGAACAGTTAATTGAATTTACAAAAGTGATAATAACATTTATATATGAATGGTGCCACACGAAAAAATAGATTTGTATAGTAAAATCGTACGAGTATGTATACTTGTACGATTTTTTAGTGAACTATTTCAGAGTTGAATATAAACAACTGAAATAGTTCTTTATTTTGCTATGTCTTTCGTTTCATTTCAAGTAATTTCTCTTTTGCTAATTCAACGGCAATCGCATCATCTAAATAGCCAATTGGAAAGAGATAGTCGGGAATAATATCTGTCGATAAAATGAAATAAAGTAATGCGCTCCCAAGAACTGCACGTTCTTCTTTTGAAATGGTTTCATTACAAAATTGTTGATACATATCTGTTAATTGTTCAATAAAAGGACCAGCACTATCAATTTGCTCTAATTTGCTTGCAAAACTGTCATGAATACGTTTTTCGCCTTCTGTTGTCTGGGCATAGCGTTCGTAATTTTCGAGTTCTTGTTTTACGCGAGTTGTAGTGTAATCGAAATCGAATAAGTTAGAGGATTGTAAAGTTTGTTGAATGGTATCAAGAGATGTGTACATATCCGTTTTTTCTTTATTAATGTGAGGAGAATCAGGGTACATTTCATCAAATAACAATTGGGGTGGAACTTGAAGACATTCTGCAAATTTTTGTAGATGTTTTTGTTTTGGTGGTTGTTTGCCATTAATAATTCTTGAGACTGTTGCAGGATCAATATTTGTAAGTATTCCTAGTTGGCGCATAGATAAGGCGCGTTCTTTTAAAAGTTTTTTTATTAATTTACCAAGCCGATCATTCGGGTTTTCATTAGCCATAGTGCAGGCACTCCTTTTTTAGTGTTGAAAAAATGTTGAGCATTTATTACAAGTATATGAAACAGACAGGCACAGTTGCTCAACATTTTCATAATATGCATTGAAAAGTGAGAAAAAGGGGTGACTATTTATGAGTACGGCAGGCTTATTTTCAATTCTTTTAATCGGGATCGCTTCTAATTTAGATAATGCAGGTGTTGGAATTGCGTATGGCATTCGTAAAATTCGTATTTCGTGGTTTAACAATTTTATCATCGCATTCTTCGGGTTTTTATTTACTTTACTAGCTGGATTTTTTGGGAACTGGATTGCGTTATTTATTTCAGAGTTTACAGCAAACCTGATTGGAGCAATCGTTTTAGGGATAATCGGGGTGTTTATTTTATGTCAGCCTTTCTTGAGTCAAAAAAATACTGTAGATTCTAAAGGTGATAATGTACTTATGGGAATTTTACGTGATCCAGAAAAAGCAGATTTTGATGGCTCTAAAACAATTAGTTTTTCTGAAGCACTTGTTTTAGGAGTTGCATTATCTATTAATAATATTGCAGGTGGGTTTGATGCTGGGGTAACAAATTTAAATCTTTGGCTTACAGCGACTATTTCTGGGGTGTTTAGTTTTATTTGCATAAGTGGTTTTGCATATGTAGGGAAACGATATTTAGCAGCATACTTAGGGAAATGGGCGACGGTTATTGCAGGAGTGTTATTAATACTTATTGGGATTGATCAGTTGTTGTGAAAATAGAAAAGCAATGTTCGAGCATTTCCTCGGAAATACTTGAATAAATTGCATATATCGACATCGGATATTTACTTCTTAATAAATAAAAAGCACCTACATACTACATAGGTGCTTTTTAGCGTATGTCTTCAATTAATTGCTCTGATTCTTCATGCATACTGTATTCACTTAACACTTGGATGCAAAGCCATTTTAATTCCTCGATAGTATGCTCAAGTTCTTCAGGAAGCACATGATGAATGTCTTCAAGTCCCATCCCGAAATGAATAAGTTCAAGTACTTGATCATCGATGTTCCGATCCATTAATAATTCAAGTACTTCTAAATTGAATATGTATCGGTGAGCTTCGTCGAGTGAAACAACTTTTAACTTCAAGCTTTCTACAATACTCAATATAAAAAGAAGGATTGTTTTTTCAAGAACAGGTTGTTTTCCCATTTGAAATATTAGTTTCATCTTTCACACCTCCACATATAGCGCTAGGTTGTACTATATTATTCAGGAGGGGGGAACAAATATGCATGATATAGAGAAACTTTCAGCACTGTTTTTGTAAGAGGATTGATAACTGACAAAAGTGAGGTTTTGGTGAAATAAAAAATCCTGCTAGTATAGCAGGATAACTCGCGATTAAAAAATACTCCAGCCTTCTTGAGCAGAAAGAAGTTCAAGAATTTTAAAACCAGCAATACTATTTCCGTTTGCATCTAAAGCTGGTCCGAAAATGCCGATTCCCATATCGCCTTTTACGCAGCCGAAAATACCACCCGCTACACCACTTTTTGCAGGGATACCAACGCGTATTGCAAATTCACCAGATTCGTTATACATACCACATGTGACCATAAATGTTTTGCAAATTTTTGTAATATGTTTAGGGATGATTTGTTTCTTTTTATATGGATCATATCCATCCATTGCAAAAATTAAGCCGATACGTGCTAAATCAATGCAGTTTACTTCAACTGCGCATTGACGAGTATATAAATCCATAAGTTCTTCAATATCACAATCGATAATACCGTTTTGTTTCATATAATAGCAAAGCGAACGATTTAGATAAGCTGTCTCTAATTCTGAATCGGCAACTTTAGAGGAATAATTAATAGTAGGGTTATCTGTTATTTCACGTACAAAATGAAGAATACGTTCCATTTTTTCCTCGTTATCTTTTCCTGCTAACATGCTTGTAATAGCTAATGCTCCTGCATTTATCATTGGATTAAGGGGTTTGGATGGACTTGTCGTTTCTAACTTAATAATAGAATTAAATGGGTCACCCGTTGGTTCCATTCCAACTTTAGAAAATACATATTCTTCACCACGGTCTAAAAGGGCAAGGGCAAGTGTAATTACTTTGGAAATACTTTGAAGAGTAAATAGTGTTTGTGAGTTGCCTGCATGGATATATTCTGTTTCTTTATGGAAAATGGCAATCCCTAAATCGTCTGGATTTGCATTTCCTAGTTCGGGGATATAAGTAGCAAGTTTTCCTTTTTTCGTATATGGTTTTACTTGTTCTAACAACTGTTGTAAGTTGTTTGTTTCAATGCACTGCATAGTACCAACGCTCCTATTTCGAATTAACTAAGTTTACTTTTCCCGATATGCTCGGAAATAAATAATAACATGAAAAAGTGGAATGATAAAACGAAAGTTATATGTTCTATAGTAGGTCGTTCTTTCAAGTCCTTTGTATTAAAAAAGGAGAATTTCCCTTTTATATAACAGTTTGGAAATAGGAGATTTATCCATAAAAAATTCGAAAATAAAAACTACACATCTATACAACTATATGTTATTATGGTTATGTAAATAGAAAGCGTTTTCTAAGGCGTACTTATAATGATAACGATTTCATAAATTTGATAGGGGGAATTAAAATGTTGCAGTTTTTACAACGTATTGGTAAAGCGTTAATGCTTCCAATCGCCGTACTACCAGCAGCAGGATTATTGCTTCGTTTAGGGCAACCAGATGTATTTGATATTCCTGTTATGGCACAGGCCGGTGCAGCAGTTTTTGATAATTTAGCACTCATTTTTGCAATTGGTATTGCAATCGGTCTTTCAGTTGATGGTAGTGGTGCAGCAGGTCTTGCAGGTGCAATTGGTTATCTAGTTATGAAAAACAGTATTGATGCACTTAGTAAGGGATATTCTACTGTAGAATTACAAGATAAATTAGGCAAAGTCCAAGATTTAATAGGTAATAGCGCTAATGTTGATCCATCTAAGCTTGCAGATACAATGACACAAGTATCTAAGGCAGCCGAATTATCGACTAAAGTGGATATGAAAGTTTTAGGTGGTATTATTGTTGGTGTTATAGCGGGACTTCTTTATAATAAATTCCATAAGATTAAACTTCCAGAATGGTTAGGGTTCTTTGCTGGAAAACGTTTCGTCCCAATAGTTACATCGGTTGTGATGTTAATATTAGGAATTCTATTCGCACAAATTTGGCCAGCAATTCAAAATGCTATCGATGCATTAGCTCATGGAATTGTTAATTTAGGGGCAGTTGGTTCAGGTCTATTTGGTTTATTAAACCGTCTATTAATTCCAATCGGTTTACATCATGTAATGAACACATACTTCTGGTTCGTACTTGGTGACTTTACAAATGCAGCAGGTAATGTTGTAAACGGTGATATTGCTCGCTTCCTTGCCGGAGATAAAACAGCGGGTATGTTTATGACTGGTTTCTTCCCAGTTATGATGTTCGGTTTACCAGCAGCATGTTTCGCAATGATTGCGGCTGCTAAACCAGAAAAACGTAAAATGGTTACAGGTATGTTAGGTGGTCTAGCATTAACTTCATTCTTAACTGGTATTACAGAACCAATTGAATTCTCATTCATGTTCTTATCACCAGTATTATATGGTATTCATGCTGTATTAACAGGTCTGTCTCTATTCATTACAACAACACTTGGCATTCACGATGGTTTCACATTTAGTGCCGGTGCAATCGATTACTTCTTAAACTTTGGTATTGCAACAAAACCAGTATTACTTGCGGGAGTCGGTTTAATTTACGCAGTAATTTATTTCGTTGTATTCTACTTCTTAATTAAGAAGTTCGATTTAAAAACTCCTGGTCGTGAAGACGAAGAGGAAGTAGCTGAAGGTGAAGAAGCTCCAGTTGCAGGTTCAATTGGTGAAACTTACGTAGCAGCTTTAGGTGGAAAAGAAAACTTAACAGTTATTGATAACTGTGCAACACGTCTACGCTTACAAGTAAAAGATGCTGGTCAAGTAAATGAAGCAGCATTAAAACGTGCTGGTGCAAAAGGTGTTATGAAATTAAGTAATACAAGTGTACAAGTTATCGTAGGTACAAATGTTGAATCTGTTGCCGATGATATGAAAAAACACGTATAAATAATGAGATAAGAGGATGTCCAAAAAGATTGATAACATCAATTTTTTACAGGATATCCTCTTTTTTTGTTAACAATTTAACGGGAATCTTACTTTTGTAAATTTTCTTTTTCTTTTTTGTACATATGGGTTGGTAATATGTGTAGTGCGTGATAAAGTAGGGATGATATAGAATGGATTATCCATAATCTACTAAAATAAATCTTTAGTAGAGGAATTAAATTATTGGTGAGTAAGGGGAAAAAAGCAATTATGGATCAGGAAAAAAATAATGCGAATGGGAAAGCAAATCGGCCGATTGTATACATAAAAAGGACAATCATTTTCGTCTTACTATTATCACTTGTATATTTCATGTATACAAAAATTGTTGCGCATAATAAGAAAGAAGAAACTTTAAAAGCGGCAGCAGAAATGAAGAAACAAGAAGAGCTAAAAAAGAAAGAAGAAAAAAAGAAACAAGAAGTACAAAAGCAAAAACAAAAAGAGCAGGAAGAACAAGTGAAGCAAGCGCAAGCTGCGGAACAGCCTGTTGAAGGACCACCTCAAGAAATTAATGAAAACGCTCAATTGGACCAGTATTTACAAAACGCAGGATTTAGCGGGACAGCTGTTATTGTGAAGAACGGAAAAGTTCTTCTGAATAAAGGGTACGGTATGGCAAATAAAGAGCAGCAAGTACCGAATAATTCAGAGACGACTTTTTATATTGGTTCTATTTCAAAGGCGTTTGTAGCAACTGCTATTATGCAATTGAAAGATCAAAATAAATTACAAGTTGAAGATACTGTTGCGAAGTATATTCCAGATTTTCCACAAGGTAATAGTATTCAGCTAAAACATCTATTAACACATACATCAGGGATTCCAGAATATGAGCAAGGAAAAGAAGATATTTCCCATGAAGAACTGATAAAGCGGATAGGAAATCAAAAGCGTATTGGTGGTCCAGGAGAGAAGTGGAAGTATTCCGATTCGAACTACTCTATACTTGCATACATTGCCGAGAAGGTAAGTGGACAGTCGCTTGAAGAATATATTAAACAACATATTTTTGCTACTGCCGGTATGAAACATTCTGGTTTTGGCACAGCGTTAGAACAAACAAGATTCCCATCAACGGGTTATAAAATAGTAAATAATAATATGACAACACCTAATATTCCGAGCATGTCACAACTATATGGTTGTGGTGATATATATACGAGTGCACATGATTTATATTTATTTAACGAAGCGTTATACTCTGGAAAGTTAATTTCAAAAGCGAGTTATGATCAAATGTTTACAGCCGTGAAAAAAGATTACGGATTTGGCTGGTACGTAGACCCAGGAAGCTATTCGAATCACGGTGTAATGCCAGGTTGGAATTGTTTAAATGGATTTAGTAAAAATGGTAGTGTGTATGTTGTTTTATTATCTAACATTCAAAACAACATTAAATCATTTGGTAAAGTGAATAATGACATTTATACGATGTTGCGAAATATTGAAGTGTAAGAAACTATCCTTTTGGATAGTTTTTTTTTGCCCTGAAACAAATATTTCTTTTAGAAAATGTATGCCTTACCTATCACAAAAATATCTATTTTGTATACATTAAGATGTATGGATGTAAAATTTTATAATCTAAAAATAATAGGAGGAGAAGTGTATGTGTCTGTTCAGAAAATATTGGCATAAATTATCAAGATTGTTTAATAGACAATTAAGCTATTTTTTAGATGATAAATTATTGCCTGCTGTGGAACGACTTTTATTTTCGCAAAACTTTGCAAGGTTTATTCAAAGAAACTCTAAGCAAGCTACGGAAGAATTTATAAAATCAAGCCAATTTCAATCTATTATTTGCAACATTTTAAAAGAATGCAATACATCACCTTTTAAAGAAATTGCAAAGCAGTATTTAGGTAAAAATGTTGAAATTACGGTGACAGTTGGACAATTAACAGGCGTTATTGTAGCAGTCGGTGATGATTTCTTAACATTGCAAGAAGGTATAGGAACTGAAGTTTTATTACCATTTACAAGTATTATATCAATTAAAGAAGTGTAAGAAAGGAGAGCTATATATGTTATTTACTGATGAATTACGTAACCATGTTGGTGAATTAGTGCAAGTTGTGACAGCTGTGGAAATTGTTACAGGCATTCTTTTATCTGTGACAGATGGGGCGGTAAGTGTTCGTACTTCTCCTTCTTATGGACCACCGGAAGATGTAATTGTGCGTACTCCTATTATTGCTTATGTTCGCTTGGAAGGGTAAGCGTGATACAAGTATGAGAGTATCAGTTGTTATTCCAGCGCACAATGAAGCGAGTACTTTATCACAAGTTTTAGTAGAAGTGGAGAAGCTCAAGCCTTACGAAATTATTGTAGTAGATAATGGCTCGACAGATGGAACGAAAGACATAGCGTTACAACATCATTGTCACGTGATTTATTATAAACATTCTCTTGGCAATGATGTTGGACGGGCTATTGGAGCTAGAGAAGCAAAAGGTGAAATTGTTTTGTTTTTAGATGGTGATATTGTTATTGATAGTAAAGAGTTACAACGTTTCGTGAAAGGAATTCGACAAGGGCATCAAATTGTTGTGAATAATTTAACATGGTCGGTTTATTTAAAGATGAGACCACATTATACGACAGTTGGAAAGTTCATGTTGAATCGTTATTTGAATAAAAAGGAGCTTGTTGTTGGATCTTTAATTGCAATTCCACATGCGATGAGCAGGGAAGTTATCGAGAAACTTGGGTGGTGGAATTTAGCAGATCCAGCACTATTTCAAGCGATAGCGATGTCTAGAGGAGTAGATATTGTTGATACGGCTTCGGTCGATGTAATTCACACAAATAAGGTTCGTCCTGTGCATACAGGAACATCACCTGGTTCTCCTTATCCGAAAGCGACTAGCCGTATTATGGGTGATCATTTACGTGCTTTGCAATATGTAATCGAAACATATGGTAAACGCGGCGGTTTTTCGGAGGGAAACAGGGATAGGGAGTTTATAGGGAACTATAAACCAGTTGTATTAAAGAAGGAAAAAGCGAAATATAGTGCGATTATACCAGTGTCAGAAGAAAAAATGACGATAAGATTTGTTATACAAGAAGTAAAAAAAGCAGGGGTAGATGAAATTATTGTTGTCGCGAATGGAGCAGATTTTGAGACTGTTAAACAGGCAAAGCTAGAGAATGTTATTGTTGTTGAATTCGGGGAGGCGCTTGGACATAATGTAGCACGAGCGATAGGTGCCATGCATGCTACGGCAGATATTTGTTTATTCGTTGATGGTGATTTTGTTATTCCAGCAAAAAAGCTCACTCCATTTTTGCAAGCTGTTGAAGATGGAAGTGACGTGGTTTTAAATGATTTACAATGCTTATTAGATATGTTTCATCCTGCAGATCCAATTAGTATGGGGAAATATTTTGTGAATTTAGTAGCGAAAAGACCGGATTTATGGAATAACTCATTAACGGCAGTACCACATGCTATGCATAAAAGGGTAATAGAGAAAATAGGATATGACTCGCTTGTTATTCCGCCATTAGCTCAAATGAAAGCTATTTTGGAGGTTTTTTCTATTACAGCAGTAGAATTTGTAGATGTTATAAAAACCAATCGGGTACGCCCGGAGCAACATGGATTTGTAAATGGACGTATTCCGGCATTTGACCGTATTTTCGGTGATCAACTTGAGGCGATTGCTTATCTATTACAATATACAGACGAACGTGGGAGTTTTACAGATGGAGATCGCGATAGAGACACTATTCTACAATTGAGAAAGGAAGAAAAGAATACAGATGAATGCTAGTAGTAAAGTAGCTATTATTGGATTAGGGTATGTTGGTCTTCCTTTGGCAGTCCATTTTGCAGAAAGAGGACATACCGTACTTGGATTAGATAAAGATACTAGAAAAATAGAATCGATTATAAAAGGAGAAAGTTATATTCCAGATGTTTCTTCTAAAGTGTTGCAAAGTTTATTGACTAAAAATAAATTAATAGTAAATACACCAGATAAAGGTATTACTGATTTCCAAAGTAGTGATTATGTTATTGTTACTGTTCCAACTCCAATTAATGAACGAAGAGAACCAGATTTAAGTGCCCTCATTTCAGCTTCGCATTATATACAACAAAATCTCCAAAAAGGACAAACCTTCATTTTTGAAAGTTCCACATATCCAGGCACACTTGAGGAAGTTATTATTCCTATTATTTCTCAAGCTGGCCAAAAGGTAGGAGAAGATTTCTATATCGGATATTCCCCTGAGAGAATTGATCCAGCAAATAGTCAATATTCAGTTCAATCTATTCCAAAAGTTATTAGTGGACAAACAGAAAAGTGTAAACAAAAAGTACAGGATTTATATAGTACCATTTTTGACGTAGTTGTACCTGTTAGTTCGCCGAAAGTAGCAGAGATGTGTAAGCTATTTGAAAATATTCAGCGCTTAGTTAACATCTCTTTAGTAAATGAGTTAAACACATTATGTGAAAGTTTAGGGATTGATTTTTATGAGGCCATTGAAGCGGCATCTACAAAACCTTTTGGATTTACTCCGTATTGGCCAGGACCAGGGATAGGGGGGCACTGTATTCCCGTAGACCCCTTATATTTTCAATGGAGAATAAAAAAGAATGGGGCAATTAGTCAATTAATTGAGGCGGCACATGTAATTAATGAAGAAATGCCAGAGAAAATAGTCCGGAAAGTAAAGGGTATGGTGCAATCACCCGGACTAGTTTTAATTGTAGGAATCGCATATAAGAAAGATGTAAATGATTTGAGAGAATCACCGGCTTTGCCAATTATTCAATTACTAATAAAAGAAGGATACGAGATAAAATACCATGATTCATATATTTCTTCCGCGGAAATTGGAGATAAGGTGTATCAATCTGTTGCTTTGGATGAACAAACAGTTAAAGAGGCAGGTTGTATTTTAATTTTAACTGACCACTCTAATATCGATTGGAAGCTTTTTAAAGGAATGAACCGAGTAATAGATACAAGGGGAATTATAAAGAAGGTGAGTGTATGAGTAAGAAATGTTTAATTACAGGTGGGGCCGGATTTATTGGATCTCATTTAGCTGAAGAGTTGGTGAGAAGGGGTTATAAAGTCACAATTGTGGATAACTTCTATAAAGGGAAAAATAAGTATCATAATGAGCTAATGAGAGAGATTCGAGTTATTCCAATAAGTGTTTTAGATAAAAATTCTATTTATGAATTAGTAAATCAACATGATGTAGTGTTTCATTTAGCAGCAATTTTAGGTGTTAAAACGACAATGGAAAAAAGTATAGAGCTCATTGAAACGAATTTTGACGGAACGAGAAATATTTTACAAGCAGCATTAAAAGGAAAGAAGAAAGTAGTTTTTGCATCTACTTCAGAAGTGTATGGTAAAGGCAAACCGCCTTTCTCTGAAGAAGGAGATCGATTGTATGGGGCAACTTCTAAAATTCGTTGGAGTTATGCAGTTTGTAAAACGTTAGAAGAAACATTATGTTTAGGATACGCATTAGAAGGCTTACCTGTAACGATTGTTCGTTATTTTAATATTTATGGTCCAAGAGCGAAAGATGGTCCATATGCAGGGGTAATCCCGCGATTTATCCGTGCAGCTTTGCAAGGAGAAGACATTCTCGTATATGGAGATGGAAAGCAGACACGTTGCTTTACGTATGTGAGTGATGCGGTAGAAGCAACAATTCGGGCAATGGATGAGAAGGTAAATGGTGAGATTATTAATATAGGTTCTGAGAACGAACAGAGTATAAAAGAAGTAGCAGAAACAATTAAAAAACTAACGAAATCTTCTTCGAAAATTGTACAAGTTCCTTTTGAGGAAGTATATCCACATGGCTTTGAAGAAATTCCGAATAGAAGGCCGAACGTAAAGAAGTTAAGAGAACTTGTTCAATTTCAAGCGACAGTAACGTGGGAACAAGGATTGAAAGAAACTATTAAATGGTTTCGTGAAGAAAACAATGGCTAAGTCGCTATCAGTTATTATTCCTGCAAGTAATGAAGTAGATACGATTTCAGACGTTATTCAATCGGTCAAACCGTTAAATCCAGTAGAGATTATTGTCATAGCAAATGGTTGTAATGATGGTACAGAAGAGGTTGCTAATCGGTTAGGTTGTAAAGTAATCAGGTATACAGAACTATTAGGAAACGATGTTGGGCGTGCAGTTGGCGCAAAACATGCGATAGGTGATGTATTACTATTTATAGATGGGGACTTTGCTATTCCAACTTCCAAATTACAATTGTTTCTTAATCCAATTTTACATGATCAGACTGACATCGTTTTAAATAATTTGGACGCATTGTTTTTAAAGAAACAAAAACCCCATTCCGTTACAGTGTGGCGTCAAATATTAAATGCAATGTTAGAGCGTGAAGAATTAAAGATAGATTCTTTATTATCTGTACCTCATGCGTTGACGAAAGAAGTCGTCCAAAGTATTGGATATGAATGTTTAGTTAATCCTATTGTAGCTCATTTACGTATAGCACAAAGTAAATGGAGAATTAACCGTCATTGTGCTATTGATGTTATTACGCCGAATAAATTTCGACCGATTGAACATGCTGCATATGGAACGAACCTTTCTCAATCTGAAAGACGAATGATAGGTGATCATATAGAAGCAGTTGCAGAACGAATAGTAAGCAGTGATATACGCGGGGGATATTATGATGGAAATAGGAAAAGGGATAGCGTCTATCATACTTTAAATTTCGAAGATTTTTATCAAGGATGGGGCGTTACATCCAATTTGTATAGAGAAAAGCAACTATCGGTTGTTATTCCTGTACAAAATGAAGAGAAAACAATTGGAAAGGTTATAGAAGAGCTTCGTAAAATTGAACCTTTTGAAATCATCGTTGTCGTAAATGGTTCGTCAGATAAAACAGCAACGATTGCAAAAGACAAAGGCGCAACAACCATTGTATATAAAGAAGCCCTTGGAAACGATGTAGGGCGTTCACTTGGAACTTATTTTGCAAAAGGAGAAATTGTGTTATTTATAGATGGTGATTTTGTTATTCCAGCTAGTGAACTATATCCTTTTGCAAAAGCTATTGCAGATGGAAAGGACGTCGCATTAAATGATTTAAATCATTATTTAGATTTAAGAGTACCACTTCATCTTGTAACTGCATTTAAGTATGCGCTAAATTTAGCTTGTGATAGAAAGGATTTAGGGGTAGGCTCACTTATTGCGGTACCTAATGCATTTAGCCACAAGTGTTTGAAAGCAATTGGATACAAATCTTTATTGTCACCTTGTGTAGCACAGGTGAAGGCTCTTCTTTCTGGATTTGAAATTGCATGTGTATGTCGTGTTGAGGTTGATAAGATGAACCGTATTCGTCCCAGTGAACATTTTGCAAAAATAGGTCATCCTCCAGCTGTACTTCGAATTATAGGTGATCATATAGAAGGACTAGAGCAAATAATTGCATCAACAGACAATCGTGGCGGATTCTATGATGGCAATAGAAAAAGAGATGTTTTATAGAAGTAACAAAAAAAGTGTACAACATGTGTACACTTTTTTGTTCTGTTATAAAAACTATAACAGATTAGGAGATAAGAGTATTACAGCTCTACAATGGGTATTGTTCTTATATTACAAAATAGGACTCGTATATAAGGATACCAAAAAAATACAATTAAGGAAAGGGTTAATTTTAAAGACTTTTAAATGAAGTTAACACTATATATATAGTGGTTTGCTCAACATTTCACAAACATGTCACAACTATTTCGTTCACTTTCGTAAAAAAGTAGTATTCTAAGTGTGTAAGCTGTTATATAAAAAATCTTAGTCCTGTACTAATCAAAAATGGAGGAGATTAGGATGACTCAAGTATTAGAAAATGTTAAAAACGCATGGGAAAACTTTAAAGGTGAAAAATGGAAAGCAGAGATTGATGTTCGCGATTTCATTTTAAATAATGTAAACGTTTTCGAAGGAGACGAATCTTTCTTAGCAGAAGCAACTGAAGCAACGAAACAACTTTGGGATCAAGTAATGGATTTAACAACAAAAGAACGTGAAAACGGTGGCGTTCTTGATATGGATACAAAAATTGTTTCTTCTATTACATCACATGACCCAGGATACTTAAATAAAGATATTGAAAAAGTAGTTGGTTTCCAAACTGATAAACCATTTAAACGTTCTTTACAGCCATATGGTGGTATTCGTATGGCAGAACAAGCTTGTGAATCTTATGGATACGAAATGGACAAAGAACTTAGTCGTATTTTTAGAGATTGGAGAAAGACTCATAACCAAGGTGTATTTGATGCTTATACACCAGAAATGAGAAATGCACGTAAATCAGGTGTTATTACTGGTCTTCCAGATGCATACGGTCGTGGACGCATTATCGGTGACTATCGACGCGTAGCATTATATGGTATTGATCATTTAATTGAAGCGAAAAAAGCTGATTTGAATTTAACTGGTGGTGTAATGAGCGAAGATACAATGCGTTTACGCGAAGAGTTATCTGAGCAAATGCGTGCACTTCAAGAACTAAAACAAATGGCTGCTTCTCATGGTTTCGATATTTCTAAACCAGCAACAAATACACAAGAAGCATTCCAGTGGTTATACTTCGCATATCTTGCAGCGATTAAAGAGCAAAACGGAGCTGCAATGAGTCTTGGACGTACTTCTACATTCTTAGATATTTACATTGAAAGAGATTTAGCAAATGGTACTTTAACAGAAGAAGAAGTACAAGAAATTGTAGATCACTTCATTATGAAATTACGTCTTGTGAAATTCGCAAGAACACCTGATTATAATGAATTATTCTCTGGTGACCCAACTTGGGTAACTGAATCTATCGGTGGTATGGCATTAGATGGTCGTCCATTAGTAACAAAGAACTCATTCCGTTTCTTGCATACATTAGATAATTTAGGACCAGCTCCAGAACCGAATTTAACAGTTCTTTGGTCTAAACAATTACCAGAGAACTTTAAAAACTACTGTGCGAAAATGTCCATCAAAACATCAGCAATTCAATATGAAAATGATGACATTATGCGTGCTGATTACGGCGATGATTACGGAATTGCTTGTTGTGTATCTGCAATGAGAATCGGTAAGCAAATGCAGTTCTTCGGAGCTCGTGCAAACTTAGCGAAAGCATTATTATATGCAATTAACGGTGGTAAAGATGAAAAATCAAAAGCACAAGTTGGTCCTGAGTACGCACCAATTACTTCTGAAGTACTAAATTACGAAGAAGTTATGCATAAGTTTGATATGACAATGGAATGGTTAGCGGGTCTATATTTAAACACATTAAATGTTATCCATTACATGCATGATAAATATAGTTATGAACGTATTGAAATGGCACTTCATGATACAAATGTTCTTCGTACAATGGCAACAGGTATCGCGGGTCTATCTGTAGTAGCAGACTCATTAAGTGCAATTAAATACGCACAAGTAAAACCAATCCGTGATGAAAATGGTATTGCAGTCGACTTCGAAATTGAAGGGGACTTCCCTAAATACGGTAACAATGATGATCGTGTAGATGAGATCGCTGTAAATCTCGTGAAAACATTTATGAATAAACTGCGTAAACATAAAACATATCGTAATTCCGTTCATACAATGTCAATTTTAACTATTACATCTAACGTTGTATACGGTAAGAAAACTGGTAACACTCCAGATGGACGCCGTACTGGAGAACCATTTGCACCAGGTGCAAATCCAATGCATGGACGTGATACAAAAGGTGCATTAGCTTCATTATTATCTGTAGCTAAATTACCATATGAAGATGCACAAGATGGTATTTCTAATACATTCTCTATTATTCCAAAAGCACTTGGTAAAGAAGATGATGTACAAGTACGTAACTTAGTATCTATGCTTGATGGCTATGCAGTAAAAGAAGGCCATCACTTAAATATTAACGTATTTAATCGTGAAACATTAATGGATGCAATGGAACATCCTGAGAAATATCCACAATTAACAATTCGCGTATCTGGTTACGCTGTAAACTTTATTAAATTAACTCGTGAACAACAAATTGATGTAATTAACCGTACAATGCATGAAAGCATGTAAATGAAAAAAGTGTCCCTTCGCTTTTAATACATAGCGAAGGGAGGCTGTTTCAATAAAGGAGGAAGTAACATGGTAAAAGGAAGAATACATTCTGTAGAGTCTTGTGGTACTGTTGATGGCCCAGGGATTCGTTATGTCATATTTACACAAGGATGTTTATTACGTTGTCAATATTGTCATAATGCTGATACGTGGGAAATCGGTAAAGGTAAAGAAATAACAGTTGAAGAAGTGATGCAGGATGTGACATGTTACCTTCCATTTATTGAAGCCTCCGGAGGTGGTATAACAGTTAGCGGTGGAGAGCCATTATTACAGCTAGACTTTTTAATTGAGTTGTTTAAAAAGTGTAAAGAGGCTGGTATCCATACAACAATCGACTCTTCTGGTGGGTGTTATTCTGAGGAACCAGAATTCCAAAATAAGCTAGATATTTTAATGGATTATACAGATTTAGTTTTATTGGATTTGAAACATATCGATTCCAAAAAGCATCGTAAATTAACAGGGAAACCAAATGAACATATTTTACAATTTGCTCGTTATTTATCGGATAAGAATAAAGCGATTTGGGTACGACACGTATTAGTTCCTGGTGTTACGGATAATGAAGAGGATCTACAAAAACTATCTAGCTTTATTCAAAGTCTTTCTAATGTTCAAAAAGTTGAAGTGTTACCATATCATAAGCTTGGTGTATATAAATGGGAGGCGCTTGGACACAAGTACCCACTCGCAAATGTAGAACCACCTACTGAGAAAAATGTAGAACATGCTAAACATATTTTACAAGCGGTCTAATCCAAATATTGGATTAGGCTTTTTGCTTTCTTTACAATAAAATCTAGAGTATATATTGATAAAAGAGTATACTGAAAGTAGAATATCCATAATTTTGTACGGACTAAGTGGATAAATTTACATAATTGTAAAGGGAAATCAAAATAGTAAAAAGAATTAAGAAGTAAAAGAGTGAGTATCATGGAATAGAGAAGATTTGTAAGTTATTGCGAAAGCTCTTATAGGAAAGTATAATGTAAAGATATGAGCACAGATAGGATTAAGGGGTCAATCTTATATGCTTTGCATATCCACGACAGGTACATAGCTGAAAAGGGAACTATTAGAATCTGTTTATGTAATTTTTAAGGAAAATGTTTTTCCTATTGTCGTATATGCAATATGGAGAAACAAAAAGCTAGGAGTGGATTTGTTTGATAAAAAACCCCAAGGTTTTAATATTAACTGCACATTACGGTAATGGTCATGTGCAAGTAGCAAAAACATTAGAACAAACATTTCGCCAAAAAGGAATTGAAGATGTTATTGTATGCGACTTGTTTGGAGAATCACATCCATTTATAACTGACATTACAAAATATCTATATTTAAAAAGTTATACAATAGGAAAAGAATTATATCGTTTGTTTTATTACGGGGTAGAAAAAATTTATGATAAGAAAATAGCATCTTGGTATGCGAACTTTGGAAGAAAACGTTTGAAAACACTGTTACAGGTGGAGAAACCTGATATTGTAATTAATACATTTCCAATTATTGCTGTACCAGAATTGAAAAAACAAACGGGGATTTCAATTCCTGTCTATAACGTATTAACGGATTTTTGCGTGCACAAAATATGGATTCATCGAGAAGTAGATCGTTATTTTGTTGCAACGGATCACGTGAAAGAATTGATGGTTGATATCGGTGTACCTGCGGAACAAATTGTTGAAACAGGAATTCCAATTCGGAGTAGTTTTGAGTTAAAGGTAAATTCAGACATCATATATAATAAATATCAGTTATGTAAGAATAAAAAGATTTTACTAATTGTAGCAGGTGCTCATGGGGTATTAGGAAATGTAAAAGAACTATGCCAATCATTTATGTCATTGCCTAATTTACAAGTAGTTGTCGTTTGTGGAAAAAATGAAGCTTTAAAACATGATTTATTAAGTTTACAGAAGCAAAATTCCGATGCATTAAAAGTGTTTGGGTATGTTGAAAATATTGATGAATTATTCCGAGTTACTTCTTGTATGATTACGAAGCCAGGCGGAATAACATTAAGTGAAGCAGCAGCGTTGCAAGTACCTGTCATTTTATATAAGCCTGTTCCAGGACAAGAAAATGAAAATGCGATGTACTTTGAAAAAAAAGGAGCAGCAGTTGTCATTCGCGATGATAGTGAGGTTTTCGCAAAAACAGAGGCATTATTACAAGATGATGTGAAGCTTCTTCAAATGAAAGAAGCAATGAAAAGTATCTATCTTCCAGAGCCAGCTGGTCATATTGTAGATGCAATTTTGGCAGAAAATCATGCAGAACCGCGTCATATACCTATTAAATCACCTGCTCTTGCACAATCTTTTACTTAATATGAAACCCTCTTTGTATATGTAAAGAGGGTTCTTTATTATTTTCAAAGAAAATTTAGCCAGTTATCCACAAAATAATTGCGCTTTCATTAAACAGTAAAGTCGGAATATTAACAACTATATCCACATTGTCCACAATTTTTAGAAAAATATCCACAATTAAAACAGCTGATATATGCTTTAATATAGAAAAATATTAAGTGTTTTTGAAAATTACTAACAATTGCATCAGTTTTGTGGATAAAGTTGTCCACAGCAAAAAAACCCCTTATGCATAAGCATAAGGGGTCTTTTTGCTTACTTCTATCAGTCGAGAAAATTATGTAATGAAAATGAATAATTAGGGGGGGAACTTCTAATTATCCATTTTCACTTTAAATGCTTTTCGAGCGATATCCTGCTGCACGATCTGCTTTTTGAAATTCGCGTTGATAGAGAACTTCTTGTGTACTAGATAATGTGTTTTTTGCTTTATCACGTTTCTTTTTATCCATTACAAATCACCTCGTGTCTTAAAGTTACTATTTATCGTTTCCAAAGACATGAGGGGATATACGCATATGGAAAATGTTAATGATTGATTATCATTTCAGAAAATTTAGATTATGCTTCTTTTAATTGATGAGCATCTTGGAAGGTTGTATCTCGCATTGTAGCAAGTGTGTATTGATCTTTTGGAATTTCATATAAGTTATATACTTCTTCGTTTGCGTTAATTTCATCATATACGGCTTTTCTTGTTTCGTTTGCTAGATTCACATATTGCAGTTTTTCTGCAGCTTTAATAGAACGAATATTTATTTTACGAATACGCATGAAAATTGTTTCAATATCTAATTCGTAGAAAAGTTCACTAAAAAATGAATCTTTTGCCAATTTATTATAGCCTTTTCCATGATATGGTTTGCCAAGCCATGTCCCGAGAAATCCAGCTTTTTCTTGCACATCAAATAAAGTAATTGTTCCGATAGGGTTACCCCATTCATCTAAAATTGTGCGTGAAATTAATTCACCACGCTCTTCAGCTTCAATCGTTTGTTTCGTTAAGAATAAATATTCTTCATAAGAATAAGCCTTTTGACGCACAAAAGGGAAGACAGCTGGATCCACCATTAACTCGTATAGAACGTGGCTGTCGTGTAAGTCGCGTTTTTTCAACATACTAACTCCTCCTCACACGAGGGTAGCATGACGAAAAAACACCCCACCCTCGAAATTTTTATATCAATCTTTAAAAAATTTCGGGGTGGGAATCGAACCCACTAGAACCAGTTTCTAACGCTGGTGGCGCACCATTTGCCTTCCCCATTCATCAATTTGAAAATGATAATCACGACACAAATTGATTATGGTTTCATTCAGTTTATAATCGTATAATACTTTATCTAGTCAAAAAAATAAACTAGTTTTTTTTATTTTTTTTGTAAATTATTTTTCCATCAATCATAGTTAGTACAGGCTTGGCTAAATAATGGAAAGGATGATGAGTCCATAACACGAGATCGGCGTCTTTTCCAACCTCGATGCTTCCAATTCTATCCTCTAACCGCAAATTTCGCGCTGGGAATATGGTGATTCCTTCTAGTGCTGTTTTCTCGTCTAACCCTTCTCTTACTGCGACAGCAGCACAAATATTTAAATACTGAATGGGTGTATAAGGATGGTCTGTTGTTATAGAAACTTCCACACCATTTTTGGATAATATATGGTAAGTATCCCATGTCTTGTTTTTTAGTTCGATTTTAGAACGGCGTGTCAGAGTGGGACCAACTGAAACCTTCAAATTGTGTTTCGAAAGCTCTTCAACAAGAAAGTGTCCTTCTGTACAATGTTCAATACGTAGATCGAGGTTGAATTCCGTTGCAAAGCGTAGCGCAGAACTAATATCATCTGCTCGATGGGCGTGGATACGTACGGGTATTTCACGACGTAATGCTTTTAAAATAGGAAGCATTCGAAAATCAGCTTCGTGTCCGTAGTGTTGTGCTTCATAGAATGATTCCCGAAGTAACCCCATAATCCCCATACGTGTTATGGATTCTTTTGTTCCATTACTATGGACTTTTTTAGGGTTTTCTCCAAAGGCAATCTTTAAACCAGCAGGTTCTTGAATAATCATATGATCAATACAAGTTCCAGCTGTTTTTATTACACAAGTAGTACCCCCGATAATATTTTGACTGCCAGGCATAACGTGAACGGTTGTAATTCCATTTTGTACAGCGTCTTGAAAGGCGATATCGAGAGGATGGATTCCATCTAAAGAACGAATATGTGGTGTTGAAACTTCAGATGTTTCATTGGCATCATTTCCAGCCCAACCAGTACCTTCATCATAGAGACCAAGGTGAGTATGGACATCAATAAAGCCAGGTAAGAGATGGAGTGCTCGTGCATCTATAACGGTCATATCTTGAGTAGGTTGAATAAAAGGTTTGACCTCTGTAATTCGCTCTCCTGTAACGAGTACATCGCCTTGAAACTTTGGAGATGTAATAGGGTATACAATGGCTTGTTTGAGCAATATTTTCATAGGTACCTCATTTCTGTTACTTTATAATGCTAATGGAAGTTAAGGGAAAGTAACTGAAAGGTTATTTGTATGCTAATGCTTCGGATCCTAGAAAATGAAAGTTTTAAAAGGGCCCATGTAAAATTGTGTTTTAGAAGTACTACATTGTATGCGAAAGTATATTTTGTAATGCATGGTCTATTGCCGGAAATGTGTATTGGTATCCATGTTTAATTGCTTTACTAGGTAATACATGTTGCCCTTCTAGTACAAGTATGCTCATCTCACCTAATAAGGCGTGAAGCATAAATGAAGGGACAGGCAGCCAATGTGGTTTTCTCGTTGCAGCAGCGATGGTCTTTCCAAATTCCTTCATTCTTATAGGTGTTGGTGCTGTCATATTAAGAGGACCATCAATTTCTTTTTTGTGTATGATGAAATCCATCATACGAACGACATCGTCTATATGAATCCATGATAACCATTGTTTCCCAGAACCAATGGTGCCGCCGATATAGAATTGATAGGGAAGTAACATTTTTGGCAAGGCTCCGCCATCTGCACCTAATACAACGCCAAATCTTGTGTAAATTGTTCTTATTCCGAGAGAACATGCTTTAGCTGCTTCTTGTTCCCATAAAAATACTGTTTCTGCTAAAAAGTCATTTCCAGGAGTTTCTTGTTGCTCAGTAAAAGACTCTACTTCAGATGTTCCGTAGTATCCAATAGCACTTGCATTAATAAATGTATGTGGTTTTTTATGGAGTGCCTGCAATTGTTTAATGAGTCCTTTTGTTGTTTGAATTCTACTGTTTAAAATGGCTTTCTTTTGTTTCTTTGTCCATCTACTATTAATAGAATCTCCGGCTAGATTAATAACTACATCAATAGAAGAGAGGGGGAAGGTTTGTAAATCTGGTGTCCATTGAACATACTGAAGTTTAGGGTCGGAAGTTTCAGTAGTTTTTTTTCGTGTGAGGATGTAAACAGTATATCCTTTTTGAACAAAAAAAGTAGAAAGATGTTTACCGATAAAGCCTGTACCACCAGAAATTGCGATTTTCACAAGTATTTCCTCCTCATTATATATATTCTTGAAAAGAAAAAATGTTCCTCGACTATGTTAAAATAATAGAGAGGTGAGAGTATGGCTGTCATTACAAAAATAGAAGTACAAAAACGATCGAAAGAACGATTTAATATTTATATTGATAAAGGCCAAGGTGAAGAGTACGGGTTTAGTGTGGATCAAGTAATCTTAATGAAACATGGATTACAAAAAGGCTTAGAAATTGATGAAATAGAGTTAGGAAATATTTTGTACAATGAAGAGGTACAAAAAGCATATTTACAAGCAATCTCCTATTTATCCTATCAAATGAGAACAAAACAAGAAATAGAAGATTTTTTACGAAAAAAAGAAGTGGGACAAGCCATCATCTCTGAAGTCGTTTCGAAATTATTACATGACCGATATATTAATGATAAAGAGTACGCTGTTTTATATACGCGAACGCAAAGTAATGTGAATCGAAAAGGTCCAACTGTTATTAAAAGAGAGTTGTTAAATAAAGGTGTTCAAGATTTACTTATTATGCACAGTTTACAAGAATATCCGAAGGAAAAGCAAATTGAGAATGCCTTGTTTCTCATAGAAAAGAAGAAAAAATCTTATCAAAAGCATTCTTTTTTACAAATGAAGCTAAAGTTAGATGAGATGCTTGTTCGAAAAGGATATTCTAGAGAAGTAATTCAAATTTGTTTGGAAGAATTGAAAGACGAAAGAGATGACGAAAAGCAACAAGAAGCGTTACACTATCATGGGAATAAATATTATGAGAAATATAAGAAGTATGATGGATGGACATTTGAAAACAAGATGAAACAAGCGTTATATAGAAAAGGATTCTCTATTGATGAAATTGAGATATTTTTGCAAATGAAACGCGAAGAGGAATGAGGGGAATAAGATGAATATGCCAAAACGCTACAGTGAAATGACACCGCATGAGCTAAGGGAAGAAATTGGCGCTTTGAAGGAGCAAGCAGTAAAAGCTGAGCAGCTTGGGATTGTCAATGAATTTGATGTATTAATGAGAAAAATGGCAATGGCTCGTGCTTATATGACGGATATAAACAAGTTCCGTATTGGTGAAATATATGAATTAGTAGAAGAACCTGGTGTATTATTTAAAATTACGTATTTCAATGGGGTATTTGCTTGGGGATATAAGCAAAATGATAATGAAGAGATTGGCATACCAATTTCCTTATTGCAAGAAAAATAAAAACCAGAGAGCACATATCTCTCTGGTTTTCATCTTTGGTAGGCGTTAAAGGAGATAGGAGATTCTAAAATTGGCGTTTTTTACATTCATTTGCCAATATAATGAGAGACTGGGTTTGTTGCGTCTGTCCGTTAACTTGCGCTTTCGCATGTTTTGGACGAGTCCACGTATGGTTAAATAATTCAGAACGACTATCTAAGCGATCACGGTAGCTCATCTTTATCACCTCGTGTAGGAAGTTAATTTAATTTGTACTACTCTTCCTGCTGATTTGCAGCACGCATACGTTCTTGTGGGTGCGTGTTAATTGTGCCGTTAGGTCGCTTCGAAGCGAAGCGTGATTTCGCTTTCGGCTGACCGTCGATTTTGCTGTTGTTTTTTGACTCAGACCAAAATTCGGCTTGTTTACCCATTGCGAACGCCCTCCTCCTCATCAGTTGATACCTCTTTAAGAAGTATCACTTATAGAATGTGCAAAACAGAAGAAACTATCCTTTAGAAATGAAGGGATAAATAGGTAAAAGGAGATTAGAACATGAATGATATTTATGAAGCATTAACGAAAGAATTATTAGACAAGAACGACAAGCTTTCTTACGGGCAAGCTCGTGCATGGGTTGAATTACTTTGGGAAGATTTTCAAACAACTTATGCAAAATCAGGGCGTTATCAAGGTGAGGAAATGACTGAGCAAGTGGTACGATCATGGATTAATAATCATGGTGTACGCCTTCATGAAATGCGTACAAACAATCCGAAGTATAGTCATTTAATTAATCAAGAAGATCATTTGAAACATTAAAAAAAGCGACTTGAGTCGCTTTTTTTAATGTGGAAGTAATTCCAGTTTTTTTCGAAGTTTTTCTTCACTAAAAATCCATCCTGTATAGGAACTAATAATATTTAAATTATGGTCGAGCTGAACAATCGCGACAAATGGATAATAATCTTTACTTCGATACCGTAAATCAATGAATCGTACTTCGTAATAATGATCATGATCAAAAATATCCCAGCGATATACAGGAGAGAAAGATAGGAAGGCTGAGATGTTTTCATCTTGTTTAGCTGCTCGCATAATATCATTGTCTGGGAACGGTACCCGATCGAACTTGTCATATATCATGATGTTACCACGGTGCCATCTCGCAACGTAGTAATAATCAGCTGTAACGACTGCTAAATGATAATGATAAAATCGGTAAGAAGGAGAAATGATAATCTTTTCGACATTTTTGAAACGTTTGTGTACAACGCTTCTTATATTTCTGTGCATCATAATTCGTCCGATATAGTAAACAATCATTAATATATATGCTGCTAAGGCAGTGTATCCTTTATGAGAACCGACGAGCATGCAAGCAATTGCAAGTATATGGATAAAGAAAATTACGGTATCGAATGTATTAATCACGCCGAGTGCGACCCATTTTTTTGTGAAAGGCCGTAATGCTTGTGTACCATAGGCGTTGAAAATATCTACAAAGACGTGAAGGAAGACTGCAATAAATGACCAAAGTAGTAGATGAAGATATGGAGCGTCTGAAAAGAAGGCGAAAGAGATGCCACTTATAAGGAATGACCAAAGAATTACCGCGGGAATGGAATGAGTAACTCCGCGATGATTTCTTATATATTTAGCGTTATTACGCAATTTTAAAACTGTGTCAATGTCAGGAATGTTGGAACCAGCAATTGTAGCAAGCATAACAGCTTGTGGGCCAATATCACTTTGTGCTATGGCTGGGTCTAATGTTGCTAAGCTACCTAAAGTGATACCCATAACAAGGTGAGTGGCTGTGTCCATAGAAATCCACCTCCGTTTTTTATTAATGTAACTCTTTTTATTCGATACCTCAAGTCCTTTGCCTTCAATTTCCTATGTCATCTTACTTAAATTTTTTCCTAAAATCTTTATAATAGTACTTATATGCAAAAAAATGAGGGGGATCAAGTTTGACACTTGAAATACTAAAAAATTTTAATATAGAGCAGTTTCAAAATGATTTAATTGGTTGGTTTGAAGAAGAACAGCGCGACTTACCGTGGAGAAAGAATAAAGATCCATACCGCGTTTGGGTTTCTGAAATTATGTTACAGCAAACAAGAGTAGAAGCTGTAAAACCATATTACGCAAATTTTATGGGGAAGTTTCCTACACTTGAAGCGTTAGCGAACGCAGATGATGAAGAAGTATTAAAAGCATGGGAAGGTTTAGGGTATTATTCTAGAGCACGTAATTTACACGCGGCTGTAAAAGAGGTAAAAGAAGTATATGGCGGAATAGTACCGAGTGATGTAAAGAAAATTGAAAAGTTAAAAGGAGTAGGACCATATACAAAAGGTGCTATTTTAAGTATCGCATATGGTATACCAGAGCCAGCAGTTGACGGAAATGTTATGCGTGTATTATCTCGCATTTTATCAGTATGGGATGACATTGCAAAACCAAAGACTAGAAAAGTGTTTGAAGAGATTGTGCGTGAAATTATTTCGAAAGAAAATCCATCTTATTTTAATCAAGGTTTGATGGAGTTAGGTGCATTGATTTGCATTCCAAAAAATCCATCTTGCTTACTTTGTCCTGTACGTGAGCATTGCAGAGGATATGCTGAAGGTGTTCAAAAAGAACTACCAGTAAAAAGTAAAGCGAAAGCTCCTACAATGGTACCGCTTGTTGCAGGAGTACTTCAAACTGAAGATGGTCGTTACGTTATTAATAAACGTCCAAGTAGCGGATTATTAGCTAATATGTGGGAGTTTCCGAATATTGAACTTGGCGAAGGGATTCGAAGTCAGAAAGAACAGCTTATAGATTATATGAAAGAAAAGTTTGAGCTTTCGATTTCTATTGATGAGTACGCAATGAATGTACAACATACATTTACTCATCGTACTTGGGATATATTTGTATTTTACGGAAAAGTAACCGGTGATATTGTTGAAACAGATACATTGAAACTTGTATCGAAAGAAGCATTTGAGCAGTTACCTTTCTCTAAATCGCATCGTACGATTTATGAGAGTTGTGTTGAGAAAATTACAATGCAATAAACAAAAAAGTGTTCCCTAAATTGGGAACACTTTTTTAATCGTAAGAAATTTTTGTCCCATGAGTCCAACTGGCATCACCTTCTTGTAAGCCGCCCCTTGATTCGATCTCTATTACAATTTCTTTATAAATACTTTGCCCTTCCGCATTTAAATAGGGCAAAATCTGTTGTAATGAATGATGAAAATAAGCTAATTCATCTTCTTTCCATTCGTTTTTTGAAAGCATCGTTAGTTCAGTCATATCGCGTCCTATATACATATTTCCACCTCCATTTTCTATAGTTTGAATGAGTAACAAGAGATATATGCGGAATTTTTTTAAAAGAAAATTACGGATAGCTTCTAGTTGAATTGGTTACATTATTGATTGTGGAGGTGAGAAAGATGAGTAAAAAACAACAAGGTTATAACAAGGCAACTTCTGGTGCTAGCATTCAAAGTACAAATGCTAGTTATGGTACAGAGTTTGCAACTGAAACAAATGTACAAGCAGTAAAACAAGCAAACGCACAATCAGAAGCAAAGAAAGCACAAGCTTCTGGTGCACAAAGTGCAAACGCTAGTTATGGTACAGAATTTGCAACTGAAACAGACGTGCATGCTGTGAAAAAACAAAATGCTAAGTCAGCTGCAAAACAATCACAATCTTCTAGTTCAAACGAGTAATGAAAGAAAAACACTTCTCCAATTCGAGAGAAGTGTTTTCTTTGTGTGCGGGTCATTGTAATGAAAAGAAAGTGAACGACATAACTTCTAATAAGTCAACAAATGTTGTCAAAGGAGAAGGAAGTTAAAGATTAGAAATATGTAATTAGGAATAATAACTGATGAAGAAATCCAAAAGGGGGTAAGTAATGAACGATTTTGATAAGTTGGTGGGAGAACAATTGGAAACGATGGATGAGCTGTTAAAATTGCAATCACACTTAGAGAAGTATCAACAAATTGAAATGAATGAAAAAGATACGTGCGATAAAAAAGAACTGCATTTTATCCGTCAGGAAATATATAGAACAGAAGTAGCGTTGAAGATGTTACATGAGAAATTTGAAGAACAAACGAATAGTGTAATCCAATCTTTTACAACTGAAAAAATGATTTCAAATTTAGGATAAGATATATTATTGCCTTCAGGTGAAAAGTCCTTCAAATAGAGAGGGGCTTTTTCTATTACATGTCCTCGTTTATAAATAATACAGTACAATCCTTGTGTTCTGAGAAGATTGGGTATTATTGTATTCAACGATAAACCTCCTGCATATTCAGTGTGGAAAATAGAGTCTTATCCCTTTAGTTTTAAAATTTTGACAAAAAAGTTATAATAGAAGAAAAGTGAATGCCGTTCAAAGGGCATTTGCAGTTGAAAGAAGGGAGCATATATGGGATTTCCCAAAGAAGGAGAAAAAGTACAAATACATAGTTATAAACATAATGGCTCCATTCATAGAATGTGGGAAGAAACAACAATTTTAAAAGGGACACAGAGTCTTGTGATCGGAGCGAATGATCGTACAGTAGTTACAGAATCGGATGGCCGAACATGGATTACGCGTGAACCAGCAATTTGTTATTTTCATGCCAACTATTGGTTTAATGTGATTGGGATGCTTAGGGAAGAGGGCGTATATTATTATTGTAATTTAAGCTCCCCTTTTGCGTATGATTCTGAAGCATTAAAGTATATTGATTATGATTTAGATATTAAAGTGTATCCAGATATGACATATACGCTTCTAGATGAAGATGAGTATGAAAAACATAGTCAAATTATGCAGTATCCACCTGTTATCGATACAATTTTAAAACGAAATGTAGCACATTTAACACAGTGGATTCATCAAAGAAAAGGTCCGTTCGCACCAGACTTCGTAGATATGTGGTATGAACGATATTTAATGTACAGAAATTAAAACAAACCTGCAGGGGGCTTCCCGGCAGGTTTGTCCTATTAGAGGGGGGATTATGTGCAGGGCATAAAAAGATATTTACAATTTGTTAAACCATATCGATGGCTTATCGCTATTACAATTATTATTGGACTAGTTAAGTTTGGTATCCCACTTATTATGCCGTGGTTATTAAAGTATATTATCGATGATGTAATTCAAGGCGGAGGTTCACTTCAAGATAAAACATCTCAATTAATAACAGCGATTGGAATTGCTTTTTTTATTTTTGCGGTATTAAGACCACCGATTGAATATTATCGTCAATATTTCGCGCAGCGTATCGCAAATACAATACTGTATGATTTGCGGAAGTATATTTTTGGTCACTTACAAAAATTAAGTTTACGTTATTACTCCAATACAAAAACAGGAGAGATTATTTCGCGTGTCATCCATGATGTAGAACAAACGAAGGATTTTGTAATTACTGGTTTGATGAACGTCTGGTTAGATACTGCAACAATTGCTATTGCCATCATTGTTATGTTTTCTATGAATATAAAATTAACATTTGTTGCGTTATTGATTTTACCTATTTATGTAATTGCAGTGAAATATTTTTTCGGACGTCTTCGGAAATTGACGAAAGAGCGTTCACAAGCGTTAGCGACGATGCAAGGATATTTGCATGAACGTATTCAAGGAATGCAAGTGACACGTAGCTTTGCGTTAGAAGAGTATGAGGGGAAGCAGTTTGAAAAAAGAAATAATGAATTTTTAACGAAAGCATTAACCCATACAAGTTGGACGGCGAGAACATTCTCGGCAGTAAATACGTTAACAGATTTAGGTCCATTACTTGTGATTGGTTTTGCAGCATATGAAGTAATTCAAGGGCAGTTAACGCTAGGGACGATGGTAGCTTTTGTTGGATATATGGATAGTTTATATAGTCCGCTTCGCCGCCTTGTTAATTCATCTACAACATTAACACAATCTTTTGCATCGATGGACCGTGTGTTTGAACTGTTAGATGAAAAATACGATATTGTTAATGTGCCAAATGCGGTACAAACGAAAAAATTAAATGGAGAAATTGTATTTGATAATGTTTCTTTTCGTTATAATGCAGATGAAAAAGAGATATTACACAACTTGTCATTAACTATACAGCCTGGAGAGAAAGTAGCGCTTGTAGGAGCGAGTGGGGGAGGAAAGTCATCTCTTGCTAGTTTGATCCCGCGTTTCTATGATGTTTCTGAGGGAGCGGTTTATGTAGATGGGATAGATGTAAGAAAGTATAATATGAGAAATTTACGTAGTAATATTGGAATTGTACTGCAAGATAATTTATTGTTTAGCGATACAATTGGAGCAAATATATTATATGGAAATCCGAAAGCTACAGAGCAAGAAGTGATTGCAGCTGCCAAAGCTGCGCAAATTCATGATTTTATTATAGACTTACCAGATGGTTATAATACTGTCGTTGGAGAACGTGGTGTAAAGCTATCGGGCGGGCAAAGACAACGTGTGGCAATTGCACGAGTGTTTCTAAAGAATCCGTCGGTACTTATATTGGATGAAGCAACTTCGGCATTGGATTTAGAAAATGAAAGGTATATTCAAGAGGCGCTTCAGACGTTAGCTGCTGACAGGACGACGATTATAATCGCACATCGATTAGCGACGATTACGCATGTTGATACGATTATTTACATTGAAGACGGTGAGATTAAAGAGACTGGTTCTCATGAAGAGTTAATGCGAAAAAAAGGATTTTATTACAATTTATATCAACTTCAACATATAACAGAAACAGCTCCTTTAGCATAAAAGGAGCTGTTTTTTTATTCGTCTTCTTTTTTATCATCGATTTGGAGTTCTTTTTCTGGTTTATGGTATGTGTAGAAGCTATCTACAAGTAAATCTAAATGCTCTACTTCTTCACTATAGTTAATAATGGAAGAAATAAGAGGGAAGAGATGTAGCCATGTTTTATATGCTTCTTCATCGTCCTTGTTTTGATAATCCATAAAGATATCAATTAATTCTTGTTTACCTGTTTCAACTTCATCAAGCATCTCAACAGACTGTTGTTTTTTTGCTTTACCAATGAATTTTAATAAAACTTGTTCGTGATAATGCGTTAATGAATCAAGTTCGTTTTGGATAGATTCCTGAAACTCTTCTGGCATGTAACGCAGTTCGTTTTCAGTACGGTGTAATGATTTTAACGTACTTAAAGCACGGCTTGTTGTCGCTAACATTTGTCTGAATAAAACGAGCTTACGAATTTTTGCGAACTTTACTTTTTTCGTGTAGCTTCTTTCTTCTTTATACAGCAAATAGTAATGGTTTAATTTGATCATTTTTTCTTTCATACGATCAATATCAGTTTTTAGCGTTGTAAAATCAGAAGCTTGCCTGCTATTCATTCGAATCCATTTTACAATTTCTTCTGTATTATCAACGATACGATGATAAAGTTTTGTTTCATATTTCGGCGGCATAAATACTAAATTTACAAGTGAAGCCGCAATAATACCAATCATAATCGTCGCAAAGCGAAGTAAGGCAAAACTAAAGAAATCTTCGCCTTGATACTCCATAATGGCGATAACTGTTACTAAAGCAATTGATATTGTGTTTTCTAATCGTAATTGCAGTGTAAGAGCAATTACTAATATACATGTTAATCCAATAATAAAAGGATTATGTCCAAAAGCAGTAGCAAATGCGATAGCAAATATCGCACCGATTACATTTGCTTGAATTTGTTCAAGTGCGGTTAAATAAGAACGGTATACAGACGGTTGAACAGCAAAGATAGCTGAAATTCCCGCAAATACCGGACTCGGTAATTGAAGTAAAATACAAGCAAATAAAGCTAACGTGATGGCAATACCCGTTTTTAAAATGCGAGCACCAAGTTTCATACCCTTAATAAGATCCTTTCTCTTGTCATAATGAATGTACAACATGATACTATACATTCATTACAATATGTTAGCAAGTGATATTTTAGTGACGTTAAAAGAAATTAGTATTCATTTTATCGCGCTAATTTCTTTTAAACATCAGTTTTTAGTAAAAAGACCTGCTGAATTTCAGCAGGTCTCAAATTGTTACTATAGATTACTATGAGAAGTGTACTTCGTCAATTTTTTCTTAATAATGAAAATTACTCATGTTACTCTGTTGAGATAGATGGATCTGCCTGTTCTTTTTTCGGGATAATTTCAAAAAACTGGTTTTGTATATCATCTAATAACGGGGTTAACAAAGCAACTTCCTCATATTGCTCATGCTCGTTTAGTACACGAATATAGTCTAACAATAATTCAGTTACATCTTTCAAACCGTTTTTACTAATTGGTTGTAATGTAACATTTGCCCCTTTTGCGATTCTTCTTTTTAAGGCTTGTTCTGTTAAGCCTAAGTTTGAATCATGACGTAAATAAACAACACCGCCAGTCATGCCGGCGCAAATCCATGGACCAGGGTCACCTAAAACAAGCGCTCGCCCATTTGTCATATATTCAAAAGCAAACCCTTTAATATTGGAGTATGCCCCTATATTTCCGTGCTCTTTTTCACGGAGTGGTTTTGTTATTCTACCTCCAATTATCATGTCTGCCCCAGAAAGGCGAATGCCAGCGCGAGCATCAGCGTTCCCTTGCACGTATAGTGCCCCTTTTTGTGCACCATATCCAAATCCTTTTCCGACAGAACCGTTATAATATACTCCATCTTCTCCTTTTGATTTCGTTATATAAATACCACCACCAAAGGAAGTTTTACCAATGCCATCTTGTGCGCCGCCATTTACGTGTATAAATAAATTTTCACTATTGTAAGCACCTAACCCATTTCCGGGAATAGAACCATTCGTATACTTTAATGTAAGTGGTTCAAGTTGAGTAGCTTCATATAGTTTACTGCGAACGCGATAACATGATTCTAGACCACCCATAACGCGTTGCTCTACACCAACGCCTACTAATTCTTTTGAGTCAGCGGAATGAACGGTTTTAAATTGTTTTTCCGGCACGTCTTCTGTTGTTGTAACAGATGGATGTTCTATTATTTGTAGTAAATTACATAAGTTTAATAAATTTTCGCCTCGAACTTGCTCTAATAAATCAGAACGCCCAACAATTGTTTGTAAATTTGTATACCCAAGCTGTCCTGTTAATCGTTGTAGTTCTACACCGAAAGAGGTGAATAAATTTAACAGGCCGGCAACTGCGCTTTCTAATTCGCGCGGGACGAAGCGGCGTAATCCGTGTTCTTTTGCTTGTGCTTCAGACTCGATTTGTGTCGCAATTCCAACATGGCAAGTATCTAGATGGCACCCACGGCAAGTAGTACAGCCGATTGCAATCATTGATAGTGTGCCAAATCCAATACGGTTTGCTCCGAGGAGCATGATTTTCAAGGCATCATTTACACTTCGAATACCACCATCTGCCCAAATCTCTACTTTATGTCTCATGCTTGCTTCTAATAAAGCGTTGTGAGCGGCTTTAACACCAATTTCTACAGGGAGACCTACATGCTGCAATGCGTGAATACGTGCAGCACCTGTTCCGCCATCGAATCCGCTAATGTTAATAAAATCAGCGCCAGCTTTGGCGATACCGACAGCAATTGTTCCGATATTAGGAACGACAGGGACTTTCACGGCTACTTTGGCAAGTTGATTAGCTGTTTTAATTTCTGTAATCATTTGAGCTAAATCTTCAATTGAATAAATATCATGGTTATTAGAAGGTGAAATTAAATCTGAGCCGATTGTCGCATTACGTGCTTCAGCTATTTTGGCTGTCACTTTTGAACCAGGTAAATGTCCACCTTCCCCAGGCTTTGCGCCTTGACCGATCTTGATTTCAATTAAGTTTGATGAGTTTAGTAGTTCGGCATTTACTCCAAATCGTCCAGATGCCACTTGTTGTCCACGTGTATGTGGGTATTTCCCAATCATATCTTTAATTTCGCCGCCTTCACCGTTCAAGCTAATCATATTTAGCTGATCGGCCGCTTCTGCATATGCGCGAAAGGCGATTTCGTTTTGAGAACCAAATGACATAGAACTAATAATAAATGGTAAATTATGATTTTGAATGCCGATAGATACTTCTTCAGTTGGAACGACATGTTTTGTTTGTTTCGTTTGAACAAGGTGTCTGATTGCGATTGGATTATTCTCTTCTAGTTCACTTAACTTGTCACGGTAATCATCATAAGAATTTCCTTTTGCGACATCGCCAATTGCTTTCCAAATTCGCGGGAATATATGAAATGATTTTCGCATTCTAATTTTAGGATTGTTATAATCCTCTGCTCGTATTTTTGCATCTTCAGTAAGTGATTCAAGTGAAAAGGCTAAATCATTTGAACCGAAGAAATTTGTAATCTGTAATATATTTGCGATTTCTTCATGTAACCCAATAGATGAATAGAGACGTCCGTAACCACGTAACTCATGAATTCCAATTGTTGAAATGACTTTTTCTAATCCTTTATTAAGTGCATTATACAGATTCGTAATTGGTGTTTTTGTTCCATCATTTACAGTGGCGAATAATAAATATGGATTAATACCATCTGCTCCTAATCCATATAGCGTGACAATGTCATGTAAGGAGCGAAGAGCACCAGAACGTATAACGAGAGAACAATTGCGGCGTAATTTATTTTCACTTAATGCTTGATGTACTTTAGCAGTAACTAAATGTGGATCAATCCACAATCGTTCATTTAGATGGGCTTTTGCGTCATCTAATACTAGTAGGGAAGCGCCATTGTTAACAGCAGCTATCGCTTCAAAACTAATGCGGCTTAATGCACATTGCAGAGTTTCTGACGAGCTGAATGTAGCAGAGATTGTGGCGATAGAGTTATGAGTCTTAAATAGCTCTATGAGTTGTTCGTACGTAATTGTGTGTAATTCCTCTGCAATAGGTTGTGCCACGCTGCCTTCTAAAATAATTGGTGAAAGCATTTCAACTACAAATGGCCGTTTTGCGCCGCTTAATAAACTTGGACGCTCTCCAAGTACAGTACGTGTAGAGAAGTGTTCAATTTCACGGTCACGGTCAATTGCAGGGTTTGTAACAACAGCTACACTTTCTTTAATAAAGTCAGCGATATTTCGTCTATCAGTATCGAGTGCGGCAAGTGGTGAGTCATGCCCAAGTGAGCGTATTGGCTCAACGCCTTTTGTTGCCATCTGTTCAAGGAGCTGAATATGTTCTCGGTCCCATCCGAAAGCGACATATTGTTTCGTTTCAACTTGAACAGAATCACATAGCCCTTGGATTTTTTTCGTTTCAGGGATAGATAAATTTAAATGGTAATTGGTAGTATCAATTCGCTTTTTAAAACGGTTATATACTTGGATTTGATATTTGTCATATTCATAAAGAACAAGTTCATCTTGTTCATTCCATTTTAATCCAACCTTTTCTCCAGGGGCGAGTGGTTTTGGTTCTGCTACATATTTAGTTGGTGATACAACTCCAGGTTCAGAAGAGAAAATATAAGAGCTCTCTGTCTCTACTTTCCATACTGGGCGTAATCCAAGGGAATCAACACTGAAAACAGCTTCATCTTTAAAACGGGAAATGATGCCAGCTGGTCCTTGTGCAAAATGTCCCCATGCTTCACGTATATACGTATATAAATCTTTTAAAGGTGTTTCATAAAGTTTAATTTCATTAATAATTGGAGGGAACAATATTTCCATTGCTTCAAATAAGCTGTAGTCGTATTGAACAAGTAGGGTTTCTAAGGTGCGGTTTAAATCTTGCGAGTCACTGCCTCCAGCAGTAAGTGGTACATCAATCATTTCAGCCTGCTCGCGTAATTTTGCAATTGTGTTAATTTCACCATTATGTCCGAGAATGCTAAATGGTTGTACACGAAAAAAATTAGATAATGTATTAGTAGAGTAGCGGTTATGTCCTAATGTCATAGTTGAAGCGATAAGTGGATGTTGTAAATCATTATAGTAGGCAACAAGTGTATCACCAGCACCTAGAACTTTATATACAACATGATCACGACTTAATGAAGCAACATGAATTGCTTCGTTTTCCTCTATTTTTATTGTGACAGAAAATAATGTTTGCTCAATATTTGTAATTTCGTTTTCTGCGATAAGGGCAACTTGCCAAAATAAAGGTTCTTCTTGTTTACCAAGTGGACCGAGTGCATCGGAGTTTGTTACATCATCACTTTCGAAAATGATTGTAAAATTTTTGTTGTTTAATTGCGTACGAATATAATCTTTTAAGATAGTAATGTTTTCTTTTTTATTTAGAAAAAAATGTCCAACGATAAAGTGGGGATGATCCACAATCGTTGGATTATATCCGCTACTTTTTAGTTTTTCATTCCAAAGCGCTTTTGGTACATCAATGTGAATGCCGATGCCATCGCCCTCACCATTAATGAAACCAGCTCTATGATTCATTTTGACGAGTGATTGAATACAAAGGTCAATGTTTTCTTTTGTAGCAATTTTTCGTTTCTCCATAACGGAAACGATTCCACACGCATCGTGTTCTGCATTTCTATAATCTCGAAATAAAGACGGTGTCCATGTATTTTTTGTATTGAGCATCCGTCAATCCCCCCTCTTGTAAAAGTTAGAATAATCTTACTATTTAAGGTGCAAATCACCTTGTACACAGAGATAGTAATGCTGTAAAAGAATATAAAACAGATAATTATGAATAATTATACTATTAATACGGGGTTTATGAAATAGAAAAAAGGAAAAAAGAAAGGTGAGCTTTCTTTTTTCCTTTTAATGACGGGATTATTTATTGTCTGCTAGGGCAGCAAATGCTCTGCCGACAGCTTCGATTGTATATTCAATATCTTCTTTTGTATGTTCTGTCGTTAAGAACCATGCCTCGTATTTAGAAGGTGCTAAGTTAACTCCTTCTTGAAGCATAAGCTTGAAGAATTTACCGAACATTTCACCGTCTGTATCTTGTGCGGCATCGTAATCTTCAATTGTATTTGTTGTGAAGTATACAGTTAAAGCTCCTTTTAGACGGTTTAATGTAATGTCGATATTATGTTTCGTTGCTTGCTCTAAAATTCCTTTTTCAAGCATTGCACCAAGTTCATCTAATTTCTCATAAAGTCCTTCTTGTTGAAGCACTTCTAGACAAGCGATACCTGATGCCATAGAAGCAGGGTTTCCTGCCATTGTACCAGCTTGGTATGCAGGTCCAAGCGGAGCAACTTGTTCCATAATTTCTTTCTTACCACCGTAAGCACCGATCGGTAAACCGCCGCCAATAACTTTACCAAGCGCTGTTAAGTCAGGTGTCACACGAAGTAAGTCTTGAGCACCACCGTACATAAAGCGGAAAGCAGTAATAACTTCATCGTAAATTACTAGTGCGCCAGCTTCGTGAACAAGTTCATTCACTTTTTCAAGGAATCCTGGTTTAGGTTCTACAATACCGAAGTTTCCAACAATCGGTTCTACAAGGATAGCTGCTACTTCATGACCCCATTTATCTAACGCCTCTTTTAAAGTTTCTACATTATTAAATGGAACGGTAATAACTTCTTGTGCGATACTTTGTGGTACGCCAGCTGAGTCAGGAGTTCCTAAAGTAGAAGGACCAGATCCAGCTGCCACAAGTACTAAATCAGAATGACCGTGGTAACAACCAGCAAATTTCATGATTTTTGTGCGACCTGTATAAGCACGAGCAACACGAATCGTTGTCATCACTGCTTCTGTACCAGAGTTTACAAAACGGACTTTATCTAATGCAGGCATTGCTTCTTTTAACATTTTTGCGAATTTTACCTCTAGCGCTGTTGGTGTTCCGTAAAGTACCCCATTTTCAGCAGCTGTTGTAATTGCTTTTGTTATATGCGGATGAGCATGTCCAGTAATAATAGGACCGTATGCTGCTAAATAATCGATATATTTATTTCCGTCTACATCCCAGAAATAAGCGCCTTTCCCGCGTTCCATAGCAACAGGAGCGCCGCCGCCAACTGCTTTAAAAGAACGAGAAGGACTGTTAACACCGCCAACGATATGCTCTAAAGCTTCTTTATGTAATGCTTCTGACTTTGTGAATTTCACTACAATTCATCTCCTTACAAAAATCTATGTATTATTCTAACATGTTTTTCGAAAAGACGTATTGTTTGTGATAGCGAAGGCAGTTGGGTAAACTATTCGTTGTGACATTTAGGAGGGGGGTCCGATTATGAAATCGGTAATTGAGGTACAAGGGTTACGTAAAGAGTTTACAGCCTATTTAAGTCGTCCGGGCTTAAAGGGTGCATTTCGCGATTTATTAAATCGTAATTATAAAATAGTACCAGCAGTAAATGATGTATCTTTTACTGTAAAGCAAGGTGAAATGGTTGGTTATATCGGTGAGAACGGTGCTGGTAAATCAACAACAATTAAAATGCTTACGGGGATTTTAACTCCGACATCAGGGCAAATCACAGTAAATGGAATGAATCCACATAAACAAAGAGAAGAATTTGTAAGAACAATTGGTGTTGTCTTTGGACAGCGCTCGCAACTTTGGTGGGATATTGCAGTACAAGAATCGTTTCGTTTATTAAAGAAAGTGTATGGTGTATCAGACGCTCAGTATAAGGAGCATATGGAGCACGTAATTGAAACGTTAGATATAGGGCCTTTATTAGATAAACCAGTTCGAAAATTATCTCTTGGTCAAAGAATGCGTTGTGAATTAGCAGCAGCCTTAATTCATAATCCACCGTTATTATTTTTAGATGAGCCAACAATTGGGTTAGATGTACTTGTGAAATTGAAAATACGTGAATTTTTAAAAGAAATGAACGAACGTTATAAAACAACAATTTTATTAACTACTCATGATATTACGGATATTGAAGCTTTATGTGAGCGTGTTATCATGCTGGATGAAGGAAATATTATGTATGACGGTTCTTTAAAAAATCTTCGTACGCAGTGGGGAGCAGAGAAGGAAATACACTTTCAGTTTGTTGCACCAGTTTCCTATCAGGCTTTATCAATGGTTATGCCAGATAATCATGTCGTTTGGTCGAAAGCGAAAGAGGAAAACGCATGGGTTGCAAAAATTCCGAATGAAGAAGTTGTTATTTCAATGCTTATTTCTAAAGTAGTACAAGCATTTCAAATTAAAGATTTAAAAATTAACGAAGTGTCTACAGAGGAAATTATTCGTAACATTTATGAAGAAGGTATTACGCATGGGTAAGTATATTGAAATGATTCGAATTCGCTTTTTAATGATGCTTGCGTATCGCACAAACTATTATAGCGGGATTTTAATTTATACAATTAATATCGGCGCATATTATTTTTTGTGGCAAGCAATTTATAGCGGAAAAGAGAATGTTGAAAGTTTATCTATTTCGCAAATGACTACGTATATCGCAATCGCGTGGATGGCACGTGCGTTTTATTTTAATAATATAGATAGAGAAATTGCGATGGAAATTCAAGAAGGCCGTGTGGCTGTAGAATTAATTCGTCCTTACAACTATTTAGGTATGAAAGTTATGCAAGGTCTTGGCGAGGGGATATTCCGTTTTGCATTCTTTTCCATCCCGGGCATGGTGATCGTTACGCTATTATTTTCATTGCAAATTACAACGAATTTTCAAACGTGGTTATATTTCTTCTTATCTTTAATATTTAGTTTTATTATTAATACACAAATTAATTTAATGACGGGAATGCTTACGTTTTTCTTATTTAATAATAGTGGAATTATGTATGCAAAACGCGTTGTTATTGATTTATTTTCAGGTCTATTATTACCAATTAGTTTTTATCCGTTATGGGCCCAAAAAGCAATGATGTTTTTACCGTTTCAGGCTATTAGTTATATTCCAAGTATGATTTTTTCTGAAGGTATACAGGGGAGTAAGTTGTATGAGGCTTTAGTATTTCAAGTGATTTGGGCGATTGTACTTATTATTCCAATTGTACTCATGTGGAGAACGGCGAGAAAACGTCTAATTGTACAAGGGGGATGATGAGATGCTATATATAAACTTATTTTTACAATATGCAAGTCAATATATAAAAACGAAATTGGAGTATCGAGGCGATTTTATCGTTGGTTTACTTTCTGATTTATCGCTTCAAGCAGTTAATTTAATATTTATTCTCGTTGTATTTGGGCATACACAAGCATTGAAGGGATGGAGTCGAGAAGAGGTAATCTTTATTTATGGTTTCTTTTTAGTACCATTTGCCATCTTTTCAGCTTTCTTTAATATATGGGATTTTAATGATCGATACATTATTAAAGGGGAGATGGATCGTGTATTAACGCGACCGATCCATAGCCTATTTCAAATTATATTAGAAAGAATGGAACTTGAATCTTTAATTGGAGCTATTACAGGGATTTTTGTAATGGGATATGCAGCTGTGGAGTTACAATTATCTTTTTACTGGTATGATTTCTTCTTATTTATATTGATGGTAGGAGGAGGAGCACTTGTATATGGAGGGATATTTGTTACGCTTGCGAGCCTTGGTTTTTGGTCGGATGCGAAAAGTTCAATTATGCCCCTTATGTATAACATAGGTAATTATGGGCGCTATCCTGTTAATATTTATAATCGTGTAATTCGTTTCATTTTAACGTTTGTTTTACCGTTCGCGTTTGTTGGAGTATATCCAGCAGCATACTTTTTAAGAAAAACAGAATGGAATAGTTATGCATTCGCGACGCCACTTGTTGGTGTTATCTGTTTTACGATTGCAATCAATCTCTGGAACCAAGGAGTAAAAAGATACCGTGGCGCGGGTAATTAATTATAGAAGCTTGTTCGTTTCTAAGGGATAAATCAGTCCTCCACCTCATACATATAAAATGAGGTGGAGGACATGTTATGGGGATTTATTCTATTAATTGCAGCAATCGCTATTTTGAAAAGTGTCCAATTATTATGGAGTTCTTATTCAGATTCAACGCGTTTTTTTTCGCTGTATAATTTGGCCACATTATTTTTGATCTATACAACAGTACTGATCGCGTTTGGATTAAGTTACGTTGTATTAGAGGAAATGGGTTTCGCAGTTTTGAAAGAGGACGGAGAAAGTTTGAACGTTCATTCTTTTCAACTCGTTGAAGTTTGTTTATATTTTAGCGCAGTTACTTTATTGTCTGTTGGATATGGTGACATATCTCCGATTGGAATTGGGCGATGGATTGCAATTGCAGAAGCGCTAATTGGATATACACTCCCTTTTGCTTTTGTGATGAGGTCTGTAATAGACAATGAAAAATAAGGAAGCATTTGTTATAGTAAAGGAAAAGAGTAGGAGTGATAACAATGATTACAGTAGGAGAAATGGCACCAGAATTCACATTAGAGGGAAGTAACGGAGAAGAAGTTAGCCTAGCTGATTTTCGCGGTAAAAATGTAGTTCTCTATTTTTACCCGAAAGATATGACGCCAGGATGTACAACTGAAGCATGTGATTTTCGTGATGCGTATGGAGTATTTCAAGAGAAGGATACGGTTATTCTTGGAGTAAGTCCTGATTCAGCGAATAGACATTTGAAATTCATTGAGAAACATGAATTACCATTTACACTTTTAGTAGATGAAGATCATAAAGTAGCAGAGTTATACGATGTTTGGAAGTTAAAAAAGAACTTTGGGAAAGAGTATATGGGAATCGAGCGTTCTACATTCCTTATTAATAAAGACGGTGAACTTGTAAAAGAGTGGCGTAAAGTGAAAGTGAAAGGACATATTGAGGATGTTCTTTCTTATATAAAATAAATCTACGTTGGAGATAAAATATGCAGAAACAAGGCAAGTGTCTATACATATTTTACTGCCTTACATAAAGTGGAAGTGTAGGGCATACCTCCTCAGATGATAGTATTCCAAGTGCGATTATGTCGCACTTTTTTCTATGTAATATATGAAGAAAAAGGGAAAGATACATAAAAACAAGTCCTGAATATAAAAATAAACCACATACTTATAGTAGAAATATTGACGATTTATAAGAAAAGGAGTACACTCTTTATAAGAATTATAAAATAATAATCCGTATAGAATCGGGGTGCATGACGGTGGTCAAAGAAGAATTAAAAGAAGCGCTAGAAATGCTGAAAAATACGGGTGTACGCATTACTCCACAGCGTCATGCTATTTTAGAGTACCTTGTGGAATCAATGACGCACCCAACAGCGGATGATATTTATAAAGCATTAGAAGGTAAGTTTCCAAATATGAGTGTTGCAACTGTCTATAATAACTTACGTGTGTTTAAAGAGGTTGGACTTGTAAAGGAATTAACTTATGGAGACGCTTCAAGTAGATTTGATTATGTTACAAGTCAACATTATCATGTGATTTGCGAAAAATGTGGTAAGATTGTTGATTTTCCTTATGGAGGCTTGGAAAAGCTGGAAGAGGAAGCTGCGAAAACGACAGGCTTCGTTATCAATAGTCATCGCTTAGAAATTTATGGCGTTTGTCCAGAGTGTCATAAGGCGTAATATATAATAAAGAAAGAGGCTGACGGCTATACGTCAGCCTCTTTCTTTATTATATAAGGATTAGCGTGAGGTTAATCGGTATTTACAGTGCTAAGTTAGTAAGAAGGGTTAGATAAAAGTTTGTCGAATTTACTTTGTATTGGTGGAAATGAATTCTTGGAGGGGACATTTTGAAGAAATATGAGATTAAAAGTGACATTCCAACATTGGAAGAATATAAATATTTATGTGATTCTGTGGGATGGACTAATTATATGAACTTTGAGGTGGTGGAAATATCACTTCAAAATTCGATTTACTGTATAACAGTCAAGGATAATAATCAAATCATCGGCATGGGCAGAATTGTTGGTGATGGGGCTATCTATTTCTATATTCAAGATATAGTGGTTCATCCAGAGTATCAAAAGAATGGTATTGGAAAGAAAATAATGAATACTTTAGTAGAATACTTAAATCAGAATGCTCCAGATAAAGCATTCATTGGTTTGTTTGCGTCGCAAGGGAAAACGTCATTCTACGAAAAATATGATTTTAAAGATTATTCGCCTAACATGACAGGGATGTTTACTGTTATTTCGAAAAAATAGGTGTAATAAATTTAATAAAACAATTAAAAAGTTGATTTCTTAAGAAATCAACTTTTTAATGAGTTGAAACGTTTGTAGTGTTGCAAACTCGTATTTCCCTTGATACTTATGATTTATAACTCTTCTTATTATACTTTTCATCAAATTCTTTTCCTTCTAGATCTCGATCTAGTGTTAAAGGTTGATTGCAGTGCATACATGCATCGACACGGCCGAGCATTTTTGTTGGCTTATCACAGCTTGGACAAATAATTTGGATAGTCTTAGTAGATAACATACCAATCCAAAAGTAAACGACAGTGCTAGCGATAACAGCTAAAAAGCCAACCATCATAAAAGTTGTCATGATAATAATGTTTTCGCGGAAAAAGACACCTAAGTATGCAATGAAGAGGCCGATAAATACTAAACTTAATGCAAAGGTCCGGATTTTATTGATTTTGTTTGAATACTTAATGCTCATTTTCACCACACTCCTATAATAATAATATAACATAAAATTTAGAATTTTCACTCTCGTGTAAATTGATAAAGAGATAAGATATGAAATGGATAGGAGAGGAGCCATGAAGACTGAATGGGTGCTATAATGATTTTTAAGTTTTTAACGGGATGTGAAATTTTTTTGTAAAAAGTATTGACCCTGTATATACTGCATGATATATTAATAACCGTCGCTGATGCGGAAACGCAGAAAACGACAAAAAAAGAAATTAAAAAACTTAGTTGACATTGAAAAAT
>NZ_JALNUG010000012.1:0-202775 GCF_026540675.1 Bacillus sp. GC_Bacil_1
ATGTTGGCTCGGTAGCTCAGTCGGTAGAGCAGAGGACTGAAAATCCTCGTGTCGGCGGTTCGATTCCGTCCCGAGCCACCATTTTTTTTATGCCGGCTTAGCTCAATTGGTAGAGCAACTGACTTGTAATCAGTAGGTTGGGGGTTCAAGTCCTCTAGCCGGCATCATTTAGGGGCATAGTTTAAAGGTAGAACTGAGGTCTCCAAAACCTCCAGTGTGGGTTCGATTCCTACTGCCCCTGTAAAGTATATGGGCCTATAGCTCAGCTGGTTAGAGCGCACGCCTGATAAGCGTGAGGTCGATGGTTCGAGTCCATTTAGGCCCACCATATATTATTCCGCAGTAGCTCAGTGGTAGAGCTATCGGCTGTTAACCGATCGGTCGTAGGTTCGAGTCCTACCTGCGGAGCCATGGCCCGTTGGTCAAGTGGTTAAGACACCGCCCTTTCACGGCGGTAACACGGGTTCGAATCCCGTACGGGTCATACAAAAAAGAGTCAGCATTATGCTGGCTCTTTTTTATTTTGTTGATCCTTTTTATCATGTTACTTTCCAGAAATAAATAAAGGAATTTTGGAAAAGCTATGGTATGTATAAAAAGGAGGAAATAAATAATGACACGAGTTAGAGACTTAATGAGTACCCATATTGTACATTGTACACCGCTAGACAATGTATATGAGGCAGCTGTAAAAATGAAGGAAGAATCGGTTGGGTTAATTCCTGTTGTTGAAAATGAGCAAGTTATTGGGCTTGTTACTGATCGAGATTTAGTTGTTCGAGGGATTGCTGAAAAACATCCTGGATCTAATAAAATTACAAATGTAATGACAACAAATATTATCTCAGTTTCTCCAAATGATTCTATTGAAAAAGCTACAGAGCTAATGGCACAGTATCAAATTAGACGGTTACCAGTAGTTGATAGTGGTCAGCTTATTGGCATGTTAGCACTAGGGGATTTAGCTATAAGGGAATCGGCAGATGATCAAGCTGGATTTGCCTTGAGCGAAATCTCAGAGCGGACAGAGTAAATTGAAACTTTAATTAACCGAGAGTTTAATGGTCAATCATAAAGAGCTAAATTATATATAAAGTTCAGATACATTATTCTAGTATATATGGATTAAACTAATATGTTAGCGTGATGTATCTGAGACATTATATAATAAGGATATGGTTAATAATTTCCACAGTTTTTTTAAATTTGTTATTCTTCATTTTTAATAAGAGAAAAGATGATATACTGATAGATATAAGTATTATGAGAGATTTTGAATATAACAATATTAATTTTTAGTGGTACGATAATAAATTAATATTTCCTACATAGATGAAAAGGGAAGGGGAATTATATGAAGGCTGTACAGGGCGATCCAAATTGGAATTTGGTTACAGATACATATATAGAACCAAATAATTTTGCTGAATTATTTTCTTTGCTTGTACCTTGTCACCCAAAAGGTGAGGGGAAAGAACGAACTATATTAGTATGGAAAGAGAAAGAATTTTATAAAGAAGAAAATTTAGCGGCATTTATCGTATATGGCATGAATAAAGTAAAGAATTTACCGCAGTTTCATAAAGATGAAATTCCAACTTTAGTGCGTATTCTTCGCTTATGCCAAGAGATTGGTTGGTATGAAGAGGCAAATGCTTTTATGATAGCACAAGGATTAGCTGAGTTTGTTCATACTTCATTGGAATATGAAACATGGGATCTTTTGACGCAATCAGTTGCTTTAAACTATTTAATTATTAAATATCGTATAGGTGAATTGACAGATAGGGATATTGAAATTTGGGATAGAGTTAAATTTAATGAGAAATGTATAACCGATTGTAAACATTTATTATCTCATAAAGAAGTATTGGAATTTACATTCTTTTATATGTGCAAGAGAGCGAAATCATTATCAAAAGAGCAATTAAATAGTGATATGATGAGTTTAGCAATGTATTGTAATACTTTCGTATATGATTTATATACACATGATTTATTACGGAAATATCGTAAGTGTACAGATTTCCTATCATATTATGGACCTAGTCAGGCAGTTTTAGCATGTCAAAGAGCTGTATTATCTCAAATTTCCGATCGCTTAGACCCATTAAAGACAACACATGTAGATGATTATTTATATGTAATGAAAGAAATGATGGAGCATATGACGATAGGAGTAATGGATCGATACGGTCATTTTATTGGAAAGCTACTATCTTATGTGCCATTTTTCGAGATGATACAAGTTCCACAGCATGCATATTATTGTGAAGAATTACTGTATATTTGTAAGGGCATTGAATATAAAGAAGAAACACTACGCAATTATATATTTATACAATTACATGATTGTTTACCATCATTCTTTAGGCTATTTCTTAAAAATAAGCGTTACGCAACGATTCATGATATTCTTTTCTATTGGTGCGATGACGAACAACGAATGAGCTTAGAGAAAAAATATAATCTGAGCTTTATTTATGAAAAATATGCTTGTGGATAAACAATATTTTCGATATGAAAAATTAATATAAATTAAAAAGGATCTCCAGTTTATGTGAGATCCTTTTTTGTTAGTAAAACAAGGAGAAAGTGATTAAAACAAGAAACAACATTCCATATAGGAGAAGTTGTGCAGTATAACTTCCTTGTATACCAAAAAAAGTATTGGCTTTCTTATACAAATGCAATATGTATTTTATTGGAGCATCTTTGAAAGATTGGTACACAGTGTCTCCTCTTTCTAAGCTTCTTGTTCTTGTTTTTGTTTTTGGTTATAAGGGACATTAATATATCTAGCTACAAATAATAAAACAGCCATAAAGAATACTGGAAATACAGTAGATAAATAAAAGCCATTACTAATTATATTTGTTATGAGAGCACTCAAAAGAAATATAGCGTTATAAATATGGGCAATTTTTTGTTTTAGTTGCACTTGAAATGATTCCATCATAATTTCTAATGCAACAAAAGCAATAATAATAGATAAAAATACAATGTTTGTATTGTAAATGATTAAACAACAGATTAAACCTAAAAAGGCTGCGTATTCAATTATAAGAGGTATATTGCGTGGCATACAATTTACCTAACTAAATATGGCAGTGGATTTACTGCATTTGTTTTTTCAAAATTCCATTCTCCATTATGTAATTCAAAATGAAGATGTTGCCCGTATGAATGACCTGTGTTGCCCATATGACCTACTAATTGTCCAGCTTGTACTTGATCACCAGTTTGTACAGTGCGATCCTTCATATGAGCATAAACAGTTGTATATAATTTCCCATTGATTTGATGCGCAATGAACACAACATTGCCATAGCTAGCTGAATAATAAGATTTCACAACTTTACCTGCAGCAGCAGCTTGGATAGAGACGTTCCCTGGAGCAGCAATATCTATACCATAATGCATTTGTTCCCAGCGTATATCAAAGGTTGAGCTAATTCTTCCTTGAGCAGGGAATTTGAAAGCAGCTGGAATAGATGAAGGCTGATCTGTTTTAGTCTGTGGTTGATTTTGTACTACATAGTGTTTTGCTACATATCCGTATCCTGTGCCAAAACGAATTTTATACCAAGTTCCTACAGTTTCTACTACTTGTACTTGTGTACCGTTTTGTAATGAACCGAGTAGAGCGCTACTTGTACTAGTGTTGCTACGTACATTCAGATTAGGTGTTGCAACAGTATATTTTGTATTATTTTGAACGGTGATTCCTTTTACTAAGGGTTGTGAACCATTAGTGATGAATGCTTTTTGTACGTAACCCGTTTGGCCATTATGTGATATTTTATACCATTCGCCTTGATCTTCTTGAATGGTAATAAACTTGCCATTTGGTAATACATCTAAAATGGAAGATTCTAAATTAGGTTCAGAGCGAACGTTTAATGCATTAGCATTGACGATGTATTGATCATTAGATTGAAGTTTGTTTTTTAGTAAAATAGCATCTTTTTGTACATAACCTACTTTATTATGAACAGATACTTTATACCAACCATTAGTTGTTTCAAGGATGTTCACTTTTGTATTAAAGCGAATTGTATCAATTGATGTGCTCTTTACGTTATCTTCTGTATGTAATGCTACTTGATCGACTTTGACATACCCAGTTTTAACATTAGATAATTGTTCAGCGTTTGCTTTTTGTACATTTGTTTCACCCATAGAAGGAAGTAAAGAAGCAATCGCTACAGTAGTTGCTGTTAAAGCAGTAGCTTTCATATTCATGGAATAGAGACCTCCTCTAGTTGTATAGTTGTAATTTTATTATAGTATAAAGATATAATATAGTGGGTGTATTCACATAAATGTAATATGAAATCAATATAAAAATAAATTTTTTGAGGATAATGATTCCTTTTTAAACAATTAATTGGAGTTTTATTTTCTAAAATAGAATGTATATATTGTATAACTTTAATTTTTTGTTGATAATTAAGAAAATTAAAATAGTTGATGATGTCTTATTAGGGTGTTATACTGACAGTGATAATTTTATAGTTTGCTAGGAGAGCTGGTGTTGCCAGCTGAGAGTAGGCCGTAAGCCTTTGATCCTTTTTATTACCTGATCTAGATTATGCTAGCGTAGGGAAGCAATTCGGACACTAACAATGAGTCCCCGTTTCTTTGCGTATAGAAACGGGGCTTTTTTATTTGAAAATTTCATATTGAAACCACTAGGGGTGCTTGATTTGCTGAGAGAGGAATAATCCTTAACCCTTATAACACCTGATCTAGGTAATACTAGCGAAGGGAAGTGGAACATCGAATAAATGTATAATTTTATTTGCTGTAACCACTTCTTATATATAGAAGTGGTTTTTTATTTAGATACATATATTGAAAGGGGATAGAGAAATGAAATTTTGCGATAGATTATTAGAAACTGTGCAACCGGTTTGGGAGATGAGTCATAATCATCCGTTTGTAGTGGGTATGGGAGATGGCACGTTAGAAAAAGATAAATTTCAGTATTATATTATTCAAGATTATTTATATCTACTAGATTATGCAAAATTATATGCGATTGGTGTTGTAAAAGCAACGAATCCACAAGTAATGGGAAAGTTCGCTGAACAAATTGATGGAATATTAAATGGCGAAATGACAATCCATAAACAATATGCAAAAAGACTTGGAATTTCTATAGAGGAGATAGAGTCTGCAAAACCGTCTGCTAAAAATTTAGCTTATACAAATTACATGATGTCTGTATCTCAAAATGGCACACTTGCAGAATTAATAGCAGCGCTTCTTCCATGTATGTGGAGCTACTGGGAAATTGGAAAGCGTTTAAATGATATTCCTGGAGCAAGAGATCATGAGTTTTTTGGTGAGTGGATTCAAGGATATAGTTCGGAAGAATACGGTAATCTTTGTATTTGGTTAATAGATTTATTAAATGAAATGGCAGTTGGAAAGTCTGAGAAAGAACTAGATAGATTAGAGGAGATTTTCTTATATTCCAGTCGATTTGAATATTTATTCTGGGATATGTCCTATCGTAAGGAGATGTGGGGATTTGAGGAGCAAGAACATACTACAGTTTCATAATGTTTCTTTTCATTACGATGAGAAATCAATCATCCATGAATTAAATGCTTCTATACATGAGAAAGAGTTTGTCAGTATTATCGGACCGAGTGGATGTGGGAAAAGTACTTTATTTCGCCTTATTACAGGCCTAGAGAAGGTAAGTACTGGAAAGATAGAACTGACAGAAACAAAGCACCATCTTGTAGGATATATGCCGCAAAAAGATATGCTTTTGCCGTGGAGAACAATTATTGAGAATGCTGCTCTGCCGCTAGAGTGCCAAGGTGTACAGAAGAAAGAAGCACAAGTAAAGGCAAAGGAACTGTTATATAAATTTGGTTTACAAGGATATGAGACAAAACATCCGAAAGATTTATCTGGTGGTATGAGGCAACGCGTATCTTTTATCCGAACTTTGTTAACGGGCGGGGAGATATTGTTATTAGATGAACCGTTTAGCGCGTTAGATGCTTTAACGAAGGCCTCTTTGCAAGAATGGCTGTTTGAACAATGGCAAGAGTGGGAAAAAACAATTTTATTCATTACTCATGATGTTGAAGAAGCGTTATTTCTTTCGAACCGAGTTTTAGTAGTGGAACAGCAGCCGATAACGACTTTGACTGAGCGGATTGTACCACTTGATCATAACAGAACACGAAAAGATTTATATAAACCGGAAGTATTAGCGCTGAAAGATGAGCTTCTTAGTATGTTACAAAGGCAGGTACTTGTGTGATGAACCGATTGAAAGAATTAGTTCCTGCTATTACACTTTCTAGTATTTTACTAGCTGTGTGGGAAATAGGAGCAAGAATTGTAGATGAGATGTACATTTTACCGTCACCGTCTGCGATTGTAATGAAGATATGGAAACTAAAAGACATATTATTTACGGTTCATTTACCTGCAACGTTATACGTCGTTTTAATAGGTGTTGTTATTTCTATCGTATTAGGTGTAGGGCTAGCGATGTTAATGAATGCGAGTACATGGATGGAAAGAGCATTTTATCCATTATTAGTTGCTTCACAAACGATTCCGATTACTGCGCTTGCTCCGCTATTTGTTTTATGGTTTGGATACACAATTTGGAGTAAGGTTGTTGTCACAGTTTTAATTACGTTTTTCCCGATTGCGGTCAATACGTATGATGGACTGCGTAGTACAAAAAAAGAATGGGAGGAGCTCTTAGTTACATATGGAGCAACGAAAAGAAATATTTTTCTTAAATTAAAGTTGCCGTCTGCTCTTCCTTATTTTTTCTCAGCTTTAAAAATTGCAGTTCCGCTTAGTGTTATCGGAGCAGCAATTGGAGAATGGCTCGGTGCACAAGCTGGACTTGGATATTTCAGTAAGAGAATGATGACGCAGTTAGATGGAGCTGGCGTATTTGCACCCATTGTATTGTTATCATTATTAGCTATTTTCTTCGTCGTACTTATTTCCATATTAGAAAAGAAATTCATTAGTTGGAGGAAGCATTCATGAAATTTTTAAAGCGCATCTTTGTGTTTACATTATTAATTGCAATGATTACAGGATGTTCAAGTAATTCAGCATCAGAAAAAAGTAAAAAAGAGAAAGAAATAACAGTCATGTTAGATTGGTATCCAAATGCGGTACATAGCTTTATTTATGCAGCAATTGAAAAAGGATACTTTAAAGAAGAAGGTGTAAAGGTAAATATTAAATTCCCTTCTAATCCGACTGATCCATTAACATTGGCAGCAGCAGGGAAGGTGACAGTTGGCTTGTATTATCAGCCAGATGTTGTTATGGCAAGAGCAAATGAGCAAATTCCAGTGAAATCAATTGGGGCTGTCGTACGTTCACCATTAAATCATGTCGTATCGCTGAAAGCAGCGGGTATTCAATCACCGAAAGATTTAGAAGGAAAAACAGTAGGATATTCTGGAACACCTTTAAGTGAGATGTATTTAAAAACGATGGTAAAAGAAGCTGGTGGTAATCCTGATACAGTGAAAGTAGTTGATGTTGGATTTGATTTAGTGCCAGCCTTAATTACGAAAAAAGTGGATGCGGTAACAGGGGCATACATTAATCATGAAGTACCGGTTATGCGTCATGAAGGCCATGAACCAGCTTACTTTAATCCAGCTGATTACGGAGTACCGAACTATCATGAACTTGTGTTTGTAACAGGTGATAAAACGTTGAAAAAAGATAAAGAAGCGTTGCAAGCTTTCTTACGTGGTACGAAAAAAGGCTATGATTTCATGAAGAAAAACCCAGATGAAGCATTGAATATTTTATTAAATCATCAAGAAAAAGAAAACTTCCCACTTGTGCCAGAAGTTGAAAAGGAAAGTATGAAAATTTTATTAGAGAAGATGGAAACGAAAGATGAGCCATTTTTATCAGATTCAAAAGAATCTTGGGAGAAACAAAATAAATGGCTGAAGGACAAAGGAATGACGAAAGAAACCGTTCCAGCCGATGAACTATTCGAAAATATTTTAAAGTAGGCGAATGAATATGAAAAATGAGCTCCACGTAATCTCAAATGGCCATATGCCATTCGAAGAGTTAGTGAATGTAGCGATGCAAATTGAGAGTGAGATTGATTATTTGCATATTCGTGAGCGTGAGAAGAGTACGAAGGAGTTATATGAAGGTGTGGAAAGTCTTTTAATGGAAGGCTTTCCGGCTTCTAAAATTGTCATAAATGATCGAATTGATATTGCAATTTTATTAAATATTCCTCGTGTTCAACTAGGGTATCGAAGCACAGATGTAAAGTCAGTGAAAGAAAAGTTTTCGTATTTGCATGTCGGTTATTCTGTGCATTCGCTAGATGAAGCGATAGTAGCATTTAAAAATGGAGCAGATTCACTTGTTTATGGTCATGTATTTCCGACAGATTGTAAAAAAGGTGTGCCAGCGAGAGGGCTTGAAGAAATTTCTGACATTGCAAGGTGTTTATCTATACCGATTACAGCAATTGGAGGAATTACTCCAGAAAACGCAGTGGATGTCCTTACTAACGGTGTAAGCGGTATAGCAGTTATGTCCGGAATTGTAAGTAGTAGTGACCCGTATAGCAAAGCTAAATCTTATAAGGAATCAATAAGAAAGTGGGCGGAAAAACATGTGTGAGAAGTATGATGTAGCGATTATTGGTGGTGGTGTAATTGGTAGTTCAGTTGCACATTTTCTAGCAGAAAGAGGACATAAAGTAGCGATTGTAGAGAAGCAAAGAATTGCATCGGAAGCTTCGAAAGCAGCTGCTGGTTTACTTGGTGTTCAAGCAGAATGGGATGCGTATGATCCGCTATTTGAACTTGCTAGAGAAAGCCGAGCTATATTTCCACAACTTGCAGCAGTTTTACGTGAAAAGACGGGTATTGATATTGGATATGAAGAAAAAGGAATTTATCGTATTGCTCAAAATGAAGATGAGAAGGAAAGAATTCTTCACATTATGGATTGGCAGCAAAAAACAGGTGAAAATTCCTACTTTCTAACGGGAGACCATGTGCGGGAAAAAGAGCCGTATCTATCGGAATCCATTATAGGAGCAGTATATTATCCGAAAGACGGTCATGTTATTGCACCAGAGCTTACGAAAGCATTCGCACATTCTGCGGCAATGTCAGGTGCTGATATATATGAACAGACAGAAGTGTTTGATATTCGTATTGAAAATAATAAAGTGACTGGAATTTTTACGAGCGAAGGTATTGTCACATGTGAGAAAGTCGTTATTGCAGGAGGTTCATGGAGCACGAAGTTACTCAGTTATTTTCACCGCGATTGGGGTACATATCCAGTTAAAGGAGAAGTGGTTGCGGTAAAGAGTAGAAAACAACTTTTAAAAGCACCTATTTTTCAAGAAAGATTTTACATTGCTCCAAAGCGCGGTGGGCTTTACGTAATTGGGGCAACAATGAAGCCCCATACGTTCAATAAAACTGTGCAGCCAGAAAGTATAACTTCTATATTGGAGCGTGCTTATACAATATTGCCAGCTTTAAAAGAAGCAGAATGGGAAAGTACATGGGCAGGATTAAGACCACAATCGAATCATGAAGCTCCTTATATGGGAGAGCATGAAGAAATAAAAGGTTTATATGCTTGTACTGGGCATTATCGAAACGGTATTTTATTAAGTCCTGTTTCTGGTCAGTATATGGCTGATTTAATAGAAGGAAAGCAAGAAAATCATTTGCTAGATTCATTGCTTTCTAGAAGAGTTTAGAAAGGGGATGGAAGTTTGAAGTTAAAAATTAATGGTAACCAACTTGAAGTGCCAGCGAGTGTAAAAACAGTAGCTGAGCTACTTACACATTTAGAACTAGATAACAGAATTGTTGTAGTAGAGCGTAATAAAGATATTTTACAAAAAGATGATCATACAGATACATCTGTTTTTGATGGAGACCAAATTGAGATTGTAACTTTCGTAGGAGGCGGTTGATTATGTTAAACATTGGACCATTTTCATTTCATTCTAGACTTTTATTAGGAACAGGTAAATTCCCTGATTTTGACGTACAGCAAAAGGCAATTGACGTTTCTGAAGCTGAAATTTTAACGTTTGCGGTACGTCGTATGGATATCTTTGATGCAAAGCAACCTAATTTATTAGAGAAACTTGATGTGAAAAAATATACGTTATTACCAAATACAGCAGGGGCAAAAAATGCTGAAGAGGCTGTTCGTATTGCAAAATTAGCAAAAGCGTCTGGGCTTTGTGACATGATAAAGGTAGAAGTTATTGGTGATGATAGAACGTTATTACCGGATCCGGTAGAAACGTTAAAGGCATCTGAAATGTTACTGGAAGAAGGATTTATCGTACTTCCGTACACATCTGATGATGTTGTATTAGCACGTAAATTACAAGAGCTTGGCGTGCATGCGATTATGCCAGGAGCATCTCCAATCGGATCCGGACTTGGTATTGTAAATCCATTAAATTTGAGCTTCATTATTGAACAAGCGACAGTACCAGTTATCATCGATGCCGGTATTGGTAGCCCAGCTGATGCGGCATTTGCAATGGAATTAGGAGCAGATGGCGTGTTATTAAATACAGCTGTATCAGGAGCGAAAGATCCTATTAAAATGGCGCAGGCAATGAAATTAAGTATTGAAGCAGGCCGTTTAGGATTTGAAGCAGGTCGTATTGCACGTAAGCGTTGTGCAACTGCAAGTAGTCCTTTAGAAGGAATGAGCGTAGTTGAATAATCGATATTCTCGCCAAGAACTATTTTCTCCAATTGGAGAAGAAGGACAGCAAAAGATAAGAGAAAAGCATGTGCTTATTATCGGTGCAGGTGCATTAGGTAGTGCAAATGCAGAGATGTTTGTAAGAGCAGGTGTTGGCAAGATAACAATTGTTGACCGTGATTATGTAGATTGGAGTAATTTACAAAGACAACAATTGTATGCAGAGAGCGACGTAAAGAATAATCTTCCAAAAGCTATAGCGGCTAAAAAACGTTTAGAAGAGATTAATAGCGATGTAACAATAGAAGCTCTCGTTCAAGATGTAACAGCTGAAGAGCTAGAAGAACTTGTTACAAACGTTGATGTAATGATTGATGCGACTGATAATTTCGAAACACGCTTTATTGTGAATGATATAGCACAAAAATATTCTATTCCATGGATTTACGGTGCATGTGTAGGTAGTTACGGTCTTTCTTACACAATCCTTCCTAGTAAAACACCATGTTTATCATGTTTATTACAGTCGATTCCGCTTGGCGGGGCAACATGTGATACAGCGGGTATTATATCACCTGCTGTATCTCTTGTCGTTTCTCATCAAGTAACAGAAGCTCTTAAACTGTTAGTAGAAGATTACGAATCACTTCGAGATGGGCTTGTATCGTTTGATATGTGGAAGAATGAGTATTCATGTATGAATGTACAAAAGCTTCGCCAGCATAATTGTCCTTCATGTGGAGAGAATGCATTGTATCCGTATTTAAATAAAGAGAACACATCAAAAACAGCAGTTTTATGCGGGCGAAATACAGTTCAAATTAGACCACCTCATAAAGAAGAAATGAATTTTGAACAATATAAAGAGTTGCTGGAAGGTCGCGTGAATGATTTAAATGTAAATCCATATTTATTATCATTTTCTGTTGAAGACAAGAGGTTAGTCGTCTTTAAAGATGGCCGTGTGCTCGTACATGGAACGAAACATATAAGCGAAGCAAAAACGATTTATCATCGCTATTTTGGATAGAAAAGGATGAGTGGGATGAAAGTGAATAAAGCTTTAACAATTGCAGGATCTGATAGCGGCGGCGGTGCTGGAATTCAGGCAGATTTAAAAACATTCCAAGAGCTTGGTGTATACGGAATGACGGCTATTACGGCAATTACTGCTCAAAACACGCTTGGCGTTCAAGGGGTATATCCTGTTCCGTTAGAAGGTATTACAGAACAGCTGAATTCAATTGGTACGGATTTAACACCAGATGCAGTGAAACTAGGAATGTTATTTAGTAGTGAAATAATTCAAATTGTTGCAGAACAAATTAAAAAATTTGGCTGGAATAATATTGTGCTAGATCCCGTTATGATCGCAAAAGGTGGTGCATCATTATTACAGCAAGAAGCAGTTCATGCATTAAAAGAATATTTATTACCAGTAGCAACCGTTATAACACCGAATGTTCCAGAAGCAGAAGTGTTAACTGGGATGGAGATTCATAATGTTGAAGATAGTAAGGAAGCTGCAAAAGTATTGCACGAATTAGGTGCTAAATATGTGCTTATGAAGGGCGGACATGCAGAATATCAAGGTAATGAAGTAATTGATTTCCTCTTTGATGGAGAAGAATTTATTGAGTTTAGAAGCGAGCGAATTCCTTCAAAGCAAACGCACGGAAGTGGGTGTACATTTGCTTCAGCGGTTACAGCAGGACTTGCGAAAGGATACTCAATTGAAGATGCTGTTCAAGAAGCAAAACGATTTATTAGTATAGCAATTGAAGAGCCATTGAATATTGGTAGTGGTCATGGACCGACGAATCATTTTGCGTATAAAGTGAATAGAACGCGTGTATAGGTAAGTGAAAAGCCAGTTTTATAACTGGCTTTTTTTCTGTTTACTTTTTCAAAATACAGGAGTAATATATCAGCCAGAATATATTTTTTTGTAAACGCTGAGTCCAATTATATGGAGCGGAGGAACCAATTTGTGCAGTGTCACTAGGGGTGAATCTTTCAAATTTGAAAGTAGGGCTACTCTCAAAGCCCGAATCCGACAGCTAACTTCGTAAGCGTCTTGAGAGAGGACGGTGCCATGATGGATACATCACTTCATCGATCTGATTAGTATAGGGGAATATCAATCTATGTTTGATTTCTTTTATACTAAGGAGGATGAGGTACATGGAACTAACACTTATTTGTGTTGGAGAAGAAAGCAAGGTTAAGAGTTTAAGAGAGCTAGTAGCATTTCAGCATGAGTTAATTATTTTTACAGCAAATGAAGAGGTAGCGGCTGAAGTTAGGAATTGTGGGTTTGATTGGACTTATAGTTGTAGTAAGGAGCAGGATTTTACTAGTATTTGTGAGTGCATTAAGAAGGTGATTTTACTAGGGGATGAGCTTCCAATCGTTAGTTTCTTCACAGAACACATTCGTTTTTCTTTTCAAGCACCTATTACTGTTGTTACAAGGAATAAACGATATCCAGCGAGGCTCTATGAAACAATTGGAGCTAAGTTTGTCGTGTTTACAAATTGTGATAATATTTCTTTTTTATTTTTTGAATAGGGCGGGGGAAGAAATGATGAAGGTACTATTACTTGGAGATATAGCAAATCGTTGGGCAGTATCGGTAGAGCGAGTTCAAGAATTGGTTCAGATTGATCCCCTTTTTCCCGGGCCATATATTATATTACCGTCAAAAGATGCTTTGTATTTAGAGATGGATATTACCGAGTATGAGCAGCTACATGCAGAATTGACACAAGTTTATATTCGTGGGAGAAATTTACGTGCATTTTTACGAGGAGAATAAAGGTTGAATAAAAAAGAGCGAATGCTGAGTGCAACAAGCTATGCACTTCATGTCATTCGCTCTTTTTATTTCATATTTAAAAGGTCATTTTTAAGAAAAGAGAAGAGAAATAAAGAAAATAGATGAAATAATAGTAATAATCTTCAATGTAAGCGTTTAAACGAATGTAAATATTATTATTTTCAGAAATTTAGCCCTTTACAAGTGAAATATAGAGGAGTATATTTACTCTCATAAATCATTCATAAAATTTCCAAAAAAACCTAAAATCGCTGAGTTCCAGAAATGGAGCGGGGGAACCAATTTTGTGCATCGTCACTTGGGGTGAATCTTTCAGTTTTGAAAGTAGGGCTACTCTTTAGGCCCGAATCCGACAGCTAACCTCGTAAGCGTTTAGAGAGGAGGTTTACTTTTTGTTGTTCATTTTTTGAACACTGAGTAGAGCTCAGTGTTCTTTTTTAATATTTTAATGGTAAATTTTTACAAAAAGAAGAGAGGGATAGTTATGTTAGATGTTGTAATGGTCGGGATTTTTATTTTATTAGTTGCATCGATGGCAAGTCTTGCAAGTTGGTCAGATAAAGTTGTGAAAGAAGGAAAGCAATCATGATGATTGTCTTATCGGTTATTGTCGCAGCAATTACAGTGTATTTAGTGTATGCATTATTAAATCCAGAGAAGTTTTAATTAGGGGGAATCATTCATTATGATTTGGGTTGCAGTCATTATTACAATGCTCTTGTTTATTTTAGTAGCAAAGCCAACGGGGATTTATTTAGAAAAAGCTTTTCAAGGTAGCAAAACGTTAGATAAAGTATTCGGGCCTTTTGAAAAACTTATTTTTAAAATTACGGGTGTAAAAGCATACAATCAAACGTGGAAACAGTACGCATTATCATTAGTTTTATTAAATGGATTTATGATCGTTGTCGTATACTTCATTTTCAGATTACAAGGTGTGCTGCCACTAAATCCAGCGCATATTGAAGGGATGGAGCCTACGCTCGCTTTTAATACAGCAATTAGTTTTATGGCTGATACAAACTTACAGCATTATAGCGGTGAAAATGGTTTATCTTATTTATCACAATTAATCGGAATTACATTTTTAATGTTTGCGGCACCAGCAACGACATTAGCGCTCGTTATGGCTTTTATAAGAGGACTTGCTGGAAAAGAACTTGGTAACTTTTTCGTTGATTTTACGAGAGCGTTAACGAGAGTGTTTCTTCCTATCGCATTTATTGCGGCACTAGTTTTTGTCGCACTTGGTGTACCACAAACGTTAGATGGGGCGGTTACAGCACAAACGATTGAAGGTGCAAAGCAAAGTATTTTACGTGGACCTGTTGCATCATTCGTTTCCATTAAGGAACTTGGGAATAACGGCGGTGGATTTTTCGGAGCAAACTCTACGCATCCTTTCGAAAATCCAGGACAAATGAGTAATATTTTGCAAATGATGCTTATGATGTTATTACCAACAGCACTTCCATTTACGTACGGACGAATGGTCGGAAATAAAAAACAAGGTCGCATCCTTTTCGTGTCACTATTTATGGTGTTTTTACTAGGATTTATAACGATTACGACATCTGAACTAAACGGGAATCCGGCATTAAATGGAATGGGTATCGAACATGTACAAGGAAGTACAGAAGGGAAAGAAGTACGATTTGGAACAGTATTTTCTTCACTATACGCAACAGTAACGACAGCTGCTGAAACTGGTGCTGTTAATACGATGCATGATACGTTAACACCAATTGGCGGTCTAGTTCCACTTGTAAATATGATGTTAAATACAGTGTATGGCGGCGTTGGAGCAGGCTTTGTAAATATTATTATGTATGCAATTATCGCGGTGTTTATATCTGGGTTAATGGTTGGACGGACACCAGAGTTTTTAGGTAAAAAGATTGAAGGTAAGGAAATGAAATTAATCGCGGTCACGATTTTATTTCATCCATTGCTCATTTTAGGATTTTCGGCATTAGCTCTTTCAACAAATTTAGGGACGGATGCTATTTCTCATTCTGGTTTCCACGGTTTAACGCAAGTTGTATATGAGTATACATCGTCAGCTGCGAATAACGGATCTGGATTTGAAGGATTAGGAGATAATACACCGTTTTGGAATATTACGACTGGTTTAGTTATGTTTTTAGGACGCTACTTTAGTTTAATTACGATGCTAGCTGTGGCAGCTTCGCTGAAAGAAAAAACGGTAGTGCCAGAAACAGTCGGAACGTTCCGCACAGATAATAGTTTATTTGGTGGTATCTTCATCGGAACAATTGTAATTGTCGGTGCATTAACATTCTTCCCGATGTTAGTACTCGGACCAATTGCAGAATTTCTTACATTGAAGTAATGGAGGGTAAATGATGAGACCGGTAGTAGTAAAAGAAAAACAATTAAATGAGTCACAAATACATGCTGTAGAAGATGAAGTTAGACAAGCGAAAACGATGGATCGTGATATCGTAACACATGCGATGAAACAATCCGTTGCGAAATTGAATCCGAAAGTCATGATAAAGAATCCGATTATGTTCGTTGTGGAAATTGGGTTTATCATTACGTTCATTTTATCTTTTCTTCCAAGCAGTTCTAGTAGTATACCAGGATGGTTTAATATAACAGTTTCTCTCATTCTATTATTTACAGTTTTATTTGCGAATTTTGCAGAAGCATTAGCAGAGGGTCGTGGTAAAGCGCAAGCCGATTCTTTAAAGCAGTCGAAGAAAGATGTGTTTGCAAATGTTGTAAAAGAAAATGGAGACATTGTCCAAGTTTCAGCAACTGATCTTAGAAAAGGTGACGTTGTTATCGTAAAACAAGGAGAAATGATTCCGAATGATGGCGAAGTAATCAAAGGATTAGCATCTGTAGATGAATCTGCAATTACAGGGGAATCAGCTCCTGTTATAAAAGAAGCAGGCGGTGATTTTTGTTCCGTAACAGGTGGAACGATGGTCGTAAGTGATGAAATTACAATTGTCATTACGAGTAATCCTGGTGAATCATTTATCGACAAAATGATTTCTTTAGTAGAAGGAGCTGCTCGTCAAAAAACGCCAAATGAAATTGCTTTAAATACAGTATTAACGAGCTTAACTCTTATTTTCTTGATCGTCGTTGTGACGTTGCCGATTTTTACAAATTATTTAGGGTTTCAAATTGATACAGCTGTACTCGTAGCATTGTTAGTATGTTTAATTCCAACGACAATTGGTGGTTTGCTATCAGCGATTGGTATTGCTGGGATGGACCGGGTGACAAAATTTAACGTGCTAGCGATGTCAGGGAAAGCAGTAGAAGCTGCGGGCGATATTAATACAATTATTTTAGATAAAACAGGTACAATTACTTTTGGGAATCGGATGGCTCATACATTATTGCCTGTAGGAAATGAAACGATTGAGCAAGTTGGAAAGTGGGCCGCTATTAGTTCTGTTTTAGATGAAACGCCAGAAGGTCGATCTGTTATCGAGTATGTGCAGGGAAAATCTATATCATATAATAGAGAACTTGCAGAACAAGGGGAGTTTGTTCCGTTTAAAGCAGAAACGAGAATGAGTGGTGTTGATTTACAAGACGGAACGAAAGTGAGAAAAGGTGCTGTCGGTGCCGTTATTGAATGGGTTGGGTCACAAGGTGGAACAATTCCGAAAGATGTAAATCAAAAAGCAGACTTAATTTCAAAAGAGGGCGGAACACCACTTGTAGTTGCAGTAGATAATCGTATTTACGGTTTAATTTATTTAAAGGATACAGTAAAACCGGGTATGCGTGAGCGTTTTGAACAGTTGCGCCAAATGGGGATTAAAACGGTCATGTGTACAGGTGATAATCCGTTAACAGCAGCAACGATTGCAAAAGAAGCAGGGGTAGATGAATTCGTTGCCGAGTGTAAACCAGAAGATAAGATTGCTGTTATTAAAGCAGAGCAAGATAAAGGGAAACTTGTAGCGATGACAGGTGATGGCACAAATGATGCTCCGGCATTAGCACAGGCTGACGTTGGATTAGCGATGAATAGTGGTACGACAGCTGCGAAAGAAGCAGCAAATATGATTGATTTAGACTCGAATCCAACGAAAATTATTGAGGTTGTAGGAATTGGGAAGCAATTGTTAATGACACGTGGTGCGTTGACGACATTTAGTATTGCGAATGATATAGCGAAATATTTTGCAATTATTCCAGCAATGTTTACACTTGCGATTCCGCAAATGGAAGCACTAAACATAATGAAGTTAACATCACCACTGTCAGCGATTTTATCAGCATTAATATTTAACGCTGTTATTATTCCACTACTCATTCCGTTAGCGATGAAAGGTATCGCATATAAACCGATGAGTTCTAATGCATTGCTTAGCCGAAACTTACTTATTTATGGACTTGGCGGAGTGATTGTTCCATTCATTGGAATTAAGGTAATTGATATAATTGTCGGTTTGTTCATATAAGGAAGAGGGGAAAAAGATGGAGAAGAAACAAAGTATACTATCACCAATTATCCGTATTACTTTTACATTTCTAGTGTTGTGTGGACTTGTATACCCACTTATTGTTACTGGTATTGCACAAGCCGTGATGAAGGATAATGCGGATGGAAGTCTAATATATAATGATAAAAATGAAGTGATTGGTTCTAAATTAATCGGGCAAAACTTCACGGATCCACGTTATTTTCAAGGGCGTGTTTCTAGTATTGAATATAAGGCAGAAGCATCTGGTTCAAATAACTATGCACCATCTAATCCAGATTTAGAGAAACGAGTAGAGAAAAGTATTGAAGAGTGGAAGAAACAAAATCCGAGCGTTCCAGTAACAGAAGTACCGATAGATTTAGTGACAAATTCAGGTTCAGGGCTTGATCCTGATATTAGTCCAAAGGCGGCCTCGGTGCAGGTGGATCGCATTTCGAAATTAACGAATATTCCGAAAGAAAAACTTAATCAATTGATTAAAGATCAAACAGAAGGTGCTGCACTTGGTTTATTTGGAGAAGATCGAGTGAATGTCTTAAAGCTAAATTTAGCATTACAAAAATTAATGAAATAGTAACAGTGCTACCTCAATCTAATGGATTGAGGTAGCGTTGTTTCGAATGAAAGGCAGTGTTTATTTTGTATGCGGATGATTATGAACCGAAGTTTCAAAGGCGAACGCCAGAGGAATATTTAGAATATATTCGGCAACAAAATCGGGGAAAGTTAAAGTTATATGTAGGGGCAGCTCCAGGCGTAGGAAAAAGTTATAAAATGCTCTTTGATGCAAGGGAAATGAAAAAAGATGGAATTGATATTGTAATTGGTTTAATTGAAACGCATGGAAGAAAAGAGACGGAAGAAGCAATTGCTGATTTAGAAAAAGTTCCTTTGAAAGAAATACAGTATAAAGGAAAGGTATTTTATGAGCTTGATGTGGAAGGAATAAAAAAACGCGCGCCTCAAGTAGTCGTAGTGGATGAACTTGCGCATAGTAATGTTCCTGGTTCTAAACATAAGAAACGTTATATGGATGTGCAGGAATTGTTAGAGGCTGGTATATCGGTATTATCAGCTTTTAATATTCAACATTTAGAAAGTGTTCATGATATTGTAGCTCAAATTACGAATGTAAAAGTAAGAGAACGAGTTCCAGATTTTATTTTACAAAAAGCAAATGAAATTCAGCTCGTTGATGCAACACCGGAAGTACTTCGGAAGAGGTTAATAGACGGAAAGATATATAAAGAAGAAAAAATTCAGCAAAGTTTACAAAATTTCTTTACGCTTAATAATTTAGGAGCACTTAGGGAATTATCACTTCGCGAGGTTGCCGATGATATGGACGAGAAAATTAGCCAAACAGTAATAGAACCAATTGGCGTAAAAGAAAAAATTCTTGTTTGTGTACAATACAGTTCAACAGCGGAGAAATTAATAAGACGGGGATGGCGCATGGCTGATCGGTTAAACGCTGAATTGTACGTATTAAACGTTGAGAGGGAAAATATAGATTCTATTTCAGCTAGAAAAAAGCAGACGATTGAAGAGTGGAAGTTGCTAACGAATCAATTTGATGCAAGTTTTGTATTAGAAGAAGCAAAGGGAAGAAAGCCAGCAGATGTTATTATTGAAGCCGCAAAAAGATTACAGGTAACGCAAATTTTACTTGGGCAATCGGCAAGAACTCGTTGGGAAGAAATACGAAAAGGTTCGATTGTAAATGAGATTATGAGGCAAACGAGGTATATTGATATTCATATTGTTGCGGATCAAAGAGGATAAATAGAGCCGACCTTTTTGGGGGCTCTATTTTGCTTTTTGTACAGAATGAAAACTTAGCATTTTCATTGCATATAAGATTACAAGTAAAAACATAATTGCGCCTAGGAAGAAAATCCAAAAGTAATTTTGGTTAAATAAAAGAAATCCACCTACAAGTGGCCCTGTGCTCATACCGAGATAGCGGATGAAGTTGTACATACCGATAGCTGTTGCACGTTCTTGCACGAATTCTTCTGTTAATAAAGTAGTGTGAGTTGGCATAGAAAGTCCCATACTAAAACCGTACAAAGATGTAACGATAATGATGAATGGGATATTGATGCTATATGTGAAAGAGAATAAAACGACACATATAATATTGAAGAAACTCGTAATAAATAAAGTTTGCTTTGTTGTGAGGCGTTTTTGCAAAAACTTGTAGCAAAAACTTCCTAGCATGATAGAAAGAGACATTGGTACAAACATAAGACCAATTTCATTTGCAGCTTGATGAAATGAATTTGCTAAAATGCTCGGTAAAAAAACGAGAAAGCAAAAGTAAATACAAAATTGAATGAAGCCAATAAGAGTAATAGAAAATCCAGTTTTATTTTTTAAGATAAGAGAGTAATTCTTTTGTGCTTTAGACTGCTTAATTACATTTGGCTTTGTTTCTGGAAGTAGTGAAATGTTTATAATTAATAAGATAATGCCAAGTGTAGATAAAAAGAGAAATACAGATAAGTGACCATTTATACTGCCAAGAAATCCACCTATGAGAGGAGCCATTGCAGGTGCGAGGGCAAGTAACATTTGGTATAGGCTCATCGCTTCTCCGCGTTCTTTTCCTTCAAATAAATCGCCGATAATCGTTGCTGAAACTACAGGTATAGCTTGAACAGCTCTAAAAAAGAGAAATAAATAAATGTTTGCCGAAAAGGCACATCCGATAGAACCAATTGTACTAATGACTAAACTAGGGATAAGGACAGATTTTCTCCCTTTTGTATCAATTAAAGGTCCATATACGAGCTGCATAATTGCAAGAACGAATGTGAAAAGTGAAACTGTTACATTTACAAGATAAAGAGAAGTGTGAAAAGAATTTTGAATCATCGGTAAGATAGGTGTGTAAATATTTTGAGCGAAGGAACCGAGTAAGGCACTAATACAGACAACATATAAAATGAAAGTTAGTTTAGATTTTTTCATCTTGTTAACCTCCTTGTGATTTAGTTTCCTAAGAAACTAAATTTATTTTAACATGATTTTCTTACTTGTAAAGATGAAAAAATGGTTTTAAAATGGTATATAGTTAAATTGTTTCTTTGGAAACTTAGGAGGCGAACGGATTGAAGCATGCAACGAAGCAAATGGAAATACTGTCGGACATTCGTACACTTTTGCATAAAAAAGAAGAACATTTAAAACGACAAAATGAGAAGTTTCTTCGTGAGACAGGCGTAAGTAGTATGTCTTTATCTGAGTTACATGTAATCGAATGTATCGGAAAAAATGGTTTGATGAATGTAACGGCAATTACGACAGAAATGGGCATGACGAAGGGAGCAATCTCTAAAATTTGTACAAAGTTGTTTCAAAAGCAATTCGTTGAGAAGATGCAAATGTTAGATAATCAAAAAGAAATCTTCTTCAGCTTAACGGAGAGTGGGAATGAAATATATAAAGCTCATGAAAAATTGCATAAGCAAGCTGAAGAAAAGTGGTTGTTACTTTTAGATGGATATACGAAAGAAGAGCAAGACTTTATTCAAAGGTTTATAAAGGATGTCTCCGGTCATTTGGAAATATAATTGGAAGAAAAAACTCCTTTTTCTCAAGGCTTTTAAATATAATTTCTGAAAGAACTCATATATAATAGAAAAAGATAATTAACATGGTGAATAATTAAAGAGTCAATATATATAGAGGAGAGAGTAACATGCTTGAAAATACGGGGTTAGTATTAGAAGGCGGCGGTATGCGTGGTGTATATACGGGTGGGATATTAGAATACTTTATGGAACAAGATTTATATTTTCCATATGTAATCGGTGTATCAGCTGGTGCTTGTCATGCAGCGTCGTATCTTTCCAGACAAAGAAATAGAAATAAAACGGTCAATATTGATTATGCATCACATCCGAAATATTTATCGTATAAAAACTTATGGAGAAAACGTCAACTATTTGATATGGATTTCATTTTTCATGAAATCCCAGAAAAGCATGTTCCGTTTGATTTTGAAACATACTTTAATAGCCCAGAACGTTTCCTTGTAGGAACGACGGATTGTGAAACTGGGCAATCTGTTTATTTTGAAAAAGAAGGAACGAATGATGATGCGCTAAATTTATTACAAGCGTCTAGTTCATTGCCTTTCATTGCACCAGTAGTAAATTACCGTGGTAAGCAGTTATTAGATGGCGGGATTTCTGATCCAATTCCAGTTCGTAAAGCACAGGAAGATGGATTTAAAAAATCAGTCGTTATTTTAACGAGAAATCATGGTTACGCGAAGAAAAAATCAAAATTCGGATGGATTGCAGGAAAAGCTTATAAAAAATATCCGAATCTTGTTAACACGATGTTGAATCGTTATGAAGTGTATAATGAAACACTTCACTATATTGAAAAAGAAGAGCAAGCTGGTAATTTATTTGTTATTCGCCCAGAAGTGCCGCTTCAAGTAGATCGTATGGAAAAAGATACAGCAAAACTACAAAATTTATACGAGCAAGGCTATGAAGATGCAAAGAGACAATTTGCAGATTTGCAGGCGTTTTTGCAAAAATAATAATTAGGCTGTGGAGAAGAATTTCTCTGCAGCCTTTTTATATTGCTACTTATACGTTACTTTTTAAAAATGTATGAATGTTTAAGTGTTTAAAGAGTTTGTAAAACATCGGGGTTTCTTGTTGAGGAGAATTTATTTGAAGGATATTATGATGATGTAGCGCTACTAAAATATTAAATTTATGAGGTGATTGTTAATGAAAGGAAAAGTTTTTTCAATTACGACTTTAGTATTATTAGCAACATCAATCTCAACAAGTGCATTCTATCCAACTCTAAGCGGTCACAAAAGCGGTAACCTACTATCTTATAGAGCTCAAACTACTACGAATCAAAATGCATCTCGTTGTTCAGTAGCAATTTCTTTTATTAAATCAAATGGAAATAATTCATATATTGAAAGCGCTTCAGACAAATTAGGGTCCCATGAATCTGGAAGAGCATTAAACGCAACTGTGAGTAATGGTGCATATAACGCCTTTGGTGCAAAAGGACTATACTCGGAGCATTATGCAAATGAGAATAATGACTATCAAGAAGATACACACAAAGGTACTTTTGATAGTAACGGTAACTTACGATTACAGTGGTAAAAAGCATTAAACAGTTGTCTTTATAAATATTTGGATAAGGAGAAGGGGATGTTCATCATCTCCTTCTTATTTAAAAGGAGCACAGACATGTACCTAGCTTTTAAAAATATAAAAAGCAATAAACTGTTTTTCTTAATTCTCCTTATGTCATTTTTTATTTCTTTTCTTTCTATATCAATAGCCGCACTTTTAACAGAATCTAAACGAAACTTTATATCTGCTTTTCAAATCGGTTTTCCAGAGAAGAATCAAATTTTAACTGTTCCGATAGCGAATGCAACTGAATTGGAAGAGATAATTCCTTTCATACAAGATATTTTTGTTAAAAGTGATATTTATGTAGAGCATTTAAAAGCATTAAATAGTTCAGGGGCAACAAAGATTATAGCTGTGAACTTAAAAGATGATTATTATTGGAAGCCATATATTTCTGAAGGACAATATTTTCATCGTGAAAATGTAAACGATATGGTTGTTGGCGATCAAACGAATGTAGAGGAGTTATATGAATTTGATGATACATATAAAAAAATAGGAACTATATCAAGAAAAGACAGTGACGTCGGTGTAGCAGGTATATACGTTCCACTTCAAAACTTACCTACTATATCTAAAAAAGGTATTATCGCGAGTAAACAATTACAATTAACAGTTGTTAATCCTACATCATCTATTCATAACGAAATAAAAAAGTTTATGGATAGGAGTAAAGAAGTGCTTTCGGGAGATGTTCAAATACTGAATGAACGAGATCTTCAGGAACTACATGTGACACATATAGATCCAGCAAATAAGTATTATTATAAATTTATTCTTGTTGCAATTGTTTCTGGCATTTCTGCGGTTTTATTTTGGATTTATAAAAAAGAAAGAGAGATTTCATTAAAAAAAGCAGTAGGTGCTTCTAATATATCTATTTACTGCGAACTATATATTCAAATTTTGTTTATTTCTCTAGTGGCGATGCTGTTGGTTTTTCTGGTGTTAGAAATGTTTTCTGGAACAATTCATACGTATTTTCAGACATACTTATTAAAACCGTTAACACCATATGTATTGGTATGTAATATTGTTTTTATAATTTTTCTTACAATTTTTGTTACTGTAATTCCAATCAAGCACATTATAAATATATATCCCGGAAAACATTTAAGAACGTAGGAGGTCTTCATGTTTTTTATATTTGATTCTATACGGTCTGTGAAAAAACGGTTGTTACCAAGTTTGATTATAGTAATTTCTTTAATTATTGCATTTTCTTCAGCAATAGAATTTGTTAGTAATCTTTCGGGATATCGAAAAATGATGACGGTAGCAAATAATTTATCGACTCATAAAAATTTCTATGAACTTTATGCGACGCAAGATATAACATTGTTTAGCGAAGAAAAAGCAAAAAGTGATTATCAACATTTCATGCAAGGGTTATCTAATACGATACCAATAACAAATAAAACAAATTATTTGTTCCGTAACTATTCACTTAGTTTAAAAAAAGAAAATGGAACGATAAAGACTCTTATTGTTGATAAAGATATTAATAAGTACTTTCATATACGAATTTCACAAGGAAGATATTTTGAGGAATCGGAATTTCATAAATCAGTATTTGATATTAGACCTGTTATATTAGGGGCTAATTATATAGAAAAGGTATCTATTGGTGATGTTATACCATCTGGAAAAATGAAGCTAAAAGTAATTGGCTTTTTAGAAAAAAATTCACCATTTACATATCCTCGAAGTGGTGAAATATCGGATAATCGTATTACATTATTAGATGACATGGCGATTTTACCAATTGGAACAGAAGAAATAGAGTTCTATAGTGTAGAACTTTTATACAATGGGTTAATTATAGAAACAAAGGAGCAGATAAATATAAATGAATTTCAAAAGAAAGTATTAAAGGTAACGGAAGGTAAGGGTTATTCGTATTATGTTACAAATCCGAATAAATTGTTAGAAAATGAAAAACAAGGTATTGATAATATGTCATACCCCTTATTATTAAGCGGTACAGTCTTATTTTTTTCATTTCTATCTATTGTATTGACATCAATGGCAGCACTTTATATGGAGCGTAAAAATATTTCTATTAAATCAGCGTTAGGTGCAAGCACTTTTCAAATATGTCTTCCATTTATTATTGAGTATATGTTGCTATTCGTTTTAGCGATATGTATAGGAATAATGTATTTTCAATGGGAGAATAGCGGAGTAATTGAAATTCAGAAAGGGCTAGAAAATAGTATAGTATCTTTCTTTGGAACGTTAAAAGTCTCTATAGAATCATTGGTTGTTATAGGTGCTTTATCACTTGTAATGATCCTCGTTATATATGCAATCATTTATTTCAATGTACTAAAAATAAAAAATACATATATGAAAGAGGTGTTATAGATGATTCAGCTCGCAAATGTGGCTAAGGGCTTTGGAAAGAATAATTTTAGTGCTTTAAAAGATATTAATCTTACAATAGAAAAAGGCGAAATGATAGCCATTATGGGCCCCTCTGGTTCGGGGAAGTCTACTCTCCTTAACATTATTGGCTTAATCGATAGCCCCTCTGCTGGAAAGTATTTTTTAGATGGAATGGATACGAGTACATTAAAGCAAAACTATCATAAGTATAGAAACACGGAAGTTGGATTTGTGTTTCAGAACTTTTCGCTACTCGATGATTATACGATTATTGAAAATGTAATGCTGCCACTTATATATAGAAGAATTTCTCATAAGAAACGTATGCAAATATCAAAAGAAATGCTGAAAATGGTAGGGCTTGAGAGGCATATTAACAAATATCCTTACGAGTTATCAGGAGGAGAACAGCAAAGAACAGCAAAGAACAGCAATAGCAAGGGCTTTAGCACAAGATACAAAAATTATACTTGCTGATGAACCGACTGGTGCTCTTGATCAAGAAAATGGGGAAAAAATTATGAGTATTTTACAAGAGATTAATAAAGAAGGAAAAACAGTGCTAGTTGTTACACATGATCAAAAGGTAGCTGCATATTGTCAGAGGACGATACGGTTACTTGATGGTTGCATGGTATAATATGGATAATGTTGTGCGAAGAGGTGATACATATGGAAAATGTATATAAAGGACTTAGGCATACCGGATTTACTGCTATGCTTATTTTTGGAGGGGTATTTCTACTTCGCTGGCTCATACATGATGAGATGCTACTGGATCAGCTTATTGGATTTAGTGTAGGAATGGTAATGGTTGTTTCGTCAGTTTTCATTCAAAAGTATAGTAAAGAATTACAGATGAATGAGAAATATTAATAATTTTTAACTGCTGTTATCTTTTTCATAGTTTAGTAATCGTGGAGGCTTTCGTGTGATTTTCTTATTTGTAGTATATTTTGTTTTCATTATGACGTTGGTAATTACGTTTCTTCTTTCACAAAAGTCATATAAGAAGCCTGTTATTAAATATATACCAACGTTAGTATTGTTTATTTTGGCTTTCATTTCTTCTGCTATGTTTGTATTGAATAATGGAATGGGAGAGCTGATGATATCGGTCTCTTTAGGGGTTGCAGCGATAGTGAACGGTCTTTTACTTCTTGTTTTGAAAGTAGTTCGTGTGATTGTTGCAAAGGGAAAGTAGAGCATCGAATTCGATGCTCTACTTTTTATTTACGCTTCTTTTTAATAAATGAAAAGGCTAAAGCTGTAATTAAAATGCTGCCTTTAATGATATCTTGTGCATAATAAGGGACGTTCATCATTGTGAGTCCATTTAATATAATTCCAATTAATACCGAGCCGAGGAATGTTCCGACTATATTTGGTTTCTTGGCACCGAACATTGCGTAACCGATATAGGCAGCTGCGACTGCATCCATTAATAATGGAGCACCAGCTGAAACTTGTCCTGTTCCAACGCGGCTGCATAGAATAATGCCGCCAATAGAAGCTAGTAAACCACTAATCATATAAGCATATACACGGTAACGATCAGTAGGAATACCGGCTAATCTAGCAGCTTCTCGATTCCCACCAGTCATATAAAAGAAACGACCGTACGTTGTTTTTTCTAAAAATAGATGTGCAATTAAAACGACAGTAAGCATGATAATGACAGGGACTGGAATTCCTAAGACGGAACCTTGACCGATAAATAAAAAGGATGGAACAAAATGTCCTGTTGCACCGGACATTCCTTCATAAATTGAGGATCCTTTTGAAAATGTTAAGTGTAGTCCATTAACGATATACATGATACTTAATGTAGCTAGTAAATCGGGTAGTTTAATTCGGATAACGAGTAGTGCATTTAATAATCCAACTAATAATCCGCAAAGAATAGGAACAAGGAGTGTAACTAATAGTTCTTGTCGATATAAAACGAGACAAGAAGCAGCTGCAATTGTTGCTAAACTAGCGGTAGAGCCGACTGATAAATCAAATCCATCTACAATCAATGTAAAGGTAACGCCGATTGCAAGTAACGTTACGATGGAGATAGAACGTAAAATATCACTAATATTGTTATATGTTAAAAAAGAATCATTGACGATAGAGAAAAAAATTGTAACACCTATAATAATAGCAATTGTACTAAATTGATAAAAAAGATGAGTAGGTAAATATAGTTTCTTAGTTTTCGTTTTATGAACGAGATTCAATGGAATAGCTCCCTTCAGATAAATGTAAAAGCTGTTCAGGAGATAGTTCGCTTGGTAAGTATTCACCTACAAATTCTCCGTTTGCCAGTATAAGAATGCGATCAGCAATATGCAACGCTTCATCTTGTTCTCCTGTGAAATAAATTACGGAACTTCCGTTTTCTGTAATGTTGCGAATGAATTGAAAAATGTCTTGTTTCGCAGCGATGTCTACACCTTTAGTCGGCTCGTCTAAAAGAAATAGATTAGGTTTGAATCCACTCCACTTTGCAATTGAGACTTTTTGTTGGTTTCCACCGCTAAGTGAATGAATATGTGCCTTTGGGTCATTTGGTGAAATACCGAAAGAAGAAATTGCTGTAGTAGCATCATTTAATTCGGTTTGTTTTCGTTTCCAACCTGATTGATGTAAATTTGTGTGACTTATAATATCTTCCGAAAGAAATACGCCTTGTTTTCTTCTTTCTTCTGGTACAAGTGCGATTTTCGCTTTAATCGCATCTCGTGGTGTTTTAATCGTTAGTTTTTGACCGTCTATTTCTGCGTGATAAGTATGAAGAGCACCAAATAACGTTTCAGCAAGTGTTGTTTTTCCACTTCCAATTAATCCGTATATCACAACAGTTTCTCCTTTTCGTATTGTAAGAGAAAGGGGAGAATGACCTTCGTGTAATAGAAGCTCTTGTACTTTAAATAGTTCCTCGCTCCCGGTTTTTGGTGCGGTATTAATAGGAAGTGTAAGTTGTTTTCCAGTCATTGCTTCCACAATTTGTTGATCTGTAATCGTTGTAATGGTTTCAGAAAGGGCAACTTGACCGTTATGTAATACAGTTACATCATCCGCGAAATTTCGAATCTCTGATAAACGATGAGAAACTAAAAGGATGCCAATTCCTTTTGATGTTAAATCTTTTAATAGTTTCCCGAAGGTTTCAACTTCTTTTGGTCCAAGAGAAGAAGTAGGTTCATCTAATAAAAGGTAATTTGTATTGTTAGATAAAGCTCTTGCGATAAGAAGTAATTGTTTTTCATGTAATGAACAGTTTGAAACATCTTCCGAAACATTTAAATTTACCTGTACAGTTTGCAAATGTTGTTTAGCAAGTGCGATTAATTTGGACTTTGAAAATAGTACTTTATTTTGCATTGCTAAATGATCGATTAGTACATTTTCTAATACAGATAATCCGGGAATAAGTCCGTGATCTACTTCTTGTGTTACGAAAGAAATGCCATGCTTTTTTGCATCGCGCGGTGAAGTAAAGGAAACAGACTGAGTATCAATTTTTATATCGCCAACAACTGGTTGAATTTCACCAGTTGCTATTTTTAGTAAAGTACTTTTTCCCGCACCGTTCATGCCTAGTAAAGCGTGTACTTTTCCTTTTTGAATATGAATAGAAACATCTTCTAGAACAGGTGTAGCGACATGATAAGAATGTGTAATGTTTTGAAGAGAGAACGTCATCATTTTTTCTCCTTCTCTAATTTTTTCATCCAAGGGGAATATGCATCTTTTGAGTCTCCCCAACCGTTTATATATTTTGATAACTGATCCATTGTTATATTTTCTTTTGGTAAACTATTTTTCTTTACTAAATAAGGTTCTAGTGAATAAATATCTGGCGTTTGTTCGCCAGCAATTTTTTTGTATAAAAATCGTACTTGAACCTTACCTACTTCAGCTGGATCAGTTGCAGCTGTAGCAGTCCAAGGTGAGTTTTCTTTTTGCATGAGTTGTAAATCCTCATTACTTAAGTCAATGCCATATACTTTTATATCTGTACGACCAGCTTGTTCAAGTGCTTTAACAGCCCCTTTAGCAAACTCATCCCACGAAGCGAAAATAGCTTGTAAATCGCCTTTTTTCGGATATTTCTTTAGTAAAGCTTCTACTTGTGTTTGTGTATCGAGCGGTGTGTTATTACTAGCAGTACCGAATCTTGCAACTTCTTTTATATTTGGATACCGTTTATAAAAAGCATCAATGATAACATTGCGACGTTCCATTGGAGCAAATCCGCCGACCCATACAACTGCGATATTTCCTTGTCCATTCAAATCTTCCGCTAACGTTTTTAATGATTTCCATGCAAGACTATAGTCATCTTGATCAATAATTGTCACACCTGGCAAGCGTAGATCGTTATCGAACGCAACTACGGGAATGTTCGCCTGTAACGCTTTTTCTACTCCAGGTTTTAGTGCTTCAGAACGGCCATGATCAATTAAAATACCATCCACTTTTGAATTAATAGCAGTATCTAAATTTGCAGCCATTTTTGCTAAATCGTTATCAGAATTGTAGACTTGTACACTGCCGCCAAATAGCTCAACTTGTTTTTTGACACCCTCAATATATTGAGAGGAAAAAGTTCCGATGGACATTTGCATAATTAATGCGATTTTTAATGGCTTCTTCATTTGGCTTGGAATTTCTGTATGTAATTGATTTTCTACCGTTGTAGTCGCCTTTCTCACAGTTTGTTGCTTTTGTGAAGAGATAGCATCTTGTTCATTTGTACAAGCCGCTAATGTAAATAAGAGAAAAATAAGTACGATGGAACATAATTTTTTCATAAAAAAATCCCTCCTAAACTAAGAAGAGAGAGGAGGGAGTGAAAATAAAAAACGCCTTTTCATATAGAAAAGACGCCTTATCATATTACTCTTATCTTTCAACACAATGTGTTGTAAGAATTAGCACCGTGCCCGTAAATGGGTCGGTTGCCGGGCTTCGTAGGGCTCATCCCTCCACCTGCTCTTGATAAGACATCGAATATTTAACTATTTTGAATTATTCCACAAACAAATGTTGTTGTCAAACAGTATTTATAAAAAAATCCCTCAGGAAGAGGGATTTTAATGTGGTAAGAATATCAATTGATAAGCAAACAAAATTCCAAATACATATACAAGTGGGTGAACAGCACGGAATTTACCTTTTGCCACTTTCATAAGTGGGTATGAAATAAATCCAAGTGCGATACCTGTTGCGATACTTGATGTAAGTGGCATGCTTAAGATTACTAAAAATGCTGGGAATGCTTCATCAAATGCGTCCCAATCGATGTGGCGAACTGAACCCATCATAAGACTACCAACGATAATTAATGATGGTGCAGTAATAGCTGATACACCAGAAACAGCACTTACTAATGGGCCGAAGAATGCTGTTAGTGCGAATAGAACAGCTACTGTAACAGTTGTTAAACCAGTACGACCACCAGCTGCAACACCAGCAGATGATTCAATGTAAGCTGTTGATGGTGTTGTTCCGAACATAGAACCAATAGTTGCTGAGAATGAGTCAGATAGAAGAGCTCGTCCTGCTTTTGGAAGCTTTCCGTCTTTCATAAATCCACCTTGTTGTGCAACGCCAAGTAATGTACCTGTTGTATCGAATAGTGTAACAAGGAAGAATGAGAATACAACGCCATATAATCCGTAGTTAATTACGTCAGATACAGCAGTAATTGGATTTGAAACGATAATTCCTTCTGGTAATCCAGGCATTGATGTAACACCGTTTGAGAATGTTAACTGTCCTGTGAAGAAAGCGATAATACCAGTTAAGAGCATACCAATAAATAGTGCGCCATTTACATTTAAAGACATAAGAACAATAGTAATTCCAAGTCCAGCTAGTGCTAGTAGAACTGGAGCAGAGTGAAGATCACCAAGTCCAACTAAGTTTGCATCATTTTTTGTAACGATACCTGTTAAACGTAAACCGATAAAGGCGATGAAAAGACCGATACCAGCAGTAATTGCATGTTTTAAGTTTTCAGGAATTGCTTCCATTAATTTTGTACGGAAAGATGTAAATGATAGCAAAATTAAAATCATACCTGCTACGAATACAGCAGAGAATGCAATTGCGAAAGTCATGCCTTCATGCGCTTTTACAACAGAGTAAGAGAAGTAAGCATTTAATCCCATACCTGGCGCGATTGCGATTGGTAAGTTTGTAAAGATTGCCATAAATAATGTTCCGACAACAGCAGCAATAATTGTTGCTGTAAATGCTTGTTCAAATGGAACACCTGCATCCCCAAGGATAACAGGATTTACGACAATGATATATGCCATTGTTAAGAAGGTAATAATACCTGCCATAATTTCAGTTTTAATAGAAGTTTTATGTTTTGAAAGGTTAAACATATAAACATCCTTTCTGTTTACGAATAATTTTCACAACAGTTATATATAATATTCGTTTTTAAACTATTTTGCAATAGTTTTGCATAAAAAGTTTATAACAATTCATATTTTGTGTCTTAAATTCGAATATTAATCGTAAAACGATGTGTGAATTTCAGCTTTTTATTGTGCACATGATAAGGAAAAGGAGTTGAAAGCAGCTATGCCACAGCAAAAAAACTTTATAACAATGCCTGCGCAACATCAAAATAAGCAGCCGGGGATTGAATCATTAATGAATCCACTTCCGCAGTTTGAAGATCCAAATTATAAAGGAAGTGAAAAGTTAAAAGGAAAGAATGTGTTAATTACGGGAGGAGATAGCGGAATTGGACGCGCAGTTTCCATCGCTTTTGCAAAAGAGGGAGCAAATGTTGCGATTGCTTATTTAGATGAGGAAGAAGATGCTAATGAGACGAAGCAATATGTTGAGAAAGAAGGTGTAAAGTGTGTATTGTTGCCGGGTGATTTAAGTGATGAACAGCATTGTAAAGATGTTGTTCAAGAGACCGTCCAGCAGCTAGGTAGTTTACAGGTTTTAGTAAATAATGTCGCGCAGCAATATCCGCAGCAAGGACTAGAGTATATTACAGCAGAACAGCTAGAAAAGACTTTTCGTATTAATATTTTTTCTTATTTTCACGTTGCGAAAGCCGCACTTTCTCATTTAAAGCAAGGGGATGTCATTATAAATACCGCGTCTATCGTTGCATACGAAGGAAATGAAACTTTAATTGATTATTCCGCAACGAAAGGAGCAATCGTAGCTTTTACAAGATCACTTTCACAATCGTTAGTGCAAAAAGGGATTCGTGTAAATGGTGTTGCACCAGGACCGATTTGGACACCACTTATTCCATCGAGCTTTGATGAGAAGAAAGTCTCTCAGTTTGGGAGCAATGTCCCTATGCAAAGACCTGGTCAACCATATGAATTAGCGCCGGCATACGTATACTTAGCGTCTGGCGATTCATCTTATGTTACTGGACAAATGATACATGTAAATGGGGGCGTTATTGTAAATGGATAGTTTTCATTTATAAGAGCAAAGTAAAGCTAATTACAATTATTATGGCGAGCGCTAGGGGGGATGTAGGTGAAAAGGGTATGTTTCGTTTTACTATTATTTTTCTTCCTACCGGTTAGTGCTTTTGCTGATACAGATCATTTAATATTAGTGAATCTTACGACAAATCAGTTGTCTTTTTTTGAGAATGGAAATTATACAAAAACATTTCCAGTAACGACTGGAAGAGATCGTACACCTACGCCTGAGGGTAATTTTTGTATTATAACGAAATTTAAAAATAAAGAATACCATCGAAAAAAAATAGCTGGGGGTGCACCGAATAACCCTCTCGGTACGAGGTGGCTTGGACTAGATAAGAATGAATATGCGATTCACGGGACGAACCGGGAATGGACGATTGGAAGTAGGGAATCAAATGGCTGTATTCGCATGCATGACAGGGATATACAATGGTTATATGACCGAGTACAATTACAAACAAAAGTAATCATTTCTCGTTTTCATACGAGCCCCGAATATGAAGCGAATAAGCTTGGTTATCGCGTTGTGAGCTGGAATGGTCGAAAAATAGAAAAAGAACAAATTGGAGTACTTACGTTAGTAGACCGCGCGGATATATATTGGCAAGAACCAAATGGGCAGTTAACGAAGGTAAAAACTGTATTGCCAAATGAAAGATATCCAGTGTACTCAAAACGAAAAGATGGAATATATTATATAGGAAACAATTCGTATATTATAGATGAAACAGGAGAGAAAGTTCGTTACGAGCAAATTCCTTCTTCGATTTTAAATAATATATATAAACGGAAATACAATGTTCCGTAATGGCTACCGTATTATAGACGGTAGCTTATTTATACTTGGAGTTTAACTGCAACTATTGTATTTTGCTGAATATAATACAGTACAGATAGGGGGCGGTTATATTATGAAAAGTGAATTTGCGTTTAAAGTTTTCTTAGTAACGACCTGTTTATTTATCGTGTATTTATATGCGTTTCTCGTCTTTTCTTTTTATGTTCCATATGTTGATTTAATATTGTTCTTCGGATTTATTTGGGCGTTTGTGAAAGCGAGGGAAGGAGAGAAGAGTATATATCGGCGCATTACCCTATGCGGGACGGCCGTTCTCGTTATTTTGTACTTTTTTATTATGCATGATTTTTGGAGGGGAATATAAAAAAGCATACGATGAATCGTATGCTTTTTTATGTTTAATATTTAGGCTTAAATGTATGACAACAAGTCTCTACACTCGTTGCTACAGAACTTTCTAGCGTCTCGTTTGTTAAAACAGCAGCTGTATATGAATCATTTTCAGTTTGACCAGTTTCATCTGCATCAGGCTGAACGATGATCGCACTTGCTTGACAAAAGTTACCTTGTCCCCAAAAAGAACAGTTGGAAACAGAACATCTTACTTCTGGCATAAAACCCCCTCCTTATACATTAGTGTGGGATTTTACGCCCATTTCATGTGTAGAAGGAGTTTCCTTTTCTTATTACTTTTTCGTTTGTTCAAGCCATTCTTTTAATTTGTCTTTCGGCTGTTCACCGCTAATACGGCTCACTTCTTTGCCATCTTTAAAATGAATGATTGTTGGTGTACCTTGAATTTTATATTCATCCCAAGGAACATCTAATTTTTCAATATCCATAACTTTCATATCAACGTTCAAGTCTTTAGCCATTGGCACTACGACAGGAGATAATTTTTGGCAATGAACGCAAGATGTTTGATAAAAGTATACTGTTTCTTCTTTTTTCTCTTTTAAGTTCTTTTGAAGATCTGAAAGAGAGATTTTATTTGTGTAGTAGTCAGGACCATCTGTTTGACTACCAGTAGCATTATCAATTTTTTGGCTAGTTGAAGCTTTTTTTTCTTCCATTTGTGTTACAGCGAAAATTGCCGCAAACAAGGCGATAATAATACCACCAAATATAAGCATTTTTTTCATTCTTTCATCTCCTTATTTGTTTTTGATGACAATAAAGCTACAAACAGCGATTGTAATAAAGCCGATAAGTGCTAAAAACGGGATTGTCACAAAGCCGAACCAGTTTATGTATTCTCCCGTACATGGTACACGTCCACAAGCTGCCCCAGCAGCTGAAAATGCTGCGACTTTTTGAATTGCATAGTGATATAAAGAAATACAAGCACCAATAGTTGCGATTGGTAAAGAATAATTTGCGATGCGATAGTCTTTCTTTGCCACAGCGATACCGAGCCATAAAACGAATGGATACATAAAAATACGTTGATACCAACAAAGAACACAAGGCTCAAATTTCATGATTTCGGAAAAGTACAGACTTCCTAGTGTAGCGATAAAAGAAGCTCCCCATGCGGTAAGTAAAGCATATTCTTGCTTTTTTTCTCGTCCCATATTTTATACCTCTCTTATAATAGTTACATACTAAATTATAGTATGAAGTGGTATGGAAAAGAAAGAAAAAATATGTTTATCAATAAAAGTTTTATAAGGAGAAACTTTTATTGATATAAATATTTTAAAAAAGCGCCATTCTCCGGAAGAGAATAGCGCTATAGTTTACATTTGAATTTGTTCTACTTCTTCTACATGCGACTTTTGGGATGCGTGGTCAATATATTGAAATAGGAGCTGTAATTGTTTATCAACTTCTGGTAGTTCTTTACTGTATTGATAAGCGTGTAAAAAATGCTCAATACGCTTAGAAAATAATTGATCGTTCGTTTGAACCATGAGAACGAGTAATTTATCCCAGTTACAGCAATACGTGTAATAGAGAGCTTTATCATAGTCGTTATATGTTTGCACTGTGTACCCTCCTTACCGAGAGTTATATATAGTGTGTGATAAGTAAGGAGAAATACACTTGAAAGAATTTGTTAAGAAAAAAAGTGAATGAAAAGAAAAAACGAAGAGTTTCCTCGTTCTTTAAGCTTTTGGCATTGGCGTAGGTGTTGATTTGCCATAGCCTTCTTTGTATTTATTATCGATATAGTTACGAATTTCAAGCGTTGATTTTCCTTTTTGTTTCATGGAAGCAGATTCAACTGCGATTTCTAGGCAATTGACGCAAGTCGTTGCATGGGAGTCCCAAACAACTTCACCATTCTTTTTAATTTCACGAATAAAGCAGTTTTTATTATTTTTATGTCCTACACTTTCACCGCAACCACAATAGCATGGAATCCAATCTAATAGCTCTGCATTTTGTCCAGCGACGGTGTAGATATCTTTCATTTGTGGATCAAGCTTATCTAGGAAGGTCGGAAGTGTGTCGACTCCTTTTGTTTTCTCTTGAATGTCAGCTTGCTGAGTGTGCGATGCGTGGTCATGTTCTTCTTTTTTTGATTCAGAAGATTTTTGGTCATTTGTACCAGTACTTCCGCATCCAGCAAGAATTAAGCTTAGTACTGCAAGTAAAGAAAATACATACTTTTTCATTCGCTTGTCCCCTTTACAAATGTATTAATCAAATTGTATCAGAGATTACGGTGTATCGGTTGAAGATTTTTTCGACTGATTTTTGAAGCGCCATCTTAGCGAATGGAATAGAAATAAAAGTGGGATATAAGCGTATACAATATATAAACCTGCTTGAGATAGTACGGTATTTAATGTGTTGATACTTTCACGGTTTGTGAAAAGTAGAGAAGCTGAAAATATGATGAAAATAAAAAACGGTAATGTAAATTTAAATGAAATATGAAAGGAACGCTTCATCGTTTGACATGATGACCAAATGGTTAAGCAAAGGTTTGGTAAAATAATTAAAAACCAAACGAAAATAATAATATATTCAAAGCGCTGAATAAAAGGAACTTTAATTATTTTTAACATCGTTAAAGTAGGCCAAATAGTACGGTTTAATTGTCCCTCGCTGTAATACATAAAAGATACGATAGCTAAAACTACATAAATTAAGGTGCTAAAAGCAATTCCAGCATGGGCCCATCTTTTTAAAGATTTTCCTTTTTCAATAAAGGGATAAAAGATAAGAATTGTTTCAAACCCTAGAAATTCCAATGCAGAGTGTTTTGCAGATATAAGCATGTCAAAGGGTGAATGTGTAAAAATAGGTAAAATATTACGAAAATGTGCATACTTCATCGGATAGACTAAAAAGAATACAACGAACATAGGAAGAACAATACCCCAAAAACATATCCCTGTCACAGAACGGAAGCCACCTTTTATAATGTAGTAAGTGACTAATAAAAACATAAGCGTAAGTTTCCATAACTTAATGGTAGGGAAAATCCAAACTTGTATCACTTCTATATATGTACGAAGAACAGTAAGGCAAAATAATAAGCAATAAAGAGTGAAAATTACAGAAAATATAGAGCCAACCCATTTTCCAAAGGTTGTTGTATGAATACTAATTAAATCTCCGTCTTTTTCAAGCATTTTTAACATACAAAACAGTACAATATGAGTTGCAATACCTGCAATAATAAGAGAAATCCAAGCATCATAACCTGCATTTTTCAAAATTACACGTTGATATCCGAGAATTCCTATACCAACCTGGAGAGAATGCAATAAAATAAATGCAAAATATGGAGATACGGTCTTTGTTTTATTCATTGTATTCATTGCTTATTTCACCTCACTATTCTCCGATTCCAGATTGTACAATATTAAGATCTAAATTTATATCTACCGCTATATTTTTATACATATTTCGAAGTTGTTTTATATTCCATTTTCTCGTATGGCTTCTAATTTCATCTCGTATTCCTAAAGGATCAATTTCTTTTTCTTGAAATTGTTTTATTAAATCTTCACAGTCTTTTTCGACATTTCGTTCAATTTGTTTTTTTATATAGTTGATATTTGTTTTTTTTCTTAGATCAATCCAATTAGGAGAGTTTTTAATTAATCCATTTAGTTTTAAATGGATTTTTACTTTTGGTATGTCGCCAGTTTGATCTATATCATACTTATTTTCCCCAGCTAAGTTTTGTATAACAACCATACCTTTATGTTTATCCTTTTTTATTGCTGCTTCGTAACGTCCATTTTTCGTAGGATTAATAAGTAATTTTGCTAAAACAGAATGTCTTTTATCCGTATACATGACGACTTTATCGCCTTTTAAAAAGGCAAGTCCTTTGACAGCGACAGAATGATTATCGTCCATTTTAATATAAGGAACATAGGCATCACATACAGAAGAGTAATAATTATATAAAAAAATGTTTAATTCAGTTTGTGGAATGTTCTCATTTCTTATATTTTGCTCGAGTAAATCAGCAATATATAAAGACCCATTTTTTTTTCCGTAATTTAAAAGCTCTTCAGCCGATCCATCTACAATTGCTAGTTGTACATCACGCCCGATATTTGGGTCACGTTGTAAGTTAGTAATAATCTCTCCCATTCCGCGTTCCCCTAGAGCCTTTCCAAATAGGACGACACGCATTTGACCTACAACAACATTGTGAGGAGATTTCGCATTTAATCGTGAAGCAATTGTTTCAAGTGAACGGGCAGATGTTGTTTGCGTCTCTGGTTTAGACTTTACACCATGTGTGTACTCTGGGAATAGAATAGTTCCTTGGAATTTTTTGTTTTTTGTGATGTCAAATCCAGCAATATGAATAATACGCTGTGCATCCACTATATACGTTTGTGTACAGCCAGTTTGTAAAACGAAGAAGATAATGATAAGGTGCAATAAAATTTTTTTCATTCATTCTCACCATCACGTTTTTGCTTCGATTTGTTTGGATTGTAGCGCCATTTTGATTTTGGTCTAAGAAAAGAAGGTCTTTGTGCCGTTTGACTAAATGGTAATCGAAGAAAACCTTCTGCTGTACCTAAACCACGAAATGGATATAAAGGTAATAAATAAGGTGATCCAAGTGATTTTAATTTAATTAAATGAGCTAAAATAAATACAAATCCGACAATAAGGCCTAATCCTCCGAATGCACCGGCTAAAAGAATAAGCGGAAAGCGTAACAACCGGATAGTAGAAGACATCTTTACAGTCGGTGTTGTGAAAGATGCAAGGGCGGATAAAGCAACTGCAATTAATAAAATTGTACTTGTTAAAGCTGCTTCAACAGATGCTTGTCCAATTACAATCCCCCCAACAATCCCAATCGTTTGTCCGACTTTTGTCGGTAAACGTGCTCCTGCTTCACGAAGCAATTCAATTGTAATTTCTAAAAAGAGTGCTTCTAGAATAGGAGGGAAAGGTACGTTAGCTCTCGAGAAAATAATAGGACCTAGTAAATCGGCAGGAATCATTTGATAATGATATGTTAAAGCCGCTGTATAAATAGCGGAGGAAAACAGAGAAAATATAGCTCCGAAAAAACGAATAATACGAAAGAACGATCCAATCATCCACGGTAAATAATAATCTTCTGGTGAAATGAAAAAATCCAGTAACGTTGTTGGTCCTGATAAAGCATATGGAGAGCCATCTGTTAAAATTAAAACTTCCCCGTTAATTAATGCAAATACAGCTCGATCTAATCGTTCTGTAGGTAATAGAACAGGAAAAGGTGAATTGCTATTATCACTAATAAATTGCTCAATCATAGTTGAATCAAATGGGACATCAAAGTCAATGTCTTCTAGCCGTTGAATTGCGGTGTTGACAAATTGTTCATTTGTAATTCCTTCTATATAAGCAACTGCTACTTTTGTTTTTGATATAGATCCGACGGTAACTTCTTTAAAAATGAGTTGCTCCGTTACGATATTTCGGCGTAATAAGTGGATATTTGTATCAAGGTTTTCAACGAAACCGATTTTAGGCCCGATTACGCTATACTCATTTTCTGTATCGTTATATAATCGTTTTCCTAAAACAGTACTTTCGGCACGAATTAAAGCATATTGATCAGGATTCGAATTGTTTTTTAAGCGTATTAAAATATATCCACCTAATAATTTTTCACGAATATCATCAATAGAAGGGGAGGTAATAATGTCTTCAATAGAGATAATATTACATAAATCAGAGATGTTTTGGATTTGTTCCGATTCCTTTTTTATAGGAGTTAAAATGAATTGTTTAATAATAAGTGCTTCCACGACAGATTTATAATAAAACAAGCACAACGTTTCATCTTTAAGTATGTTATAAGAGACAAAATCGCTTGATTCTTTCATGGTTTGTATAAATTCTGGGATAGAACAAAGTGTTTTTGTATTAGTCTTTTTTGATTTCTTAGATGATAAACCGAACATTTTCTCACCCCTAACTTACATCATTTACTTGTGTTAGTTTTTGGGAAAGACGGGAATTTATACTTAAAAATTGAAAGTTCATAAAGAAAAGGAAGAGTGGTGAATGGCTCTTCCTTTTTAGCATTTTAATTTGTTTTTTGTTCTTTAATAGACTTCACTAATTTCATCATTTCCGCTCGTATATCTTCTTTTTTTACATTTAATTTTTCGGCAATTTGTTTAATGTCCATTCCATCTTTTTTCATTTTTAATACATCGTCAAGAGAGGTATTGCTTTTTTGAGAGATGATTGTTAACACAGTAAGATGACGCAATTTGATGTTATATTCTTTCATTTTTTGCTTTAGCTGATCCGGTGTGGATTTTTGCATAGTTGCTAACTGTTGTAGCAGTGCTTGCTTTGTTTCTTTACTCATATGATGCTTTTTCAGCTTACTTGGATCTACACCGAAATGCTCGGCTGTTTTCTCCCAAGATTTATTTTGCTTATAGTAAGATAAAACATCTTTTATTTCTTGTTTACTGATTCTTGCAATGTGAGCAGCTTTCCAAATTTCATGTTTGTTATAGCCGAGTTTTTCTAGCGATTGCACTTCTTCTTCTGGAATTGGTTTATGGTGATGCATTGTTACTTCTTTTGGTGTGGCAGCGGAAGCGGGGAAGGTGGATATCCCGCATAATAATGCTGCCATAGTCATACAAACAGCGATTTTTTTGTACATGTAAACTCCTCCTAGATGGATAATGTAGAAAACTGTACACATATCATTTCCATAAAATGTGAAATACTTGTGAACAAATCAAGTTTTTTTATTCACAGTATGAAATGACGTTTTTAGAAGTTTTCCAACATAAAACATTGATTAATAGTAAAAAACTAAGGTATAATCGAAATTGAAAATCAATATCAATGATGACGATAAACTTATACATATAGATAAAAATAAGGGAGAGATAAATATGACTACATATACTTCCATCGCTAATGTGATTAAAGAAAGACGCTCTGTTCGTACATTTACAGACAAAGCAGTAGAAAAAGATTTATTAATTGAACTATTAAACGATGCAACATGGGCACCAAATCATAAGCACCGTGAACCATGGAATTGTAAACTATACATCGGAGAAGGCCGCAAGAAATTAGTAGATGCAGTATTAAACTCTTTCACGGAAGAAGAAAGAGCGAAACGCGGTAAAATTTTATCAGATCGTTTTTTAAGCACGCCTGCACAAATCGTTGTATATATAAATGAAGATCCGCGTCAAATTCAACGTGATGAAGATTATGCTGCAACATGTGCATTCATGCAAAACTTCCAACTTCTTGCTTGGGAACGCGGATTAGGTTGCGTTTGGAAATCAGGCGGATTAAACTACAATCCATTATTTATAGAAGGAATCGGTTTAACAAGAGGCCAACGTATCGTTGGAATTCTTCATATCGGCTATTTCGATAAAGCGCCAGAAGGAAAAGCACGTACTCCGATTACGGAGAAGATGGAGATTATTGAAGGTTAATAGATGAGACATTCTCGTTTTTGCGGGGGTGTCTTTTTATTATGCAATCAATCCTCATGAAAGCTTGTTCTTCATCATACACTTTCTTAAGGGAAAGTGTAAGGAGGGAAAATAATGAGAGCAAGTGACGATAAAGCACTACAATATGCGATTGCGGAAATTACGGAAATTGCGACTGGATTTGGGCTTGATTTTTATCCGATGCGTTATGAAATATGTCCAGCGGAAATTATTTATACATTTGGTGCATATGGGATGCCGACAAGGTTTTCACATTGGAGTTTTGGAAAACAATTTTTCAGAATGAAATTACAATACGATTTAGGACTTAGTAAAATATACGAACTCGTTATTAACTCTGATCCATGTTACGCCTTTTTATTAGATACGAACTCTTTAATTCAAAACAAATTAATTGTAGCGCACGTTTTAGCACACTGTGACTTCTTCAAAAATAATATTCGTTTTTCAAATACGAAGCGAGATATGGTAGAGAGTATGTCAGCGACAGCTGAACGGGTGAAAGCATATGAGCATAAGTACGGAAAAGAAGAAGTAGAAACATTTTTAGATGCCGTACTTGCCATTCAAGAGCACATTGACCCGTCGCTCATGCGTCCCAAACTTGCGTGGAGTATTGATGATTTAGAAGAAGAAGTAGAAAAGAAAAAGGTATCACAATACGATGATCTATGGAATTTAGATGATCGAAACAAAAAGAGAGAACGATCCAATATACGCAAAAAGAAGAAGATCCCACCGCAACCAGAGAAAGACTTGCTCCTCTTTATTGAAGAATATAGCCGTGAGCTAGAAGATTGGCAGCGTGATATATTAACGATGATGCGTGAAGAAATGTTATATTTCTGGCCGCAGCTTGAAACGAAGATTATGAACGAAGGCTGGGCGTCCTATTGGCATCAACGCATACTTCGTGAAATGGACTTAACATCTGATGAAGCAATTGAATTTGCGAAATTAAATGCGGGTGTTGTACAGCCATCAAAAACAAGCATTAACCCATACTACCTTGGGATTAAAATGTTTGAAGATATTGAAGAACGTTACAATAACCCAACAGAAGAAATGAAACGCCGTGGTGTAAAACCTGGGTCTGGTCGTGACAAAATCTTTGAAGTACGCGAAATTGAATGGGATGTATCGTTCTTAAGAAACTACTTAAATAAAGATCTCGTTATGCGAGAAGATATGTACTTATTCCAGCGCCAAGGAAAAGAGTATAAAGTAATAGATAAAGAGTGGGAACATGTGCGTGATCAACTCGTAAATATGCGTACAAATGGCGGCTTCCCGTACTTAGTAGTAGAAGACGGAGACTACTTAAAGAACGGAGAATTGTACATTAAACATAGTTACGAAGGAATCGAGCTCGATTTAAAATACTTAGAAAAAGTATTACCATATCTTCATCAACTATGGGGAAGAACGGTGCATATGGAGTCCATTGTGGAGAGTAAGGGTGTTGTGTTTTCTTATGATGGAAAGATGGTGCATCGGAAGTATGTGTGAGGGGAAGAACGGACATAGGATACTGTGTCCGTTCTTTTTTATTTGGAACAAGGTCAAATATGCTATTCTTTAAAAAAGGGAGTTACATAGAGAAATGGAGCGATTCAAATGAGCAAAATAGGGGTATGTAAGGTTGATATTACGCCGCCTGTAGGTATTGATTTTGTCGGATATCATAGAGAGGCAGGCATAAATAATGTTGAAGAACGTATTTACGGGACAGTTTTTGTATTTGAAAAAGATGAAATGAAGACTGTGTTTATAAGCATTGATAATATCGGTATGTTAGTAGAAGATACGAATATGATTCGTGAACGAGTAGCGAGTGAGGTTCATGTGCCAGTTGAGCGAATAACTGTTGTTTATACTCATACGCATTCCGGTCCAGAGACAGTCGGTGATGATCCGCTAGTGCAGTCGTATAAAATGATTTTAGTAAATAATGTAGTACATGGTGCTGTTACTGCAAATAACAATTTAAAGCGATGCGAAGTTGGATGGGGTGTTACGACAGGTGATATTGGTGTAAACCGACGAGAGAGAACATCTGATGGAAAAGCAAAGATGGGAACAAATATAGAAGGTGTTGTAGATAAGCGAATTGGCATGTTGGCAATAAGAGATGCTGAAACGAAGGAGCTATCTGGGATTATAGTATTTTGTACGGCGCATCCGAATGTTTTAAAAGGTGATAGCGATGAATTATCAGCAGATTATCCTGGAATAACGAGAGAGATTCTAGAGCAGATAGTGAACTGCCCTGTTATTATCGTTCAAGGTGCCGCTGGAAATGTGAATGCGAAGTATCGCGGTTCAAGTGAAGCCTTAAAACAAATGGCTTACATACTTAGTGGACATATATTAACGATGTTGCCAGCAGTTACATATAGCCCAATTTTAAATTTAAGGACAGTTTCAAGTATGATGCAAATGAAGTTGAATGATATTCCTGAAATTGATGAGATACGAAGCATGGCTCGATTAGCCGAGAAGCAGTGGGGCGTGAATACGGATGAATGGGTTGCTATCGTATTAGAGAAATATAGGCAAGGTATTCGGAAGTTACGTATAGATTTAGAAGTTCAACTGTTTCAAGTTAATGATGGTATGTTTTCAGGTATACCGATGGAACCTTTTTCAGAAACTGCCTTAGCAATGAAAGAGAGCCTTCAAAATGAATTGGCTTTCTTTGGTGGATATATGAACGGATATCTTGGTTATTTACCGACAAAAGACGAATATGCATATGGCGGATATGAAGTAGAATTAAGTCCTATTGTGTATGGAACAGTTACAAATTTGTTAATGCCACCGGGAGAGAATACTGCGGAGTTGATTGTGAAAAAGGTTATGGATTTATGTAATATGGTGAAACTTTAATGAGACAGGTTTTTGAACGCAGAGTAAAGAATATGACTCATTGTTTGATTTTGTTAAGTCAATGTAATTAATAATGATAATCATTATTAATTACATTGACTTCTAAAAAAAGAAAAACTAGAATTTATAAAGGGATCTTCAATTGTTCGCTATCATTTGTATAGGAGGTAAGTTATGTTGGATAGCTTTATTTCTATAAGATGTAGGTTGGCTCTTTATAGTTTTGGTGTTCTTTTTATCTTTTTTTGTACAGTATTTTTGGTGAATCAGAAGGTGTATGCAGAAGATGTACCGTGGACATCAGTTTCAAATGAGGGAGAACGTGTACTTTTTCAAGAACAATCTTTGTATAGTAATGATCGAAGGGGAGAAGATCTTGTTTCACCTTCATTTGAAGGGCGTAAACATGGTGGGGAAGATTGGGGAGCCTTCTTAGAAAATACGAAGTTAAATTATTCACCTAACATTCTTACCTATTCTGTTATAGGAATAGATGATCGAATACGGGTTAATGATACAACTTCATATCCGTATAGTGCTGTAGTCCATATAGCAACTCAGTATAATAGTGGAGAAATTTATGGATGTACAGGAGCACTAATTAGTAAAGATACAGTGCTGACAGCTGGACATTGTATTTACAATAAAGAAATTGGTGGATGGGCGACAAATGTTATTGTAACTCCAGGACGTAATGGAGGACAAGCACCGTATTTACCTTATAAAGGAACAAAACTTTACTCGGTAAGTGGATGGACTGATAACGAAAATTCAAATTATGATTATGGAACGATTAAATTAAATGGGTCTCCAGGAGATTATACGGGTTGGTTTGGATATAGAACTACCTATGTAGAATCACCAAAAGGTTTACTTGCGGTGATTCCTGGATATCCAGCTGATAAAATAGGAAATGAACGTTACACAATGTGGAGAGATTATGGTCCAATTGAAGGTGTTAATCCTAGCAGACTAACATACAAGATTGATACTTATGAAGGGCAAAGTGGATCACCTGTATATCATTATTTTGATACAGGTATCAAAATAATAGCCATTCATACAAGAGGAAATAAAAATATGAATTTTGGAAATCGGATAACAGACAATGTGTTTAATAATATTAAAAGATGGTCTGAATAAATATAGTAAATCCATTTGGAGTCATTTTCTTAGATTGTGGTATTTAAGAATTTTAAGCGAAATATATTTAACTTCAAGTGAAACTATTGAGTTTGGAAATTTAAATGTAGGTGTAGTTCAGTTATCTAAAACAAGTATTCCCTCATACTACACCATCTTTAGGTATTGATGTAATAGTAAAGAAAGTTATAGAACAGAACTATATGAAAAAGAACTTGGAAATATCTAAGTTCTTTTTTGTTTCAAATTTGTGAAAGAAAGACATATTGATTGAAATTAAATTTTTTATACCCTATTATATACCCATACAGGTATAGGTTTTTGTGTGATTCATGAAAAAATTAAATAATAAATAACATGGAGGTTTGAAATATGTCTAGAAAAATTGTTGTAGTAGGCGGAGTTGCTGGCGGGGCATCAGTAGCTGCAAGGCTTCGTCGTTTAAGTGAGGAAGATGAAATTATTATGGTTGAACGCGGTGAATACATTTCGTTCGCAAACTGTGGATTGCCATATTATATTGGCGGTGTCATTACAGAAAGACAAAAGTTATTAGTACAAACTGTTGAAAGGATGTCAAAACGTTTTAATTTAGATATACGTGTATTGAGTGAAGTTGTAAAGATTAATAAAGAAGAGAAAACAATTACGATAAAGAATGTAACTACAGATGAAACATATAACGAGGAATATGATGTTTTGATTCTTTCACCAGGGGCGAAACCAATTGTTCCACCTATTCCGGGCATTGAAGAAGCGAAGGCGTTGTTTACGTTACGAAATGTACCTGATACAGATCGTATAAAAGCGTATATTGATGAGAAGAAACCACGTCATGCGACGGTTATTGGTGGAGGATTTATTGGAGTGGAAATGGTTGAGAATTTAAGAGAACGCGGGATTGATGTTACTCTTGTAGAGATGGCGAATCAAGTAATGCCACCAATCGATTATGAAATGGCAGCATACGTACATGAACATATGAGAAATCACAATGTTGAGCTTGTTTTAGAAGATGGTGTAGATGCGTTAGAAGAAGACGGGGCTATTGTACGTTTAAAAAGTGGCTCAGTTATAAAAACAGATATGATTATTTTAGCAATTGGTGTACAACCAGAGAGTAGTTTAGCGAAAGAGGCAGGATTAGCATTGGGAGTTAGAGGAACGATAAAGGTAAATGAGAAATTTCAAACATCTGACCCATATGTATATGCAATTGGTGATGCGATTGAAGTGAAAGATTTTGTTACAGAAATAGAAACGATGATTCCTTTAGCGTGGCCAGCTAATCGTCAAGGTCGCATGTTAGCAGATATTATTCATGGTCATACGGATTCTTTATATAAAGGTACGATGGGAACTTCTGTGGCTAAAGTTTTTGATTTAACAGTTGCTTCGACTGGAGTGAATGAGAAAATATTAAAACGACTAAATATACCCTATGAGGTAGTACATGTACAGGCAAATTCTCATGCAGGATACTATCCGAATGCTACGCCAGTGCTAATAAAATTAATCTTTAATAAAGAAAGCGGAAAAATTTACGGAGCACAGGCTTTAGGGCGTGATGGGGTAGATAAGCGTATCGATGTTATTGCAACGGCAATGAAGGCAAATTTAACTGTAATCGATTTACCAGATTTAGAATTATCATATGCCCCGCCGTATTCTTCTGCAAAAGATCCAGTAAACATGGTGGGGTATGCTGCAAGTAATATAGTAGATGGTTTTGTGGACACAGTGCAATGGCATGAAATAGATCACATTGTTGAAAATGGTGGGTACCTTATTGATGTTCGAGAACCTAATGAACTAAAACAGGGAATGATTAAAGGCTCTATTAATATTCCATTAGATGAATTACGTGATCGATTGGAGGAAGTACCAATGGACAAAGAAATATATATCACTTGCCAACTTGGTATGAGAGGGTATGTTGCAGCGCGTATGTTAATGGAAAAGGGATATAAGGTAAAGAATGTAGATGGTGGTTTTAAGTTGTATGGGACAGTATTGCCAGAACGTGTTGTATATTGATATTTTTCATCTTCTACTTAAAAATTTAGTGGAAGATGAAAATCTATAGATTAAGGTTTTATTTTTTGGTTTGCGAACATATAAGACAAAAATTAAAAATAGGGGTTTACAAAATACCCTATAGGGTATAATATATTGTCATAGGTTATAAATGGTGACATAATGGTAATGAGGTGATTATAGAATGGAATATAATCAAGATATGAAAAATAGATTGAAACGTATTGAAGGTCAAGTTCGTGGTGTGCTTCGTATGATGGAAGAAGGAAAAGATTGCCGAGAAGTTATTACACAGTTAACAGCATCTCGTTCTGCACTTGATCGTACAATTGGACTCGTTGTTGGAACGAATTTAGAGCAATGTTTGCGTGAACAGTTTGAAAGTGGTAATGGTTCAAATGAAGAGTTAATTAAAGAAGCTGTTCAATTACTTGTAAAAAGCCGATAATCTGTCAAACGTAAGTGTTGACAGATTTTCAAAAACGCTTTAATATACCCCTACAGGTATATGTATATAAATTGTGGAGGAATCGATTATGAGTATAAAAGTGGATATGAGTTTAGATTGTAAAGGTTTGGCTTGTCCGATGCCTATTGTGAAAACGAAGAAGGCAATAGAAGGGTTAACACCAGGGCAGGTGATTGAAGTTAAGGCAACAGATAAAGGATCTACGGTAGATATAAAAAGTTGGGCGGGTAAAGTAGGACATCAATATATCGGGACGAAACACGAGGGTGATGTATTGGTGCATTATGTTAGGAAAGCAAACGAGCATGAAGTGAATGAAATTGTGAAATATCCTCATACAATTATGAATGCAGAATTACAGTCTATATTGTCTAATGGAGAAGAGAACATTGTATTAGATGTTCGCGAAGCAGCGGAATTTGCTTTTGGCCATATTCCATCCGCCATTTCGGTACCATTAGGTGAATTAGACAGCGCAGTATTAGATAAGACGAAGCAAATTTATGTTATTTGTCGAACTGGTAACCGTAGTGATGTAGCTTGCCAAATGTTGAATGAGAAAGGTTATTTAAATGTGAAAAATGTCATTCCAGGTATGGTAGAGTGGCAAGGGAATATAGAGAAGTAAATTTTTTTGAATAAAAATATACCTATGGGGGTAATGAAATGAATGTTAAACCGTTACAAGCAAAAGATGTGGCAGAGAAAATTTTATTCGGAGAGTTATTCATTTTAGATGTTCGTAATGAGACGGATTATGAAGATTGGAAAATTGAAGGGAAACAAGTTTCTTCTATTAATAGACCTTACTTTGACTTATTAGATGGTGTAGATCATATTGTAAGTGAATTACCTAAAGATAAAGATGTTTTAGTAGTATGTGCAAAAGAAGGGTCTTCTATATTTGTGGCAGAGCAATTAACAGAGGCGGGATTACAAAATATTTATTATTTAGCTGGTGGCATGAAAGCTTGGAGTGAATATGTGAAGCCGTTAAAAGTAGGGGATGTACAGGGCGGAGGAAGTATATATCAATTTAATCGCCTTGGAAAAGGCTGTTTATCTTATATGGTTGTTTCTAACGATGAAGCAGCAGTTATTGATGCAGTAAGAACGGTTGAAGCATATGAGGAGTTTGCGAAAGAGCATGGTGTTACGATTACGAATGTAATGGATACACATTTACATGCAGACCATATTTCTGGTGGGCGTAAGTTAGCAGAAAAGGTAGGTGGTACGTATTGGTTACCGCCAAAAGATGCCGAGGAAGTCGTTTTCTCATATGAACCACTTGTAGAAGGATCTGTTATTACGGTGGGGGGTACAAAGATTGAAATTGACGCGTTATACTCACCAGGGCATACGATTGGAAGTACGTCATTTATTGTAGATGATTCTTATTTATTATCAGGCGATATTTTATTTGTAGATTCAATTGGACGTCCTGATCTTGCTGGTAAGGCTGAAGATTGGGTGAGTGATTTAAGAAATACGTTATATACACTTTATAAGGAACTGTCTCAAGATTTAATTGTTTTACCAGCTCATTATTCAAAAATAAGTGAAATGGATGAAAGTGGTATTGTGAGTGCGAGCTTACAAGATCTATTTAAAGAGAATGTAGGGTTAAATATTGCTGATGAAATAGAGTTTCGTAAAACTGTGACAGAGAACTTACCGCCACAACCAAATGCATACGAAGAAATTCGTCAAACGAATATGGGGAAAATTCATCCGAGTGTGGAAGAAGAGGGTGAAATGGAGATTGGCCCAAATCGTTGTGCAGTGCATGAGTCATTATAAAAATAACAAATTGGGGGAATTGATGATGAATATAAAACAAGTATTAGATGCGAAAGGTTTAGCATGTCCAATGCCGATTGTAAGAACGAAGAAAGCGATGGATACTTTGCAAACTGGAGAAGTGTTAGAAGTACATGTAACGGATAAAGGATCAGTTAAGGATATTCCAGCGTGGGCAAATAAAGGTGGTCATGACATCGTAAAGCATGTAGAAGAAGCTGATGTGCTAAAATTTTGGATTAAGAAGGCGTAGGAAAAAATATTGTTATAAATGCAGAGAGGGTGGTTATATGAACACAATAGTAAGTACGCTTTTCATTGTACTTGCTACATGGTTTGTTATTTCACGATTTTTACCAGTGAAAGGTGTGCAAAATATCAGTGGAAAAGAATTAAAGAATATAGTGGAAAAAAAGGGGAAACAACTTATCGATGTTCGTACAGTAGGTGAATATAGAGGAAATCATATGAAAGGATTTCAGAATATCCCGTTAAATGAGTTAGCTAGTAGAGCAAGTCAGTTAGATAAAAATAAGGAAGTAATCGTTATTTGCCAAAGTGGAATGAGAAGTAAGCAAGCTGCAAAGATGTTGAAAAAACTAGGGTTTCAGCAAGTAATAAACGTTTCAGGTGGTATGAATGCTTTGTGAGGAGGGACTTTAAAATGAAAGAAATGACAGCAAAAGAATTAGAAGAAAAATTGTTACGTAAAGAAGCAGTAAATATCGTAGATGTCCGTGAAGTAGAAGAAGTAGCAGAAGGAAGAATTCCAGAAGCATGTAATATTCCGCTAAGGCTATTAGAGTTTCGAATGCATGAATTAAATAAAAATCAGGAATATATTATCGTTTGTCGTTCAGGCGGGAGAAGTGCAAGAGCTGTTCAATTTTTAGAAAGTTACGGTTTTCAAGTAATCAATGTGGTAGGTGGTATGTTAGCGTGGGAAGGTAAAGTCATATAGTGAAGTAAGTGATTTGGGCCTTTTTATAAACAGATAAATACCCCTATAGGTAATTGGAGGGAGAACAATATGGAACAACAGAAGAAAACGACAATCGTGTTATTTAGCGGAGATTACGATAAAGCAATGGCTGCTTATATTATTGCAAATGGTGCAGCGGCGTATGACCAAGAGGTAACTATTTTTCATACTTTCTGGGGATTAAATGCTTTAAGGAAAGATGAACATGTGAATGTAAAGAAAACATTTATAGAAAAAGTATTTGGAAAAATGATGCCACGCGGTGCCGATAAGATGGGATTATCCAAAATGAATTTTGCTGGCATGGGGCCAAAGATGATTAAAGGCATTATGAAAAAACATAACGCAATGCCTTTGCCAGATTTAATTGATTTGGCGAAAGAACAAGGAATTAAACTTGTAGCTTGTCAAATGACAGTAGATTTATTAGGGTTAAAAGAGGAAGAGATTATGGAAGGGGTAGAGTTTGCAGGCGTAGGGGCATATTTAGCAGATGCTTCGGATGGGAATGTAAACTTATTCATTTAAATCACCTTCTTTTTAGAAGGCGGGGGATGTAAGATGAGCTTAGTCGTATTACTTTTTATAATTGGGTTTATAGGATCGTTTATATCAGGAATGGTTGGGATTGGTGGCGCGATTATTAATTATCCAATGATCTTATACATTCCAGTATTGCTAGGATTTACTGGCTATACGTCACATGAAGTGAGCGGTATTACAGCGGTACAAGTATTCTTTGCAACTTTTGCAGGCGCGTGGGCATACCGGAAAAGTAATGACATGAATAAAACATTAGTTATGTATATGGGAGCTAGTATATTAATAGGAAGCTTCATAGGGAGTTTCGGTGCTAACATATTAGAGGAACATACAGTCAATGTTGTTTATGCAGCATTAGCTACAATTGCAGCTATTATGATGTTTGTACCGAAACAAAATAATAGTGGAGATGTGAAGTATAATAAATGGTTAGCAAGCTTGTTAGCGTTCGTTGTAGGGGGAGCTTCAGGCATTATAGGAGCTGGAGGTTCGTTCCTTTTAGTTCCCATTATGCTAGTTATTTTAAAATTACCACTGCGCATGACGATCGCGACATCTATCGCTATTACGTTTATTTCCTCAATAGGGATTACTACAGGAAAAGTGATTACTGGGCAAGTAGTTATCATTCCAGCTCTAATTATTGCGGTTGCCAGTATATTTGCTGCGCCACTTGGAGCACGAGTCGGGAAGAGGCTAAATCAAAAAGTACTGCAATATGTATTGTCCACTTTAATTGTAGGCACTGCTGTTAAAATGTGGATCGATATGATATCAAAATAAAAGGATGGTGCTGCTTACAGCCCATCCTTTTATTTATTGCCCGTAAACCTAACGGATTATAGTTTTACTTTATGCCCAAATAACTTTCATTAAGTTTTTATATTCGTCATTTGCTAATTTATATAGCATTCTCGTATGTTCAAAGACAAGTGCTGGATTAAAGTTTGGTTCTGAGAATGCAAGAGATGCTGAAATATCAATTGCATTTTGCTTGTTTAATGTGAATTTTGCAAAGCGATAAGATGTGTTTAATTCATTAATAACATGTAAAATATCATTTGTTGATGTTGCATCAGGCACGTGAGCAACATTGAAGCAGTATATATCTACCGTAGGATGTTCGTTTTGGAAAGCAGCGATAAGTTGAATTTTTGCGCCAGCTTCTGTCTCTAATCCTACTGAAAAATGAACAGAGCCATCATTTTCATCTATATTTTCTTCCATGTATATATCGTTGGATTTTAAGTAGTCTTTAAAATCTGAGATGTTATGTTTTACTGCAGCTTTCATATGTATGAGCCCCCCTGATAATTGGAATAGATTGCTACTATTTATTATAATTTAAAAATATTAAAAAAGATAGTTAGAAAGTTCTGATTTTTGATTCTGAAGAAATAAAAAGAAGCAGTACTCTACCTCCATAGAGTACTGCTTCTTTACTATTCATTGTCGTTAGACGATGTTTCTGTATCTTCACTGCTATTTTTGTTCTTATTTTTCACTTCATTGTTACTTGATTCGCGTTCACTTGAATTTTCAGACTTAGATTCTTTTGTCTTTTTCGAATCAGAGTCTGAGTCAGACTTTGTATATGCAGGTAGCCCAAGATGAGTACGAAGTTCATTTGTAACATTAGCTAATTCTTTTTTATCTGGATTGTAGTAGTAAGTTCGACCACCACCAGCAGATTTGCTACATGTATCGTCACCTTTTGCCATATAGCAATCATCACCTTGGATTTGTAATTTCTCAATTTCCGAATCCGATCCATATTTATAGAATGAAAGCATATCATCAAATGTTAAGTTTGTAACGAATTGTCCGTTAATATCATCAATGATGTTGCCAACTTTTGTTACAGAACCAACACTTGTTAGTTTCTTTAAAATAGCCTCGATAACGAGTTGTTGACGTTGTCCACGCATTGCATCACTATCGATGTGTCTTGTTCTAGCAAGAGCAAGAGCTTCTTCGCCATTTAACTTTTGAACACCTTTTTCTAGGTGAATTGCCTCAGCATTATCATTGCTATCTTGCTCAGTAAATTCAACTGGTACATCAACTTCAACACCGCCCAAGTCATCGACGATTTTTATAAATGATTTAAAGTTAAATTTCACAAAATAATCGACAGGAACATTCATTAATTTTTCAACTGCATCAATGCTTGCTTGTGGTCCGCCATTTTTTCCGTTTTTAGCAGAACCGAATGCATGAGCGTGTGTAATTTTATCTTTTTTCTTTTCTATTGGAATATAAGTATATGTGTCACGTGGGATACTCAATAGTTTAACAGTTTTGCTATCTTTATTAAATGTTGCAAGTAAAAGCGCATCTGTTCTTATAGCTTCACCATATTCTTTTCCTCGGACATCGCTTTCATCAACACCCATTATTAAAACAGAGACGTTATTTGTAATAGGTTTTACAGCTTTATCTCGTAAATCAGATTTATCACCGCGTGCTAAATCGTGTGCGGCATTTCGAACAGCAGAAGATGCTTTATTTACTAAAAACCAAGTATAACCGCCGCCTATTAATAAAACGAATAGTATAGCGCTTATAATAATTTTTATTTTTTTCTTATTTTTTTTCGGTTTACTGCGTGTATTTTCTTGCAAAGATGGGTTTTGCTCCATTTCTTGTACTCCTTCATTTGGATTGAAATACGACACTCATATCCACTTATTATAATGAAATTTAGCGAAAAAAAACATTACAAATCATTTACATTTCGTAAAAATTCAATTTATTTATAAAAAGTCAGATTTTCTATATATTATTTTGTAGATGTAGAATAAGTATAAGGGCTATTAGTAGAAATGAAAATATATATTATGAGAAAGTGATAGGGAAGTAAGATTTGTTGAAATATAGCCAAGAAGAAATGAGTAAGCTTACTTATTTTTTCTATATAATAAAGAAGAATTTGACGGATAAAGGAGAGAGCATAATGAAACATACATCATTCCGAGCAATCGTTGTGAACGAAACGGAAAATCATCAGTTTGTAAGAAAAGTTGTTGAGAGAGAAGTAAGTAGTTTACCTGAGGGAGACGTACTCATACAAGTTCATTATTCTTCATTAAATTATAAAGATGCCCTTTCAGCTACTGGTAATAAAGGTGTTACGAGAACGTATCCTCATACGCCAGGAATTGATGCCGCAGGAGAAGTTGTGAGTAGTGAAGATAACTCCTTTAAGGTAGGAGATCAAGTTATTGTAACGGGATATGACTTAGGTATGAATACCTCTGGTGGTTTCGGAGAATATATTCGGGTCCCATCATATTGGGTCGTGCCTTTACCAGAAGGAATGTCATTAAAGGAAAGTATGATGTATGGGACAGCGGGTTTTACTGCTGCTTTGTCGGTATATAAGCTTATTGGAGCAGGAATCAAGCCTAGTATGGGAGATGTTTTAGTAACGGGTGCTACAGGCGGCGTAGGGAGTGTAGCTGTTAGTATATTAAGTAAGTTAGGGTTTAACGTAGTAGGAGCGACAGGGAAAATGGAAGAGGAACAGATGCTACTACGTCTAGGAGCGAAAAAAGTGATTCATCGCGCGGAATTGAATGATGAATCAGGAAGACCGATGTTAAAAGGGATATACGCCGGAGTTATCGATACTGTAGGTGGACATATGTTAGAAACAGCTTTAAAAACAGTAAAGTATGGTGGTTGTGTAACGACATGCGGTAATGTGGCAGGCCAGGAACTACAAACAACAGTATATCCATTTATTTTACGAGGCATAAGCCTTTTAGGGGTAGATTCCGTGCAATGTCCAGTGGATGTGAGAAGAGATGTGTGGACGCTTTTAGCGAAAGAATGGGGAAATAAAGAATTACTATCTTATACAGAAGAATGTACATTAGAAGAATTAGAGAAGAAGTTTACACTTATATTGCAAGGAAAGTTAAAAGGAAGAACAGTTGTTAAAATATAATGAAAAAAGAGACGCTTAAGTTAGCGTCTCTTTTTTCATTATAATGATTGTTTTAAATTGATTTTTCCTTGTTCGCCTAAAACACCGTCAGCGATATTTACAGCGTGATCGCCAATGCGCTCTAAGTTACTTACCATATCGACGAAGATGATACTTGCATCACCTGAACAGCTGCGTTCGTTTAGACGTAATACGTGACGTTTACGAAGAACACGTTCCATTTGGTCGATTTTGCGTTCTTTTGCAATAACAGTTTGAGCTAGTTCAGTATCGAAGTTTGTTAAAGCTTCAACTGAGTCTTGCAGTGTTGAAATCGTTAATTCTAGCATTTCGTTTAATTCAGCTAATGCTTCGTCTGATAGTGAAACACGGTTTGAAATTTGGAAATCTACAAGTTCTACAAGGTTTTCTACATGATCACCGACACGTTCAATATCTCCAACAACACCTGCTAAAACAGAATGTTTTTCAGAATCCGTAGGTGAAAGTGGCTTTTCTGACAGTAAAACTAAATACTCGGTAATTTTTTTATCTAAATTGTTAATAGCTCCTTCTAATTGAGTAGCCATGTTTGCGTGTTTTTTGTCTTGTGTATTTAAAAATTGATTTGCTTCTTTTAATCCATGTAATGAGAACTCAGCCATACGGATAATCTCTTTTTGAGCTTCAGTTAAAGCGATGGCTGGAGATTGTTCAATAAAGATTGGATTTAAATGTTGCGGTTTGAAATTAATAGCAGAATCTTCGCCGCGGATAATTTTTGTTACAATCCATGCTAATACTGCAATGAATGGGAACTGAATGATTGTATTTGTTACGTTAAATGTTCCGTGTGCAAATGCAATAGTCATTTCTGGATTCAAGTTTAATGATGTTTGGAAATATTGAATTAAACTTGTAAATGGTACTAATAAAATTGTAAAGATAATTGTACCGATAATATTAAAGATAACGTGAACTAATGCTGCACGTCTTGCTGCAATTGAAGTACCGATAGCTGCTAATACTGCTGTAATTGTCGTACCGATGTTATCACCGAATAATACAGGAAGAGATGCTTGTAAATCGATTGCACCTTGACCGAATAGTTCTTGTAAAATACCGATTGTTGCACTTGAGCTCTGTACAATTAAAGTGAAGACTGTACCGACAACAATTCCTAAAATTGGATTATCACTCATGCTAATCATTAAATCTTGGAATGACTCTAAAGAACGAAGAGGTTTCATACCTGCGCTCATTAATTCTAAACCGAAGAATAGCATACCAAAACCGAATACAACTTGACCTACAGAATGTACTTTTTTATTTTTAAAGAAGAATAGTAAGATTGCTCCAACTGCCATAACTGGGAGAGCATATTCTCCGATTTTAATTCCGATAATAAATGCAGTAACTGTCGTACCGATGTTTGCACCCATAATAACACCGATTGCTTGTCTTAATGTCATAAATCCAGCACTTACAAGTCCGACTGTTAAAGCGGTTGTTCCTGAACTTGATTGGATTAATACAGTAACTAACATACCTGCTAGTACACCCATAAGTGGGTTTGTTGTAAAACGATCTAGAATATCTCGAAGACGATCTCCAGCTGCTTGTTGCAGTCCATCGCCCATGTATTTAATCCCGAATAAGAAAATACCTAATCCACCAATGAACTGGAAGATCATATCTTGAACATTATATTCCACGCATTCCACTCCTTAAATTTCATGTACGATGTAATTATTAACTGAACCTTGAGGCACTGTAAACGGTTTGCTAGTAAAATTTACACTAATTTTACAAAGAGAAGAAAAGTTTACAATCCCTTAAAGAAACAGCTGTATTTTATTGGTTTTCATCTTGTGAAAATCTTAATTTTGTAAAGAAATCACACTTTTTAGAATAATAATGTTCAGTTGAATATCAAGGAAAGCGTCTGCGAGTTCATCGTATATTTTTTGATGAAAGTTAAAAAAATATGTAGGAAAATGCATGTAGTTTTATAACAGCAAAATGAGGGAAAATAATTTTTTAACACGATAAAAAAGCTACTGATTTATCCAGCAGCTTTTTCCGTGTTTTTATCGCTATGCTTTTGTTTTCTTATGCTTGTAATGTAAATGAAGAGAAAAGCAATAAGTAACAGAGAGGAGTAACGATATACAGTTGCATAGTTTGTAAAATGAGCAATAAATCCAAATATAATAGCTCCAGCGCCGATACCAAGGTCAAATGCGGAGAAGAATGTAGCCGTTGCTACGCCACGTCGATGCGGCGCTACGCGGTCAATCATCCATGCTTGTAGTGCAGGTTGGATCGCCCCAAAACCACTTCCGTAACATGCTGCAGCAATAATTAAGCTCGGAATTGTCGTCGTATACGACAATAAAATAATACCTGTAAACGTTATAATAACTCCCGGAATGATGACGAAAGTATGGCCTTTCGCATCATATAGCTTTCCAGAGAATGGACGAGTCACAGCAATTGCTAGTGCATTACATAAAAAGAAAAGGCTAATATCAGCTATGCCGACTTCTGTAGCAAATAGTGTTATAAAACTTCCGATTCCTCCGTACATTAATGTAATACATAATATTAATAATGAAGGAAGTAAAGCTTTACGCTCAATAAATCCATCGAGAAAAGAACTAGATGATTGTTGTGGAGGCTGTTTCGTTTTTTGGATTTGAAGTAGTTTCGTTAATATTAATGAAACAATTGTGCACGATAATGCACATAAAAAAAGAATTGTGAAGTTATATGTTTGCATAAGCCATAGTCCGATAAGTGGACCGAGGGCCATTGCGATTGTTCCAGAAAGACCAAAATATCCCATGCCTTCTCCGCGGCGAGCTGAGGGAATTAAATCAGAAACGACAGTTCCATATGTAGTCGTTGTAATACCGAAACCAGCTCCGTGTAAAATACGAACAGCAAGCAAGAGAAAGATTGTTGAGGCGAAAAGGTAACTGCCCATAGCGAGTAAACAAATAGCAGTACCGATCATTAAGATGATTTTTTTATTAAATTTTTGCAAGGCGTTCCCAGTTAGCGGTCTAACAAAAAGTGCCGCAACGGTAAACATGCCGACAACCAATCCGATATTGGAACTTGTGCCACCAATTTCTTTCACATAAACAGGTAAGGTTGGAATTAACATTTGAAACCCTAAAAACATACATAAGTTTGCAAAAATTAAAGCAACAAACTCTTTTGTCCATAACGGTTCTCGTTTTACGAGTATTGCTTCTCCCATATATTCATCCCCTATATAAAATTTTCTCTTTTCTTTCGAGTATATGTATTGGCCAATGAAACAGTCAAGGAAGGTGTCTTGAAAACGGATAACAATTTTTAAGATGAAAAACTGACAAATTTGTGTAAAAGCTACACAACTATGAAAAAAAGATGTAAAGTATAGATGTATAGACTTGTAGGTGTTAAGAATGATAGAAATTGTTTTTTCTTTAAAGAAAGCGGATTCAAAAGGGTAGTGAACAAGAAGGGGATATATACTTTTTCACTACATATATTTGAAAAGGTTTACAATATGATGAAGAAAGAGGCGTGTACATATGAGACGATTAGGTATTTCTATTTATCCAGAACATTCAACAGTAGAGAAAGATAAGGAGTATTTAACATTAGCAAGTAAATATGGATTTACACGTGTGTTCACATGTTTATTATCTGTGGATGGAGAAAAAGAGAAAATTATAGAAGAATTTAAAGAAACGATCTCTCATGCGAATGCATTAGGGTTCCAAGTATTAGTTGATATTAGTCCATCTGTTTTTGAACAATTAGGTATTTCGTATAATGATTTATCATTCTTCCATGAATTAGGTGCGTACGGTATTCGTTTAGATGTTGGTTTCTCAGGATTAGAAGAATCAATTATGACTTATAATCCGTATGGTTTGAAAATTGAGATTAATATGAGTAATGGTACGAAGTATGTAGATAACATTATGAGTCATAGACCAAATCGTGAAAATTTAATTGGTTGTCATAATTTTTATCCGCATCGTTATTCAGGGTTATCATACGATCATTTCATTAAATGCTCGAAACAATTTAAAGATTACGGTATGAGAACGGCTGCTTTTATTTCATCATTTGATGCAACATACGGACCTTGGCCAGTAACAGAAGGGTTATGTACATTAGAGCAGCATCGTGAATTACCGATGACAACACAGGCGAAGCATTTATTTGCGACGGAATTAATTGATGATGTTATTATTGCAAACGCATATGCGTCAGAAGAAGAATTACAAGCACTAGGTGCATTAAATAAAGAGAAACAAACATTTGATATAGAACTATATAATACAACGACAGAATTAGAAAGAATTATCGTATTAGACGAACCACATTTTTATCGCGGAGATGTATCTGAATATATGATTCGTTCTACACAAAGTCGTGTGAAATATAAAAAAGAAGAGTTTAAACCTCATAATACGCGTGAAATTAAGCGTGGAGATTTATTAATTGATAATGAACAATATGGCCAGTATAAAGGCGAATTACAAATTGCATTAAAAGATATGGTGAATACAGGAAAAACAAATGTAGTTGGTCGAATTATAGAAGAAGAAATTTTCTTATTAGATTATTTACAAGCTTGGGATAAATTCGGGTTCACATTAAAGAAATAGAGAGAATATAAAGGGGAAAAACTACTGATTTCAGCAGCTTTTCCCCATTTATATATAAAGAGCGAGAGGAAGAGCTATGACAAAGGTGCATCAGCGATTAATTTCTATTTTAGAGGAGTTTTTAGAAGAGAAATCGATGTTAAATCGAGCTTTTTTAGCGGGCCGTTTACATGTATCGACGAAGACGATTCAAAAGGATATAAAATTATTAAATGATATATTGGAAGAAAACGGAGCGAAAATCGAATCGCAAAGAGGGACTGGGTACGAATTAGAAATTATACAAATGAAGAAATTTGAAGAATTTTGTGTGAGTCTATTTCAAAAACAGACGGAAAAGATTCCAACTTCTTATGAAGAAAGAATAGCGTACATTCTGCAGCGTGTTTTAACGACAGAGGGATATGTGAAGCTTTCAGAATTAGCGGAAGAGATTTATGTGAGCAAATCAACGGTCAATTTAATTATGAAAGATGTTACAGATATATGTAGTCGCTATAAATTACAAATTGAGAAGAGACCGTATTATGGTATACGTATTGTTGGAAAGGAATTTAATATTCGTTCTTGTTTATCACAATATGGTTTACCGCGTTATGACCATACTCCGTTTCATGAGCAATTTGAGCAGACGGAGACGTATTTATCGCTACCTCATATATCACTCATTCGTTCAATTATATTAAAGTATATTGAAGGCGGAACAATATATTTATCTGATATAGAAATTGATAATTTAGTCATTCATATTGCAATCGCATTAAAGCGTTGTCAAAGTCAACATTATATGAAAGGACTGCATGCGGAGCAATCAGAACTTATAATAAAGAAAGAATATACAATTGCGAAGCAGATTTTAGGAGATTTAGAGAAAGAGTTAAAATTTTCATTTCCAGAAGAAGAAGTATTATATGTGACGATGCATTTATTAAGTACTGCTGTTACAACGAGAGATCGCTATGAAAATGTAGAAGAGCTATTAGGGAAAGATATATATGCATTTATGCAACATATTCTTTTTAAAGTAGCGGAAGAACGGAATCTTATTTTTTATTATGACGAAGAATTATTATTTGGATTTGGTATTCATTTAAAAACGTTATTAAATCGTTTGAAGTATAAGTTAAATACGAGAAATCCTCTTTTGGCAGAAGTGAAAAAGAATTATCCGTATGCTTTTGAAATTGCGGTTCTTGTTGGAGATATCATTGGTGAATATACGGGTGAATCGATCCCTGAAAGTGAAATTGGCTATATTGCAATTCACTTCGGCGGAGCGATGAGCCGTTTGCAGGAGCAAAATCAAAAGAAAAGATGCTTATTAGTTTGTGCGACTGGTCAAGGAAGTGCACAACTATTAAAATATAAAATTTTATCACAGTTCCGAGATAAATTAGAGATTGTAGGTATTACAGGCTATTATCAATTGAAAGTAGAAGATCTTTATAAAGAAAAAATAGATTGTATTATTAGTACGATTCATATACCGAGTGGCTTGCCTGTTCCAGTTATAAAAGTGAATTCAATATTTGATGATAAAGAGATTAAATCGATTGGTCAGCGGTTGTTTACGCATGTGAATACTAGTGTGCAGCCTTATATTAAGGAAGATTTAATCTTTTTAAATCATAGTGCTTCTACGAAAGAGGATGTTATTCAGTTTTTATGTGAGAAAGCTGCTGAGAAACATTATGTACAAGAAAACTTTTATGCTTCTGTTATGGAAAGAGAAAATACGTCTCCGACAGCGGTTGGGAATTCAGTTGCAATCCCGCATCCGATGCAGTTATTAAGTGAGGAAACTTTTTTGATGTTTTGCACACTTGAAAAGGCTGTTGATTGGGGAGATAAAAAAGTACAAGTAATTATTTTATTTAGTGTAAAGCGCAATAATAATGAAGATTTGCAAAGGCTTTATGATTTTTTATATGATATTATGTCTAGTCAAACTACGATAGAGAAACTTACTCAGACCGAGGTAATTGAAGATTTTCAAGAGATTTTATTATCATTTTGAAAAAGTATATAAAAACTTCCGTTACATAACGGAAGTTTTTTATGTTTAATTGTATGCGTTTTCATAATAAGATAAAAATATAGAAAACATATAGCTTGGGGGAATTTAAAATGGCTGATATGCAAACTCCATTTGCGTTAATTTTACATGGTGGCAATGCGAGAAGTGCAGCGCTTGAAGCAATCGCTTTTGCAAGACAAGGAGATTTTGAGAATGCCGGTGAAAAGATGAAACTTGCTAGTGAGGAAATTTCAGCAGCGCATCGTATTCAAACGGATTTAATTCAAGAAGAGGCAAGAGGAAATCATGCAGAAATCAGTTTACTGTTAGTGCACGCACAAGACCATTTAATGAATGCAATTACAGTGAAAGAACTAGCTGAAGAATTTATTACTCTTCATAAACGAGTGGAAGAGAAAGTGACAGTATAAGATGTATATTTTATTATGTTGTGCAGCAGGTATGTCAACGAGTATGGTCGTAAGAAAAATGCAAGAAGAGGCAAAGAAACAGGGGAAGAATTATAAAATTAAGGCGGTTGATTCAGAACTTGTGAAACTTGAAATTAAGGAAGCTGATGTCGTTTTAATTGGTCCACAAGTGAAATATTTATTTCCAGCTGTAGAGTTTCTTGCAAACTCATACAACATACCAGTTGCAATTATAGACCAACGAGATTATGGCATGTGTGATGGTTTGAAGGTGCTTAAGCAAGCAGAACAATTAGTTTTAACATAATTATATCTTTTTAAATATAAACATTATAATGTTATAAAGTTTATTTCATTCTTTTATAGTAGAGAGAAAGAGGAGGGCTATTGATGAATGGGTTTATGAGTTTTATGGAACAAAAGATTATGCCAACAACGCAAAAGATTGCAGGACAACGACATTTATTGGCAATTCGAAATGGGGTTATTTCTACATTACCGTTAACGATCGTCGGGTCATTTTTCGTTATCTTTTTAAATTTACCAATTGATGCATATATGGAATGGATTGCACCGTTTCGCCATATTTTAGATATTCCATTCCGATTTACAGTAGGACTAATGGCCTTATACGCAGCGTTTGGTGTAGGGGCTTCGCTCGCGAACTTTTATCAGCTCAATCAATTAAGTGCAGGGCTACTATCTGTACTCGCCTTTTTACTAGCATCAGTTGAACCAATTCAAATTACGAAAGCTGTACCAGGTGTTATTGATGCAGGTCGATATATTTCAGTAGGAACATTAAGTGCAACGTCTTTATTCGGCGCAATTGTTACAGCATTAATTGCAGTAGAAATTTATCATTTTATGATTAAGCATAATATTTCAATAAAATTACCAGACAGTGTACCACCAGCAGTTTCAAATTCGTTTGCAGCATTAATTCCAACTTTAGTCGTTATTCTTTTATTCTGGGGTATTCGTTACGGTTTAAAATTTGATGTAAATACAACAATCACATATTTAATCGCACCACTAAAATCAGTATTAGTAGGAAATAATTTATTCGGCGGTTTATTAACGGTATTCTTAATCGTGTTTTTCTGGTCATTCGGTATACATGGACCGGCAATTTTAGGACCAATTATTCGTCCGATGTGGGATTCAGCAATTCTTGAAAATATGGAAGTGTTCACGGCTACAGGAAATGCACATCAGTTACCAAACTTATTTACAGAGCAGTTCATTCAATGGTTCGTATGGATTGGCGGATCTGGCTCAACGTTAGCTTTAGTAATTATGTTTATGTTCTCTAAATCTAAGTTCCTAAAAGAGTTAGGTAGATTATCATTTGTGCCAGGCTTATTCAATATTAACGAACCAATTATTTTCGGGGCACCAATTGTAATGAACCCAATCTTAATTATTCCGTTCGTTATTACACCGTTAGTGACAACGACAGTATCATATTTCGCTGTTGTTTCAGGGATGATTCCGCTGATGATGGCGAAATTGCCATTTACGATGTTAGCACCAATTGCAGCGGTTATTAGTACGGACTGGACAATTATGGCTGGTGTACTTGTACTTATTAACTTTGTTATCTCATTCGTTATTTACTATCCGTTCTTCAAAATGTATGAGAAACAACAAGTAGCAGGAGAGGAGAAAGAAAAATGCTCGGAGCAATTATCATCTTAATTACATTCGTAGCGGGGCAGTGTATTGCGCATTATTCAAAATGGGTACAAAGTAAATCTTTATTAGTTTTACTATTCGTATCAATTTTATTTATCGGTTGTTCAATGGGTGCTTATGTAATGTTAGGATTACAATCACCATACGTAATTATTGTACCAACGATTTTATGTGCAACATGTTTATCTGCAAAATATAGATTTACGAGCATGGCATTAATACAACGTGTGAAGGAGATGCAAAAGCATGGAGCGTAAATTAGGAATTTCACTTTATCCAGAGCATTCAACGAAAGAACAAGATATGGCATACATTTCGGCAGCGGCACGCCACGGTTTTTCAAGAATATTCACATGTCTTTTATCTGTAAATCGTCCGAAAGAAGAAATTGTAGCTGAATTTAAAGAAATTATTAATCATGCAAAAGATCATAATATGGAAGTTATTTTAGATGTAGCTCCAGCGGTATTTGATCAACTTGGTATTAGCTATAGCGATCTATCATTCTTTGCAGAGTTAGGTGCAGATGGTATTCGTTTAGATTTAGGTTTTGACGGATTAACAGAAGCGAAAATGACAAATAACCCGTACGGCTTAAAAATTGAGCTGAACGTAAGTAACGATATTGCGTACTTAGAAAATATTCTTTCGCATCAGGCGAATAAACCAGCTTTAATTGGTTGCCATAACTTTTATCCGCAAAAATTCACTGGTCTTCCGTATGATTATTTCATTCGCTGTAGTGAACGCTTTAAAAAGCATGGTATTCGTAGTGCAGCCTTTATTACATCACATGCCGCAAACATCGGTCCATGGGATATTAACGACGGATTATGTACGTTAGAAGAGCATCGTAATTTACCAATTGAAGTACAAGCGAAGCATTTATGGGCAACAGGGCTAATCGATGATGTCATTATCGGAAATGCTTATGCGAGTGAGGAAGAGTTAGAGAAACTAGGAAACTTAAATCGCTACATGTTACAGCTAAAAGTGCACTTTGTAGACGAAGTGACTGAAGTAGAGAAGAGAGCTACGCTGCAAGAATTACACGTAAGACGCGGCGACATAACAGAGTATATGGTACGTTCTACAGAAGTACGTAAAAAGTACAAAGACTATGACTTCCCAGTGCGTGAAAGTGTGCTACAGGAAAGAGGGCAAGTTGTAATTGGTAATAACTCATTCGGAAAGTATAAAGGTGAACTGCAAATCATTCTAAAAGAAATGCCGATAGATGAACGGAAAAATATTGTCGGTACAATGGCGGAAGAGGAGTTGTTCTTACTAGATTATGTAGGGGCTTGGACGCAGTTTACTTGTGTGGAATAGGGAAGATAGGGGGCGTTCCAAATTTTGGACCGCCTTTTTAATATTAAAGTACTTTTAACGTCAAAATTTGTCGGTAAATCGATATCTCTTGTCGAATCGTTGATATATTATAAGTTACGATAGATATATTCGAAAAATCGTTGATATATTGTAGGTTACGATAGATATATTTGAAAAATCGTTGATATAATTTCATTTACTATGTCATTTTTCAGTAGTTTAATAGAGTAAAAAAAGAGCCAGCCTCAACGATGAGACTGACTCTTTTTTATAACTAGTTTAATACTTTAACTGTAACTGTTTTACGTCCCCAGCTACTTGATGTGCCTTTATCTGGCATTAAAACGTCGATTTTATTACCTTTAATAGCTCCACCAGTATCACCAGCGATTGCTACTCCGTAACCTTCAACCCATACTTTTGAACCTAATGGAATGACACTTGGATCAACTGCAATTAGTTTCATGTTTGGATTAGCTGTTAAGTTGTGGCCTAAAGCTGATTTTACTTGGTCGCCTGCTTTATAACCATTTTCAAGTGGATCTGCTGTATAAGCTGTTGCTACAACACGTAACTCACGAGAAGATGATGGTGCACTTGTTTCAGTTTCTTTTGCAGCAGGTTGTTGTGTAGCTGGTTTTTGAGCTTTAGCTGCTTCTTTAGCTTTAGCCGCTTCTTGAGCCTTAGCCGCTTGAGCTTCAGCATCTGCTTGAGCTTTAGCCGCTTCACGAGCTTTAGCTGCTTCTTGAGCCTTAGCCGCTGCTTGAGCTTCAGCATCTGCTTGAGCTTTAGCTGCTTCACGAGCTTTAGCCGCCTCTTGAGCTTTAGCTTCTGCTTGAGCTTCAGCATCTGCCTGAGCTTTAGCTGCTTCTTGAGCCTTAGCTGCTTCACGAGCTTTAGCCGCTTCTTGAGCTTTAACTTCTGCTTGAGCTTCAGCTGCTTCGCGAGCTTTAGTTGCTTCCACTGCTTTAGCTTTTGCTTGAGTTTCAGCTACTTCCTGAGCTTTAACAGCTTCACGAACTTTAGCTGTATCTTGAACTGTAGTTGTTTTTTCAGCTTTAACTACTGGTTGAACTTTAATTGGTGCTTTACCTGTTAAGTAAGGAACATGAACATAAGCTGTTTTTCCGTTATATTCAAATTGAATCCAATCATTTTGTACTTGGTGTGTTGTTTCGATTATATCATCTTTTTTCAACTTACCAAGAATCTCTGAGTCTGTGTTTGCACCAGCACGTACGTTTAATACGTTTGCTGTTACGTAGTAAGTGTCTTTTGTATAGTCAGCGCTTATGAAAGCTTCTTTACCGCTATTCAATTGAACTTTTGACCAACCATTTTCTGTATGTAAAACATTTACTTTATATCCATCTAATAATTTTCCTACAACTTTTGATTCAGTAGTTGGGTTTTCTCGTACGTTTAGTACGTCAGTCGTTACGATCGTTTCTGCTTTAGCAGATGTTGTGAAAATCCCAAGACCAAAAACCGCTGCTGTTGCTATACCCATAAATTTTTTCATAATAGCCTCCATTGCATTTGTTTTCGTTGACCTCATTATAGCAACCATTATTTTCTTATTTGCGAAAAACATATAATTACAAAGCTTTCGTAACGGGTCATTAATATTCTGTAACAATTCCATAAATATCCTGATAGCGCTTCCTTGTTGTTTTTTGGCGTATTAGGGCATGTAAAACACAAAATGAGTAGTATTTCAATTACTGTAACATTAATAATGTTACAGTAATGTTTCTTGCGGATATCTATAGTGTTACGAAAACAGCTTATTTTACTGTTTAAATGAAAAAATAGTTATGGGATAATAACCTTTTTAGATGTGAAAAGATATAAATGAGGTGAAATTTAATGAAATATCGATATAATTGTTACAAAATCAGTCGAAGCATGGAAAAAATTACGCCTTGATTTTCGTCTGTTACATAGTATTTTTGCAATAATAGGATTAGATAATAGCCTTAGTACCTATAAATAATGAAGAGTATTAGAATGATAGTTGTAACGTGAAACATATATAATAGAAGAAACTCGATTTAATAGGTAAATAAAAAACGTAGGAGTGTAAACTCCTACGTTTTTGTTTATTCATATCGTAAACATTCAATTGGATCAAGTTTTGCAGCTTTGTTAGCTGGTAATAGTCCGAATGCAATACCGATTAGCATTGAAATACCTACTGCAAGAAGTCCAAGTTCTTTTGAGACAACGAGTGGCCATCCAGCAAAGATTGAGACGATCCAAGCGAAGAAAATACCGAGCATGAATCCGATGAAACCACCAAGTCCTGTTAAAATACAAGATTCGATTAAGAATTGTGTTAATACTTTACCACGTGTTGCACCAAGTGCTTTACGAATACCAATCTCGCGCGTACGTTCTGTTACAGATACAAGCATAATGTTCATTACACCGATACCACCAACAAGTAAGGAGATAGCAGCAATACCACCGAATACCATTTTCATCATACCGATTGATTCGTCTAGTTGTTTCGTAAATTCACCTAAATCTTGTGCTTCGAATTTGTGCTCAAATTTAGGAGCTTTCATTTCGTTTAAGACAGAAACAGCTTGTTTTTCTACACTTTTACGTTCTGTCGGAGAGGTCATTGTTAATCTTACAGAGTCATACTCATTTACTCCTGAAATGACAGGCGCGTTTTCAAGTGACGTATAACCTTCAGGCATAGGCATTCCGAAGTCGTTTTTCGTTTCGTATACACCGACTATTTTATAAGGCTTTCCTTTTATATCTGTGTATTGGTTTGATTCCCAACCACTAAATAATTTGTTGAAAGCTTCTTCATTTAATATAACAGCAGGGATTGCTTGGTTTAGTTCACTGTCATTTAATTCACGACCGTGAACTAATTTTATTTTCGAATCTTTCATAAAGGCGCCTGTTCCACCTTTTAAATCAAGATTTACATCTTTTGAACCAGCAGCTGCTTTTACTTTCATACTTACGTCTGGATATACATCTTTAACGCCTGGTACAGTTTGCAGACGGTTTAGCATATCAGGTGTGATTTTGGCACTATCTGTTCCGTAATCAGGGTTGTTGTAGTAAATCGTTACTTCATTATCTTTTCCTTGGCCTAATTCTTTTTTAAACTTTGCGTTTGTACCATCACCCATTGAGATGATAGTAATAATGGCACTAATACCGATAATAATACCTAACATTGTTAAGATAGAACGCATCTTATGAGCAAAGATAGAGGAAAGGGCCATGCGTATATTTTCACTCGTATTCAAAATTAACCCCTCCAATCTTGGACGATATTTCCGTCACGAATTACAATTTGACGTGCTGCAGCTTCCCCGATTTCACGATCATGGGTAATCATAATAATTGTTGAGCCTTGTTTATTTAATTCGTAAAAGAGGTCCATAATTTGTGTGCTTGTTTTCGTATCAAGTGCTCCCGTCGGTTCATCGGCTAAAATGAATTTTGGGTTATTTACGATTGCACGTGCAACAGCGACACGCTGCTTTTGCCCACCGGACAATTCGTTCGGTAAGTGAGTAGCGCGATCAGCTAAGCCTACTTTTGTTAAAGCAGCTAACGAGCGCTCACGTCTTTCTTTTTTATCGACTCCAGCGTAAATAAGAGGTAGCTCTACATTTTGAAGTGCTGTAAGTCTAGGTAATAACATGAAGTTTTGGAATACGAATCCGATTTCTTTATTACGTACGTGTGCAAGTTCTGTTTCAGACATGTTTGAAATGTTTTGACCAGCTAGTTCGTACGTACCTGTCGTCGGTTTATCTAAGCAACCGATAATGTTCATTAATGTTGATTTACCAGAACCAGAAGGTCCCATAATCGAAGTGAATTCTCCTTGGTTCAGTGTTACATCAATCCCGTGTAATATTTGAACGGACTCTGCACCATTTTGGAAGGATTTCGTGATGCCTTTTAAGTTAATCACTGGGCGACAACCTCCATACCATCTTTTAAGTCTTTTTCAGGCTTAGAGATAATTTCCTCTCCTTTTTTCACTCCAGAAACTTTTGCTTCGCTATCAGTCTCGAATTCAACAGTAACTGCTTGTTCTTTCGCTTTACCGTCTTTTACAACGAAGACAACATTTTTGTCACCTTTTTTCACGATACTGCTTTTCGGAATAATTGTACCAGTTGCTTCGCCAGATTTACTTGTTACGTAAACGTGGAAGCCGTTTTGTAGTTCGTCACTATTATCTAATGTGACAGTGAATTGGTAATTAGAAACAGTTTTATTTTCATCCATGCTCTTTAAAGGTGTAGAACCGATTTCTGTTACTTTTCCTGTCCAAGTCTTACCAGCGACAGTTTTTGAGGAAACAGTTACTTCTTGCCCAACTTTCATACTAGCAAGCTCATATTCAGAAAGTTGACCTTTTACTTTAAATTGACCAGCGTGACGAAGAGTAATTCCGCTCATACCTGTTTTTTCGTCAGCAGTTTTTACGATATCATCAATTACGCCATCAGCAGGACTTGTTACAGAAAGATTGTTTGCTTTCTCTTTTGCTACTTTAATCATTTCATCAGCTTTTTCAACTTCAAACTTTTTCATTTCAATTTGTGATTCTAATTGCCCAACTTCGGCTTCTGATGCTTTTAATGCTTCAGCAGGAAGGCCTGCATTTTTATCTTTTTGTAATTTTTGTTTCGCTGCATCAATTTGTTTTTGGAGCAACGTTACTTCTTTTTGTGCGATTTTCTTTTGCATTTCTGCTTCTGTTACACCTTGTTTCGCAGTCGGATCATTGTATTTAAATAGAAGCTGACCCTTTTTCACTTCATCGCCTTTTTTCACAGCTAATTCATATGTTCCTTTTGTTGGATCGAATGAAATAGTTTCAATTCCGTTTGGAATAACTTCGCCACCAAATTTTTGCGCGTTTTGGATTTGTTTTTCAGTTACTTTATATCCGCTATATGCCATCGCTACATCTGAACCGCCCCCAGCAAATGCAAAGTATGATCCAGCTGCAATTCCGATTGCTACTACACTAGTAATTAACACTTTATTTTTCTTCTTCATCTATTTATCACCTTTTCGTTCGTTTTAGTATCTACATTAAGTATAGAAGAGGTGAAGAATCTGACAAATCGTTTTAGCTTACAATAACCTTACAGTTTTGTAAGGTATGAATATGTAAATGTAAGGTAGAGCTTGTCCAAGTGTAAGCAAATGAATTGACTCGTCGTTTCTTTCTTACAATAATATTGTATGAAGGAGAGGAGGAAGGAAGATGGAAGCTTATTTTAGTGCGCATCCATTAAAATCGTTTATTCCATACTCAAGGCAACATGCCATTATATTATTTATTATGTTGGTGGGGATATTTTTTCTGTATCAATACCAAGATGTATTACGTCAAAGTGAGTGGAATATAACGGTTCGATATGCAATTGCATTTTTATTTATAGGTAGTGAAATTGGGCTTCATATGTGGGAGTGGAAAGCGGGGATTTTTGAGCTAGCTACTTCATTACCGTTTGAATTATGTACGATTAGTTTATTATTAGCGTCGATTATGATCGTAACGAAAAGTTACCGCATATATGAGATTGTATTTTTCACGGGAATTATTGGTGCATCACAAGCAATTTTAACGCCAAACTTGCAGTATGCTTTTCCGCATTTTCGTTTCATTGAATATTTTATTGCGCATATATTGCTCATTTGGGCACCACTCTTTATGACTTGGGTGGAAGGATATCGTCCGACAGTACAATCTATTAAACGCACAATGATATTTTTAAACATATTGATTCCAATTGTTTCGTTTGTAAATTACAAAACAGGTGGTAATTATATGTTTTTAGCTCATAAGCCAGAAACAGCTTCATTACTTGATATGTTAGGGCCGCATCCTTACTATATTATTTCATTAGAAATAGCTGCGCTTATTGGATGTTTGGTTTTGTATATGCCGTTTGCGAAAAGAGAAAGGCATGCGCATAAGGAATCACTAGGATCATAGCCTAGTGATTTTTCGCTCTTAAAATATTTACAATTCAGAAAATTAAGAATAAAATTAAGGGGTAAATTATAGAGAGAGAAGGGCGAAAATGGTCAAAAAAGTATTTTTGAATGGAATGGAAGTGACGATTCAATTTCTTATTTCGATTTTGGGGATTATTATGTTAGGGGCTCTGCCGAAATTGTTTTATGGATTTAAGCTGGATGTATCAAAGTACATACAGAGTTTAAAAGAAGTGTTTGTGAACTTAATGGATATTTCCAATTTGCAATATGTGAGAGGTAAATTTTTATTTCCGCAGTTGTTCGTCCATTATAAAGAAACGATTATTATTTTTTTAGCTGCTTTTTTTATTTCATTATTTGTAGCATTTTGTATTGTTTATGTAATTATGAGTAGTTCACCGCGTATACAACATCGAATTAAATCATTTCTTATCTTCCTAGAATCCATTCCAGATATCCTTCTTATTTTAGTATCACAAATTTTAGTTGTATGGTTTTTTAAACAAACAGGTTTTTTACCTTTTCAAATTGCTTCAATTGGAGGCGAGTCGATTAGGGGGTTGCCAATATTGTGTTTGAGCATTCCGACTACGATTATGTTTGTAAAAATGGTCGTGCTTCGTTTTGAAAATGAACTAGAAAAAGATTATGTACTATTTGCTAAGGCGAAAGGGCTGGGGCGCTTTCATATTTTAAATCGCCATATTTTACGAAATGTGTTGCTTAGTACATTATTCTTTGCGAAAACGAATATCTTTTTTATGTTATCTAATTTATATATTATAGAATGGATTTTTAATACGGGTGGCATTTTTATGTTTTTGAAATCGTATTTCGGTATTAGAGTTGAGGTTTTCATAGTGAGTGTACTGCTTATATATATTCCGATTTTTATTTTATTTAAATTGTTTCATTATCTCATTCCGGCTGCGATGAAGGAGAGATTATAATATGTGGACGTATATAAAACGTGATAAAAGATTTTGGATAAGCATTGGTTTTCTTCTCCTATTAGTTCTTTTGAGCATCGGAAATACGTTATGGAATGATGGACATATTAGACAAGTTACATTGCAATATGATGCGGATGAAAATCCACAAGTGCCACCGTTTCCACCTTCATTACAATTTTTACTCGGGACAGACCGGAAAGGGTATGACCTGTTACATTTAGTCATTGAGGGCGCGAAGTGGACGATTGGTATATCTATTTTAATTGCGGCACTTAGAATGGTAATAGGTGTGTTTTTCGGTGTCGTACTCGGAACGTATATAAAAAGAGGATTTTCAAAAATTGAGGCTTTCTTTGATAGTTTTACAGTTATTCCGACAGTTATGATTGCGTATTTTTTTCTTCAATCTGCAAATGCATTTGGAAGCGGAGAGGAGACAACAACCTTTTTTGAAAGGGCTTCGTTTCAAGTGGTATTACTTGTACTGCTTGTAATGCCAGTTATTGCACTGTATGTGGCGAAGGAAGTTCGTAAATTGCGAACGGAAGAATTTGTTGATGCCGCGCGCATATTAGGTGGATCGAGAAGACATATTGTTATAAAACATATTTTTCCGCATCTCTATATGCCGTTTATACTCGTATTTCTTCAGCAGTTTACGCAGACTCTTACTATTTTACTGCACTTAGGATTACTTGAAGTGTTCTTTGGTGGGACTGTAATGTTTGGTGGACAAATAAAAGAGGTGGAATCTTATACGCATGAATGGTCAGGTTTAATTGGAGTATACTTTAGGTCATTAACAGTGAATCCGTGGATCCCTCTCGTTCCGATTACATTTTTTGGACTTACTATTTTTTCAGGAAATATGATTGTAAAAAGTATCGAAGAGGCGATGATGAAAGTAAGGTTAGGAGGAGAGCTAAAGAAGGATGTTGTAGAAGAGGAACAATCTGTTGTGCAGTCGAAAGAAGAGTTATTTACTTTTAAGCATACGATGTGAAAATAAAGAAAAGAAGCAAGCATGTATTTCATGCTTGCTTCTTTTCTTTATTTTGTAGAGACTTCGCCTTCCGCTTCTGCTTGCGGAATAAAGTATCCGATTATACCACCGATTATTGCTGGAATGATCCAGCCAATTCCTAGGTTATAAAAAGGAATTGTGTGTACGATATTAGCGATAAAACTTGGTATCAATTCCACATTATCAAGTGCATGAATACAGCTAATAATGAATGCTGCGAGCATTGCTCCGATGTAGACAGAAGGTTTACGTTTCGTATATTTATCAATAAATGATACGAAAATTAAAATGATTGTAATTGGATACAAAATGATTAATACAGGTAATGTGATTTTAATTAATAAGCTTAATCCTAAGTTTGAAATCACGAAGCTAAAAATACAAACGTATAGTACGAGCTTCTTATATGAAACGTTTGTTAGTACTGTTGCGAAATAGTTGGCGAACGCACTTACAACGCCGATTGCTGTTGTTAAACAAGCGAAGATAATGGCGATACTTAATAAAACATTACCGCTTGTCCCAAAGAATTGATACATAACAGTAGCTAATAGCTGCCCACCGTTTTCGAATTGTCCTAAGTTTCCGTTTGAAGCTCCAATATAACCGAGTAAGAAGTAAACAATTGTTAAGAATAGAGCAGCGATACTTCCGCAAATGATTGTATATTTTGCGATAGATTTCTTCTCTTGTATACCATTTTGACGAATTGCATTTACAACAATTGTTGATAGTACGAGAGCCCCAATTGCATCTAACGTTAAAAATCCTTCAAGAAATCCTTTGAAAAACGGGATGTCTTTATAGTCACCGATAGGTTCTGCAAACGTCCCTGGTGAAAGAATCGCTTTTGTTGCCATAATTGCAATAATTACAAGTAAAATTGGCGTTAATATTTTACCGATATGATCTACTAGCTTGGATGGATTTAATGATAAGAAGTAAACGACTGTGAAGAAAATCGCACTAAAAACTAACATAGAATACCATTGATCTGGGAAAAGTGGTGCAATCCCGATTTCATAAGATACAGATCCAGTTCGTGGAATAACAAATAGTGGGCCGATTGAAAGATAAATAATGATAGCGAATACTGCTGCGAATTTTGGATGAACACGGCTCGCTAAAGTGTTAAAACTACCACCAGCAAGGGCAACAGCAACGATAGCAAGTAAAGATAAACCGACGTCTGTAATAATAAACCCTGTAATGGAAACCCACATATTTTCTCCGGAAGAAAGACCAAGAAGGGGCGGGAAAATCATATTACCAGCACCGAAGAAAACTGCGAATAGTAATAAACTAATCGAAAGTATTTGCGCTGGTTTTAAAGTTGTATGCATATAAAGAAAATCCTCCTAATGAGTGTTTTTGTCGAAAATTCAAATAATTTGTCGAGTAACTGTTATTATTTTAAAGGTCTGATGACTAGAAAGCAATAGGGAATTTTGAAAATATTAAAAAATAATGCATTAAATCGAATAAATATACTATTTATATGTTTAATAGGAAGGATTTAACTTTTAACATAAAAAAACACATATCGCTAGGATACGTGTTTTAAAAAAATATTTTTTTATCGCGTTCTTCTTTTAAAATTTCAACTGCTTCTCGGAAACGTTGTGAATGGACAATTTCTCGTTCACGTAAGAAGCGTAGGCTGTCATTTATATCTGGATCATCTGATAAGTTAATGAGCCATTGATATGTTGCGCGTGCTTTTTCTTCAGCTGCAATATCCTCGTATAGATCGGCAATTGGATCACCTTTAGCCTGTATATAGGTTGCAGTAAATGGAACACCAGCAGCGTTATGGTAATGAAGAGCACTGTCATGATCAGCGTAATGAGGGTCAAGACCAGCAGCTTTCATTTGTTCAGGGGTCGCATCTTTCGTCAGCTTATAAACCATCGTAGCAATCATTTCAAGGTGAGCAAATTCTTCTGTACCAATATCAGTAAGTAGGCCAATGACTTTATCAGGAATTGTATAACGTTGATTTAAGTAACGTAGTGCAGCAGCTAATTCTCCATCTGCACCACCGTATTGCTCGATTAATAATTTTGCAAGTGCGGGATTACAAGTTCCCACTTTAACTGGGTATTGTAATTTCTTTTCATAAATCCACATAGTTTCTCTCCTTTATATTTGCCATGGCCAAGGACCTTTGCTCCATTCCCAAGGGGCATTAGAATAGCTGTTTCCAAACTGTTGGAGTGGTCCGTATTTTTCTTCCATCTTTTGTTTTAATACTCTCCGCTTATAGGAAAAGTCATTAAATTGATTAATCGCGGCGGTGTCATCTGGATGTGTATCTAAATAAAGAGTGAGTTCAACTAGTACAAAGTCTAATTCTTGAAGCTCCAGTAAAAGCTGATAGTATTCTTCTGGTAGCGATTGATTCACGTCAGTAGTCACCGCCCTTTTTTATAAGGATTTTCATAATAGTCATAAAAAACAGGCCATAAAGTCCCTTTTTGTAGTGCTTCTTTTGGTGTGAATTGAGGCAAGTTTGGCGGTTGAAAGCCTAAAAATAAATTAGGAGGAGTAGAATAATATTTTTTTCCGATAGGAGGACAAGGATCGAGAGGACTATGATAGGGCACGAATGATCTCATATATTTATTCATGAATAAACCTCCTTACATGTTCATTACTACGTATTGTATTCAGACATAATGAGCATTTATGACACATATAAAAAAGTAATAAGTACAGGGGGAATGAATGTGGAGAATGTAAAGAATTTAATCGTGTTAGAAGTAAAGAACTTAAAGGAAACTCTGTATTTTTATGAAGGGATTTTAGGAATCAAGCCTAGTTTAGAAAGACCCCAATTAGATGTAACAGGGGTTTGGTATGATACTGATTCAACGAGAATTAGTTTTGTAATGAATCGTAGTTTGGGTGGGCGTGAGAAGAGTGTTACGGATGCGGTTGATGTTCTAATGTTTTCAATTTCTAACATAGAGAATTTAAAGAAGAGGTTAGTGTTTTATAAAATTGCATATACAGAAAACAAAAGTGAGAAGAGTATTGTAGTACAAGACCCAGATGGATATAAACTTCAAGTGATAGAGAAGGATGAATAAACGGAGGCGATTTAGTGGAGAGGAATTTTGAAGAAAGTGCGTTGTTTGAGCATCAATTTTGGCTAAGGGTGCTTACTGATCATTCGCAATTTTTACTTGATGCATTAGCTCCGAAGGAAAAAGAAGATATAAAGAAGGCCACATATTTTCTTGAAACATTTACGAATCTTTTAAATAAAGTTCATAATGTGAATCTCATTGCATTTTCAAAAGAGGCAGAACGAGCCGCAAAGGAAATACGAACGTTTAAATTAAGTATTATACAGAAACAACTCGAGGGAAAAATCACTATTCATTTTACACCAACTTTCATCAATCATATGGTAAACGAAGTAGAAGAATATATAACGGTGTTAGAATTTTTAAAGAAAGGAGAAGTTCCGCCTGTTTTTCATGAATTACATTACCATCTCGTTTGGTTAACGGATGCGGCTGGTCATGCAGGCTCTATTTCTGGTGGATTAGATCTTGTTGAAAAAAGATTGAAAGAGAAAAGTGAAGAATTTACGAAGCACTTTGAACAATTTTACTTAAAGGCAGTTGAGATGACAGGTTATTTACGGACAGAGCTTCATCATTTTCCTGCATTAAAGAAGTTTACAAAAGATGTTTCACTTGAGTTAAAATTATTTTCGCATTTTCTCCATGAGGTTGAAGAGATGGAGTTATCGAATGAAATATTAAGTGCATTATCTGCTAGAATGGCGGATCATATGGCAAGAGAAGAATGTTATTACTTATTAAAATTAGCACAATCTTCTGGACTTGAGATGCCAAAATGTAATCCGCTTTAAAGAAAAAAGAGGTCAATTTTATTTGGCCTCTTTTTCTGTTTTATTGTCTCTTTTTATTTTTGCTTGTTCAATACTTGCCTGTAATGTCTCCATAATATTGATGATGTTTGGAGCAGGAGAGATGGTTTCGGTTTTTTCTTGTTGTTCAATTTTATTTTCGATTAACTCGGTAAGAGCTTCTTTATATTCATCTGTATATAACTCTTGTTCGAAAGGATTTGTAAGATGGTGGATTAAATTGATTGCTGCTGTGAGTTCTTGTTTTTGAATTGGATAATTTTCATTACTTGGTAAGTTAGGTGTATTTGTTATATCGCGAATTTCATTAGGGTAGTGAATAGTTTGTAATATAAGCCCATCTTCAAAGTTACGGATAATAGCTAAATGTTGTTTTTTTCTAATGGAAATATGGATAAGACCAAGTTTATTCGTACGTTCAAGAGCTTCTTTTAATAATAAATATGATTTTTCATGTCCTAGGGTAGGTCCTATAAAATAAGAGCGATCATAGAGAACAGAATCAATTTCGTTATTTTGGACAAAAGATATAATACGAATGGATCGTGGTTCATGAGCTTGTTGTAATTCAGCTAATTCTTTTTCATCCATAATAATATATTTATGAGGTGCGTATTCATAGGCTTTTACAATATCTTTATCATCAATTTCTTCATCCGTACAATCAGGAGCAAATTTTTTATATTTAATAGGTGTTAAGCATTCTTTATGAAGACTTAAAAATTTTATGTCGTTTTCTTCTACGGCACTATATAGTTTGATTCCTATATTTAATAGTCCAAGTGAAAGTGCACCTTTCCATACAGTATGCAAATGAAACATCTCCTTTCGTTCAAAAATGATTATGTATATTATGAGATAGTAAGAAATTTCCTATACGTTTTTTGTTTTTTACGAAAGGGATTGGGATATAAAATATATTGACAAGCCCTCTGAAATATTTTAATGTGAGTGTATAAAATTGTGTATAAAGGGGAGTAACTTATTACAGTAAAGTCGTCATTACAGGGAGAAACCCTCGGCTTTATTGGCAACGTTTCGTTGTTAGTGAGACCTTTACCAGCAATGGTAAAGGCCCCTTTCTGTCTTTTTGAGGACCCTTACCATATTTGGTAGGGTCCTTTTCGTATACAAAGAGAGGAGATATAAAAATGAAAAAACTTATTAGTAGATTAAGAGTTGTATTTCATGTTCGCCGATTTGTTCCATTCCTATTTGACTTTTTCACTTCAAAAGAGGTTTCAATAAAGAAGAAAATTTTATCTATAGCGTTTTTAGTTGGTTATGTTGCGATGCCGCTCGATTTAATTCCAGACTTCCTGCCGTTTATCGGTATTTTAGATGATATTGGAATTGTGTTATTTATTTTGAACCGAATTGTAAAAATGGCGCCAGTTCAATTACAAGAAAAGCATAACGTAAATGTAGGATAGGAGTTAAAAATATGGAGCAAATTATTTTAGATATAATCGAATTTTTAAAGCAGTTTTCTTATTTTGGAGTTGTGTTAGCATTAACGTTTGAATTTATTCCGGCAGAAGTAGTTTTGCCTATGGTTGGGTATTGGGTATACGAGGGTGATATGAATTTTTGGCTTGCTGTACTAGCCGGAACGCTTGGCGGAACGACAGGACCGTTAACGTTATACGCACTCGGTTATTACGGTGGTCGTCCGCTATTAATAAAATACGGAAAATACTTCTTTATTAAAGAAGAACAAATTCAAAAAGCAGATGATTTCTTTGAGAAATATGGACCAGTTGTAGCATTTGTTGGACGCTTTGTACCGGGAGTTAGAACGCTTATTTCTGTTCCATGCGGTATGGCGAAAATGAACATATGGAAATTCAGCATATATACATTTGTAGCAATGTTCCCGTTAACGACTTTGTATGTTTATTTTGGAATGAAATTAGGTCCGCATTGGGAAAAAGCAGCAGATGTTGTTGGGCAATATATGCTACCGATATTAGGGGGCGTTATTCTTATCGTTGCTAGTATCTTTGTCTATAAATATATGAAGAAAAGAAACAAAACGGAATCTATCTAGTCATTTGAATATTTTTTGAAAATAGATGAATAGTACAGGCAAAAGACTCTGAGGGACATACACATATAGGGAATATAAAAGAGAGAGGGGAAACAACTATGTCTTGTGAGTGCTCAGGGTCAGCATTAACTTGTTGTCCAGATAAAAATTATGTGCAAGATAAAGTGTGTAGTCCGTGGTCTGCTACTGTAGTTGCAACAGCAATTGATAATGTTCTCTATACAAATAATATTAACCAAAACGTAGTTGGTACTGGTTTTGTTAAATATGATGTTGGACCAGGCCCAATTACTGTAGAAGCGCTTGATTCTGCTGGGGGTACAATTGATACACAAACATTAAACCCAGGAACGAGTATTGCTTTTACGTATCGTCGCTTTGATAGTATACAAGTTGTGTTACCTGCAACACCTGCTGGAACGTATCAGGGAGAATTTTGTATTACAACACGTTATCCACTTTCATAGCAGAATAGGAGAGGATCGAAATGGGAATGAGAAGTTCCAGTTTGTCTTGTTGTTCTAATAAAACACTTGTGCAAGACCAAGTATGTACAGACTGGTCTATTACAGGTGCTGGTACTCAAATTGTATATACAAATAATATCACGCAAGAAGTATATGGTTCAGGTTACGTGAAATATGATGTAGGTGCGAACCCGATTACAGTTGATTTTTTAGTTGGTGCTACAGTAATTGATACAATTACTGTACAGCCGCAAAGTAGTGGTACTTTCACTGTACGATATTTTACGACTGTTCGAATTACTACGACAGGAACAACTGTTAATCAAGGAGAGTTTTGTATTACTGTACGTTATCCGATTTCATAAAAAAAGCATACCGTAAATGGTATGCTTTTTTATTGAGAAAGTAATGAAATTGGTATTCTATAAGCAACATGTAAATTCGCAACAGTACTTGCCTTCTAAATATAGTGAAGGATTACTTGTTATATTGATAATATTGACCGACTGTAGGTTTTTTCCTGTGTACGATATTGTATTACCAGGAAACACAGTGAAAATATTGGTTACTGTTCCAACGATTTGAATTGTAATTGCTTCGGTGCTGCTAGTACTATTGTAAACCGAGACAGTACCTGATATAAGTAGTATCCCATCACTTTGCCATAGTATCATTGATTGTGATGCATCTTTGGCAGAGGGGATGGTGTTATTAGTTATGAGGAAATTCCCTGCAAATTCATTTGTTACTCGCTCGCAATTTGGATTTGGAGGAGGGGGCGGTGGACAAGGGTCTGGACAAATAATAGATAAAGGAGCGAAACAGCCGATATTTTTTTTATTCTTCAATACAACCCCTCCTTTTAAGTTGTTTTTTACTACTATTAAATGTAAAAGCATGGCCGATGTGTTAAAAAAGAAGGAAATATTAAAAATTAAGATTGTCTAATAGGCTTAAACCTTAACTTATCATTAGCGTTATAGAAAAGATTATATGTGAATAGTCATAGGAAAAGAATGATCAGACTCTTTTAGACAAAAGGTGGTTGTATACAATAGTACGAGGAATGTTGGACTTAATTTCTAATTAACTGTATATTTACAAAAATCTAATAAAGTTCATTTGTTATTTAAACGACATTAACATGTATTAGATAAAATAGCCCTTGTAATGAATCAATTATTATGAGGAGGATTCACGTGGACAGAAATGCTTTAAGAAAAGTAAAAGGCCTTATTGGATTATTAATGGTTTTTGTATTAGCGTTCGTATCATTTCCGTGGAGTACATCAGTCAAGGCAGAAGAGAAAAAGCAAGAAAAGGCATCAAGTGAGAAGAAGATAGTTTTTCCAGTTGTAAGTGATGTGCATATTAAAAATAGTGGAACGGATGATACGTTTCGCTGGAAAAGAGCGATTGAACAGTTTAATACATTAGCACCGAAGCAAGATGCGTTCGTAATTGTGGGAGATTTTACTGATTCAGGATCGGTACAACAGTATGATCGTTTCATGCAAGTATATAATGAAAATGCAAATAAAGATGCGGTACGAATGAACTCCCTAGGGAATCATGATTATTGGAACGGCTTATCAGAAGCTGGAGCACAAAAGAGGTTTTTAGAAAAAACAGGTATGGAATCAATTTATTATCATAAAGTGGTAAAAGGTTATCACTTCCTTGTTATGTCTCCAGAGAATGGAACAACTCATGGATATTATTCAGACAAGCAAATTAATTGGTTAAAAGAAGAAATGGCGAAAGCGCAAAAAGATGATCCAACAAAACCAATTTTCGTATTTTTACATCAACATATTAAAGATACAGTGTACGGTAGTCATGAATGGGGAACACAAGATAGCGCAAAAATTAATACAGTATTAAAGGAATATCCACAAGTTATTACATTTTCGGGTCATTCGCATTATCCGTTAGACGATCCAAGATCGATTCATCAAAAAGACTTTACATCAGTTGGTACTTCTTCAGTAAGTTATATGGAAGTTGAAGGTGGTAAAGTACAAGGGAATATCCCGCCAGGAGCTAGTACGTTAAGCCAAGGTTTATTAGTAGAAGTAGATGATGAAGAAGTAACGATTAATCGTCGTGATTTCCATACGAATTCTTGGACAGGCGAGCCTTGGAAAATTAAATTACCAGCAAAGAAAGAAACATTTACACATGTAGAAGATCGTGATAAAGAAAAGCCTTACTTTGCTAAGGATGCAAAGCTTGCTGTATCAAATGTAACAGAAAATGCGGCAACAGTAACATTCCCGCAAGCATTGGACAACCTTCTTGTTCATTCTTATCGTGTACAAGCTAGAGATAAGCAAACGGGAGAAATAAAGAATAAATTGTTAGCATTCTCAGAGTTTTATCGTGATCCAGTGCCAAAAGACCTTACATTTACACTTGCAGGATTAGATGGCGGGAAAACATATACACTTGAAGTCGTTGCAATTGATTCATTTGGCAATGAAACCGCACAGCCGTTAACTGCGGAAATTACTACGAAAAAAGATAATATTGACCCGAATGTGAAAGTACCAAAAGCTGATGTTTTCGATGTAAACTTTGCAGATGGTACATTTAAAGACAATTCACCATTTGGTACAAAAGGTGATGTGAAAGGCAATGTGACTATTGAATATGATAAAGCATTGAAAAAGAATGTGATGAAGTTAAACGGACAATCTAATACATTTGGATACCTTCCATTTTCAGCAGCACAAAAAGAGAAAGTAGCAAATACATTTACGCTAGAAACGGTATTTTCAATGAATCAAATCCGTGGCCAAGGTATTTTGCAAAATACAGAGAGCGGCGGAATTGGATTTGAGTCTACAGGAAGTGGATATGTTGAATTATGGGCTCACATTGGTGGTAGCTATAAACGTGTTGGCGTTCAATTAGAAGCAAACAAAACATATCACTTAACAGGAACGTATAACGGAAGCGAAGTGGCAATTTACGTAGATGGTAAAAAAGTAAATAGTCAGCCAGCTACTGGGAAAGTGTATCATCCAAACGTACCATTTGCATTTGGAGCGGATCCTGATAGTAACGGAAATGGTGGTATTCCGTTAAATGGACAAATCGCGCTTGCGAAATTATATAGTAAAGCGTTAAGTTCTTCAGAAGTATTAGCAGCGTACAATGAGTTCTCTAACCGTACGAAGTTAGAGCAAGTAACTGCGTTATATGAAGAGCTTGGAAAAGTGAAAGAAGTGTTAGCTGGTACGTATGAGTTTGGTGATAAGCCAGGTCAATATTCAAAGGAAGCATTTCAAGAACTAGAGAAAAGCTATAACATTGCAAAGCAAGCATTTGAAAATGTAGGAAGTACTGGGGAACAAATTATTCAAACATATAACGAATTAAAAACAGCTAATGTAACATTTGTACAATCTAAAGTAGTAGAACAACCGAAAACACCGAAAGAAAAATTACAAATCAATATTGAATCTGCAAAAGTAGTAGTGAAAAAAGCGCAAGATGCAAATGTAACGGACGGTTCAATGAAAGCACTGATTCAAAAAATTACAGTGGCCGAAGCTGTAGTGAAAGATGTAAAAGTAAAAGATGCACAGGTAGAAACGATGAATCGTACATTAGAGTATACAATTTCACTTGTTGAAAAAAGCATAAACAAATAAGAGAGAAGAAAAGAAGCTTATCATGATAGGCTTCTTTTTTGTTATACTAAAAGTAGTATAGAATGAAGGAGCGAATAATTTGGAACAGAAAAAGCTAAAAAGAATTCTTGAATATGTATGGATTGCGGTTGTGCTCCTTGTAGGATATTATTTCTTAAAAGAGAAAAGTATTTGGGTTTTATTTTTAATGACTTTCTTATTAGCAGGACTAGGAACGTTATTTATTAACTTTTTCTTTGATAGTTTGAATGCCTGGAAGAATAAAAAGAAGGGAACGAAGTAAAGGAGGGAATATATGCAAAAGTGGAAGCTCATATATCAGGTGATTATTTTCCTATTACTTGTAGGTATTGGAATTATTAAATACGCAACGCCAATAGGAAATTGGGCATGGTTTACAGCTTGCATCGGCATATTTTTCATTTTACAGTCGTTAACGAAAAAATATAATAGTACAGAAAAATAGCTCGCCGCTAAAACGGCGAGCTATTTTATTATGCTTTTTTCTTTTCATCATTCGTTTTTTCGGTAGCTAAATGACTATGTTTCCTAGAGTAGAAGAAATAGAAGCATAAGCCGACTATAAGCCAAACTGCAAAGCTAATCCATGTTGTTTTAGACAAATTGATCATTAAATATAAGCAGCAAAGAATAGCGACAACTGGTAATACAGGTACGAAAGGTGTACGGAATCCACGTTTTAAATCAGGATGTGTTTTTCGTAAAATAAGTACTGCGCAGCAAACGAATGTAAAGGCTGTTAATGTGCCGATGTTTACTAAATTCGCTAGCAAATGTAAATCTAAAAGTCCTGCTAATAAAGCAGCAACAACGCCAGTAATCCACGTATTTAATAAAGGGATTTTTACTCTTTTATTTACACGTGCTAACGCTTTTGGAAGTAGACCGTCACGGCTCATTGCATACGAAACGCGAACTTGTCCATACATAACGACTAAGAGAACGGTTGTCATTCCAGTCATCGCTCCGACAGCGAGTAGTCCTGCAATTGTATCCTCACCAACGAAATGCAATGCAAATGCAACTGGATCAGAGACGTCTAATTGCGTATAAGGAACCATACCTGTTAAAACGAAAGATACAATCATATATAAAACAGTACAAATAAGAAGAGAACCGATAATACCAATTGGTAAGTCACGCTGCGGTTTTTTCGTTTCTTCTGCAGCGGTTGCGATTGCATCAAAACCTAAAAAGGCGAAGAACACAGTGGCAGCCCCAGTAATAATACCGTCGTATCCGAATGGGATGAACGGTGTCCAATTTTCAGGTTTTACATATTTTGCACCTGCTACGATAAAGGCAATGATAACAGCTAGTTTAATAAGAACCATAATATTATTAATGCGTGCACTTTCACGTATACCAAAACTTAAAAGGCCAGTAATAAGAAGTAAAATGCAGACAGCTGGTAAATCGATGAGACCACCTTTTCCTACGCCGGGGGCCGAGGCGATTATGGCGGGCAGGTGTATATTGAACCCTTGTAGTAATGATTGCAAATAACCAGACCAACCGACAGCTACTGCTGCAACGGCAAGTAAATATTCGAGCATTAAACACCATCCGACGATGAAGGCGACGGCTTCTCCGACTGTCATATATGCGTAAGTATACACACTTCCTGAGACAGGAATAGAAGAAGCAAATTCAGCATAACAAAAGGCTACACAAGCACAAGTAAATGCAGCAATAAGAAATGATAGCATAATACCAGGACCAGAATGTTTTGCTGCAACAATACCTGTTAATACAAAGATCCCTGTCCCAATTACGGCGCCGATCCCTAAAAACGTTAAATCGAGTGCAGTTAATGTTCTATCTAGCTGCTTTGGTGATTCAGTACTAAGCGCTTTTTTTCGTAATAATGACTTCACTGTGGACTCTCCCCCCGTTTTTTCATTTCCATAACTGCGACTATAGTATGAGCCCATTAAAAAAGAGTATGTAAGGAAATGGAGGTACAGTTATGGTATGTAGTTTTTTAAAATTGCTGGATTAATCTTAATATAATTCAGAATATTTTGTCAAATAAAAATATGAAAAATAAAATTCGGATCAATAGGGGAAACTACTTGCAGAAATGGACGGGGGTTAACGACCCACTGATTAAAGTTAAAGTAGGAGCAGATGCTATGTTATTTTATTTTGAACTTGTCGTCATTTTACTTTGTACGAAATTAGCTGGTGACATTAGTGTGAGACTTGGTCAGCCTTCTGTACTTGGTAAGTTAATTGTTGGTATTATTATCGGTCCGGCTGTACTCGGTATTATTAATAGTTCTGAACTGATTGATGAACTGAGTGAGATTGGTGTTTTGCTACTTATGTTTATGGCGGGACTTGAAACAGATTTAGAAGAGTTAAATCGGAATTTGAAATCGTCATTTGCAGTAGCGGCTGGTGGAATTATTTTTCCTTTCATCGGTGGTTATGTAACAGGGTTACTGTTTGGATTAATACAGTCCCATGCCATTTTTTTAGGGTTATTACTTTGCGCAACATCGGTTAGTATTACGGTGCAGACGCTACGTGATCTAGGAAAAATGAATACGAGAGAAAGTACAACAATTTTAGGTGCTGCCGTATTTGATGATGTCATTGTCGTTATTTTATTGGCATTTGTAATGAGTTTTTTAGGAACACAAGATGTGAATATAACACTTGTCATTGCAAAGAAAATTATTTTCTTTGTAAGTATTGTTTTTATTGCTTGGAAAGTCGTTCCTTGGATTATGAAAATGCTTGTCCCGCTTCGTGTAACAGAAGCGTTAATTAGCGCGGCTCTTATTATTTGCTTTTCTTTTTCTTATTACAGTGAAATGATGGGAATTGCAGGTATTATTGGAGCATTTGCAGCAGGAATTGCTATTTCTCAAACAGAGTATAAGCATGAAGTGGAACATAAAATTGAACCGATTGCTTATGCAATATTTGTTCCAGTATTCTTCGTAAGTATCGGAATGGAAATTACATTTCAAGGCATTGGAAGCCAGCTTTGGTTCATTATTATTATGACCCTCATTGCAATTTTCACAAAGTTAATTGGATCAGGTTTAGGAGCGAGATTGACAGGTTTTAATCTCCAATCTTCTATTAGTATTGGCGCGGGGATGGTATCACGTGGTGAAGTAGCGCTTATCATCGCAGCAAATGGACTTACGGCGAATTTATTAGCGAAAGAAAATTTCACAGCGATTGTTATTGTTGTTATATTGACGACGATTATTACACCGCCACTTTTGAAGAAATATTTTGTATAGAGAGGAAGGGCTTATCTGATGTAGGTAAGCTCTTTTTTTATTCCAAAAAGCAATGGTCATATAGCATGAAGGGTTTGTAATTATGGTAAAATCTATGTATGTGATATGACAAGGAGAGGGAAGTGTGAAGATTACGAAGGAGAAGGTTATCGGTGTAATCGTACTTATTGCAGTATGTATACCATTTACTGCATGGAAAGAATCAAAAGTGAAAGATTTTCCGGTTTCTATTTTTTCGGAAGAAGCAGATGGTGAGTACGGTCAGAAGCTGAAATATACTGCTTTTTTACCTGATGTTGCGATTTGGATGAACGGTTGGAAAGAGAAGTGGACAGAAGGAGAAAGAACTGTTTATCAAAAAGGGAATCGCATTGTAAATGTGTTTCATCCTCCTGGCGATGATGGTTTTTACCTTCTTGAAGCAAGAGAAAATAAGTGAACGCAACCGTAAGAAGTGGAGGTTAAATAGTGAAAGCTTCAACATTACTATTTAAAATTGAAAGTAATATGGATCAATTTTCACCAGCTGAAAAGAAGGTTGCCATGTACATAATGGAGAATGCAGAGATTGTTCCGAACTTAACGACGAAAGAAGTGTCAACGAATGCAGGCGCAAGTGAGGCGAGTGTCGTTCGTTTTTGTAAGTCGATTGGGATCGGAAGTTTTAAAGCATTTAAGATAGCACTCGTTCGTGAATTAACGATTGCTGATTATAATATTAACGATTTTTCAGTGATGAATACGGAAGATGGACCGTACGATTTGTTTAATAAAGTCACTTATGTGAATAAAGCTGCAATTGAGGCGAGCGTTACTGCGATAGATAAGAAGGAACTTGAGAAAGCTGCAGATCGTATTGTCAATGCGGGCAAAATTATATTTTACGGCGTAGGTGGATCAGCTACGCCAGCAATGGATGGGGCGTATAAATTTACACGGCTTGGATTTACAGCGATGATGCTATCTGATTTTCATATGATGTTGCCGCTTGTGACGAATTTAAAAGAAGGCGATATATTTGTTGCGATTTCAACATCTGGTCGAACGAGAGATGTGCTTGAAATGGCGCAGTATGCAAAGAGACAAGGTGCAACTGTTATTGGAATTACGAAGCTAGATCAATCATCCCCCTTATATAAAGAAGCGGACATTCGTCTTTGTATGCCAGATGTAGAACAAGATCATCGTATTGCAAGTATTGCGTCGAGAATGACGCAACTGAATATGATTGATGCTTTATATGTGATTACTTTCAACCGAATTGGTAATAAAGTATTGGATCAATTTATGGAGACGCGAGAAGAAGCGTTGCGGTTACGGAAGTTAAAGTAGAAGAAAAGATGAGGAGACTCATCTTTTTTATTATCTTTGACACAAATATGTCATGATGTGAAATTTTATTTCATAAAATAAGAAAGAGTTATTGATTTTTAGTTTCTTAAAGTTATAATAAAAGTGTGAAATATAATTTCAAAGAGGGTGGCAATATGTTAGAAAATTTATCGACAGAACATCGTAATGAGAAAACAATGAATCTGGATGAAATGAGTATAAAAGAAGTGTTGCAAAGTATGAATGAAGAAGATCGAACTGTTGCGTTAGCAGTTGAAAAAGAGATAGAACAAATTGAAAAGGTTGTACAGACTGTTATTAAATCTTTTGAAGAAGAGGGACGTTTAATTTACATTGGTGCTGGTACGAGTGGTCGTTTAGGTATTCTAGATGCAGTGGAATGTCCGCCGACATTTGGCACGGATGATAAAATGGTGCAAGGATTTATAGCAGGTGGGTTGAAAGCGTTTACTAAAGCGGTGGAAGGTGCCGAAGATCGCGAAGAGTTAGCAGAAGAAGATTTAAAAAGTATTGGATTAAATGAGAAAGATACAGTGATTGGAATTGCTGCAAGTGGCAGAACTCCTTACGTAATTGGCGGCTTGAAATACGCACAGAGCGTAGGAGCGAGTACAGCGAGTATTTCTTGTAATAAAAATGCTGAAATAAGTAAATATGCAAAGTTAAATGTAGAAGTAGAGACAGGTGCAGAAATATTAACAGGATCAACGCGTTTAAAAGCTGGTACAGCACAAAAATTAGTGTTGAATATGATTTCAACAGCTTCGATGATTGGTGTAGGAAAAGTATATAAAAACTTGATGGTAGATGTTCAATCCACAAATGAAAAGTTAGTAGAACGGTCAAAACGAATTATTGTGGAAGCAACAGGCGCTAGTTATGAAGTAGCGACAGAGTATTATGAAAAGGCAGAACGTAACGTAAAAGCTGCCATTGTTATGGTGTTGTTGCAGTGCGAATATGGGGAAGCACTGGAGAAACTAAAATGCGCAAAAGGGTTTGTGAAGAAAGCACTATAAAATAATAGGGAGGGGGATTCTATTATGAAGAAAGAAGAGAGAATGGCTAAGGAAATTTCGGAGCAACTTGGAGGAATAAAAAATATTCGTAGTATTGCTCATTGTATGACGAGACTACGTTTAACGCTTCATGATGAAAGTAAAGTAAATATGGACCTTTTGAAAAAAGTTGAAGGCGTTATGGGTGTTATAGAAGATGAGACGCTTCAAGTTGTCGTTGGTCCAGGAACAGTAAATAAAGTAGCAGCTGAAATGGAAGGCTTAACAGGACTACGAATTGGTGAGGTAGCAGATCATCACCTTGAAGATATTGGGCAAGAGATGAAATCAGAGATTAAGAAGAAAAATAATACACCGGTGAAAAACTTTTTACGAAAAATAGGAAGTATTTTCATCCCATTAATTCCGGGGCTTGTTGCGTCAGGAATTATAAACGGGGTTGCTAACTTTGCGAAAAATGCTGGTGCTGATCCAAATGCAACGTGGTTACAAATGTTACTACTCATTGGCGGCGGTATCTTTACATTCTTAGGAATTTTAGTCGGCTGGAATACAGCGAAAGAATTTGGCGGGACACCGGTTCTTGGGGCAATTGCTGGTATTTTAATTTTCAACCCGGCGATGGCAAACGTAAAATTGTTTGGTGAAGCATTAGTGCCCGGACGGGGCGGATTGTTTGCAGTTATTTTTGCAGCATGGCTTATGGTTGTAGTGGAAAGACAAGTTCGAAAAGCAGTGCCAAACGCAGTTGATATTATCGTGACACCACTTATTACTGTATTAGTTGTAAGTATCGTAACGATGTTAGCCATTCAGCCATTAGCAGGTTTCTTATCAGATGGTATTACGAGCGGAATTAATGCTATTTTAAATATTGGCGGAGCATTTGCTGGCGCAGTACTTGCGGGAACATTTTTACCTCTCGTTATGGTCGGATTGCATCATGGTTTAACACCAATTCATATGGAATTTATTAATCAAACACACGTAACACCTTTATTACCAGTGCTCGCAATGGCTGGTGCTGGCCAAGTGGGCGCAGCAATTGCGATTTATGTGAAAACAAAAAACAAACGACTTCGAAATGTAATTAAAGGTGGATTGCCAGTTGGCTTTTTAGGAATTGGTGAGCCGCTATTATACGGGGTTACATTACCACTTGGGAAACCGTTTATTACTGCTTGTTTAGGAGCAGCTGTCGGTGGTGCATTCCAAGCAGTTATGCAAACAGCTTCTCTTGGGATTGGCGTATCAGGGCTATCTTTAATTCCGTTAATTGCTGACAATAAATATTTACTCTATTTCTTAGGTTTAGTAATTGCATATGCTTTCGGATTTATCTTTACGTACTTCTTCGGATTTAAAGAAGAAATGGCAGAAAACATATAGAGAAAGGGATTCCTTTCTCTTTTTCTATTAATAGAAAGGGAGATTTATATGATCGGAGTTTCCATTTATCTTTCAAAAGAACGAGTAGAGAAACAAGAAGAGTGGCTAAAAGTAGCGAAGGAAAATGGGTTTACATCTATTTTTACATCACTGCACATTCCAGAAGATGATCCAAATACGTATAAAGAGTTAATTCAAATATTAGGGAAACAAGCTCTTGCACATGAAATGGAGTTAATGGTTGATGTTTCTCCAAAATCGTTACATCATTTAGGGCTAACATATGAAAATGTGGAAGAACTATTGGACTGGGGCATTACCGGTTTAAGAATGGATTACGGCATTGCGCCAAAAGAAATTGCAAGCGTATCTCATAAGATGAAAGTAGCTTTAAATGCGAGTACGATTACAAAGTCATTTTGGAAAGAGTTACTTACAGAACATATACGAGTAGAGAATGTAGAAGCGTGGCATAATTTTTACCCACGTCCAGAGACAGGACTAGCAAGGTCCTTCTTACAAAAGCAAAATCAATATTTACAGGAGTGTGGAATAAAAACGATGGCATTTATTCCAGGAGATGCGGAAAAGCGTGGTCCGTTATATGAAGGTTTACCGACGTTAGAGAAACACCGCAATATGCGCCCGCTTGAAGCGTATTTAGAACTGGTTCAAGATTGTGGCGTCGATAAAGTGTTGATTGGGGATATAAGCGCAGGTTTGGAAAGCATGCAAGAAGTAGCTAGTGCGAGTAGAGGGATTATTCCATTGCGTTACAAATCATTTATAACTGATAAAGAAGTATTAAAAGTGGTGGAGCAAGTGCATACAAATAGACTAGATCCGGCTCGTGATGTTATTCGATCTGTAGAATCAAGGGAAGGAAATAGAGTGGTGTTACAGCCGATGCATACAATTGTAAGAAAGAAAGGCAGCATTACAATTGATAATGAATTGTACGGTAGATATGCAGGGGAGATGCAAGTTGCTACACATGATTTACCTGTAGATGAGAAAGTGAATGTTGTTGGAATGGTTGTGGAAGAGGACGTTTCTTTACTACCTTATATTGGCGCTGGAAAAATGTTTCAACTTTTTCTATGCGATAGAATAAAAGCTTGAATTAGCGCTATTTTGTAGGAAAACATTATCCGTAAAACGGATAATGTTTTTTGTTTTCTTTAAAAAAGTAATTGACGAATGAAATAAAATACCGTATTGTTTTGACTTGTAAATAAAAGTTCACTATAACAAAACAAAAAGGAGAGTTCAAAATGAATCAATATATTGGGAATTTAATTATTCGTATCGTGTTAGGAGTTACGTTCTTTGCACACGGTTTAGCAAAGTTTCAATCAGGTATCGATAATGTAGCAGGATGGTTTACAAGCATCGGTTTACCAGGTGGCCTTGCATACGGCGTAGCAACTGTAGAATTAGTTGGTGGTATATTATTAATTATCGGTTTAGGTGTACGATATGTAGGATTGTTATTCGCTCTTATTTTAGCTGGAGCTATCGTAAAGGTAAATGGAGCAGCAGGTTTATTAGGAGATGGAAAGAATCCAGGATATGAATTAGATCTTGCATTATTATCAATGGGTGCGTATTTATTCGTAGTAAAAGCAGAAGGATATGTAGATCGTTTCTTAAAAGAGAAAGTAATGAAAACGAAGTAAATTTTATTTATAAATTGTTGACTTGAAGAATTATTGTAACTATAATGATTACAACTGATGAATTACGAATGAAACAATTTAAATATTTTTTTACACAAGATGTAACTGCATTGGTTACGTCTTGTGTAAAAATAAATAAACGGGAGGAAGTAATATGCCTAAATCAAATTTAGAAATTATTCAAAGCACGTATGAAGGATCAGCTTCTTCGAATGCAAAGCATTTAGCAGAAGCCCTCTCTGAAAAAGTGGAATGGACAGAGGCAGAAGGTTTCCCGTATGGCGGAACATATACAGGCGTAGAAGCTATAATGGAAAATGTATTTAGCCGTTTAGGATCAGAATGGGATGATTATAAAGCAAGTGTAAATACATATCATGAAGTAAACGGAAAAGATGTAATTATTGCTGAAGGTATGTATTCTGGAGTTTATAAAGAAACAGGAAAATCATTTGAAGCAGAATTTGTTCATATATGGCAGCTTGAAAATGGAAAAATTGTGAAGTTTAAGCAGTATGTAGATAGTCATATTGTTAGGGAAGCGATGAAGAGCTAATGCTTTTTAAATGGATTGTAGGTATATGTATTACCATTATGGTAATCATCTCTTCTATAGTTGGCGGAAAGAAATTGCTTGCATATGTGGAAAAAGAAAATACAAATATTCAAACCGAGCGAGCGGCAAACGAAAAAGAGAAAAAAGCTGCAGAAGAAGCTCCGCAAATTAGTGAAGGTGAAATTATTTCTACTATGCATAAAATGGTCCACCAAAAGGTAAAATCCTCTGAAAAATGGGGATTTGTAGAGATGACAAAAAAGGAAATTTCTAATGTAAAAAGAGATATTGAAAATAGTACAGGTTTTCAATATAAAATGAAGTTATTTTCTATTATAAATAGATGGGAAAAAGGAGATTTTTCTCAAACCGTTGAGGAACATAACTTTTTATGGAGCCTTCAAGGTGGAGATACTGGTAAGGCGACGGAACGTTTATTGCCAGAAGAGGAAAAGCAGTATATAAAAGAAATGAAGAGTAAATAAAAACATCGCCAACCCAGATGACGATGTTTTTTCATTAAGAATGTTTTCGCATTAAAGGTCTAACAGGCTGAACGGCAACAGTTTTGAAATGAGAAAATAAATAACATCCTGTTACAACGACAATTGTCCCTAAAATTTGTATCCACGTTAATTCTTCTCCGAGGAATATGAATGCTAAAATGGCTGTGAAAATTGGATTGAAGTTTAGAAAAATACCTGATGTAGTTGCACCTAATTTTTGTACACCAATATTCCAAAATACCATACAAAGAACTGTCGAAATAAGCCCGGTATATAAAAGTGATGTGATGAAAGAAGTATTTATATTTGAAACAGTGAAGCTACCTATGTTAAACGGTAGTAATAAAATAACGCCGAAAATACCAGAGTACAACGTTGCCATAAGTGGTGTAGTTGTTTTTGTTGCCCATTTACTACAAACAGAATAGATTCCCCAAATACAGACTGCTGCAATCATCCATAAATCACCGCTATTAAAATGTAGTGAAAATAAAAGCGAGAAATCACCTTTTAATAGGACGAGGATAACCCCGAAGAATGAAAGAATCATGGATAGGATTTGAAGTGTATTTACTTTTTCTTTTAGAAATAATACTGAAAATAATGCGATTGAAATTGCATTCAAAGTAGAGATAAGACCTACATTCGTAGCGGATGTTTTTTCTAATGCTAAAAATTGAAAGATGTTAAAAAGAGCGACCCCTGAAATTCCCATCAATATTAAAGGAAGTATTGCGGTACGTGGTGGAAGGATTTTCTTTTCTTTAAACCATACCATTGGTAATAAACAAACAATCGCAATCATCCATCTTAAATTTGTCAGTGTCATCGGCGATGCATGATCGACGAGTGATTTTCCAACGACAAAATTTCCTCCCCATAATAAGCTCGTTAGTAATAGTAAAAAGACGTAAAAATAAGGCATGCTAAAATCCCCTTTTTTATAATCAATACGAATTGTAAATAATTTTAGCATTTTTCTTTATTGTATAATATATTCTTTTGTATAATGGTAAAAACTCGATAAAATATTTATCTGTGAATGATATTTACGGAATGATATTCAGTTTTGGATAAATTATAAGGTGTTTTTTCGAATAATCATCGGTAAGAAAAAAGGGGGAATTGTAATGGAGTCGTCTGTTATTAAAGTGTTGGATGATTTGGATGTACAAATTTTAGATATATTGCAGAAGGAGTCACAAGTAAGTAATGCAGAGCTGGCACGTCGCGTTAATTTATCACCGGCTGCGATGCATGCAAGAATAAAAAGGTTAGATGGGGAAGGTTTCATCGATAAGCAAGTTGCGATTTTAAATCAAGAAAAGCTTGGGTTTGATTTATTATGTTTTATTTTTATGAGTACGAATATTCATCAATTTGACAAGTTGGAAGTGTTGGAGAAAGAATTAGAATCGATGCCGGAAGTGTTAGAATGTCACTGTTTAACAGGAGAATACGATTATTTATTAAAGGTTGCAAATCGTGATCGTAAAGAACTGGAGCAGTTTATTAGAAAGCTGAATAAGCTTGGTATTACAAGGATACAGACAAGTTTAGCACTTCGTGAAATTAAATATTCGACGGTATTGCCGATACGAGATGAGGAACCGAGCATCAATTAGATTGCTTGGTTTTTTGTTTGCATAAAGTGATTGACGAGGAGAAAAGAGAGCTGTATTATTATATAAAATTATGTATTAAAATTCATTTAAAGTTATAAATATTAATATCGAGGGCAAGGGGATGTAATATGAAAATCTGTAATGCGGTGACGAGTGATGTGAAAGAAATTTATAGTCTTATTGAGGTTTATGCAAAAGAGGGAGTGGTTTTACCACGTTCCCTTTTGTCTCTTTATCAATATTTGCAATGTTTATATGTTATGAAAGAAGACGAGAGAATTGTTGGAGTTGCTGGATTACATGTATTAGGGGAAGATCTTGCAGAAATACGATCGTTAGTAGTTTCGCATACATATGCAGGGAAAGGGATAGGGCGTATGCTCGTAAATCATGTAATGGAGGAAGCTACGAAAATAAATGTAAGAAGAGTAATTTCCTTAACATATGAAACAGTATTTTTTCAAAAGTGTGGATTTGATTTTATAAACAAAGAAGCGTTGCCAGAGAAAGTATGGATTGATTGTAGACATTGTCCAAAGGTGGATTATTGTGATGAAGTGGCGATGGTGCGGTATGTTGGATAAAAAATTTATAGGGAAAAAGTTCCCACTATTATTTACATATATAGTGGGAATATATATTTCCATAAGAACTGGACAGGTTATTAAGAATTTGAATTCTTTTGTCTCACGGCAAAATTATAAAGTGGATCTTTAAGTTCATAGTTATACGTTAAACCGTCGACAATTCCTACAACTTTATCATTATCATAAAGGTCGAGCATAAATTGTGCCATTTGTTTTGCAGTGTGGAATTTTGGTACAACATTATCGTATTGGAATTCATCAATATCAAATGAACGCTTCGCAAATTCTGTTTCAGTTGCAGCAGGAGCTAAAACTTTTGCTTGCAGTTTTGCGCCTTGTTCTTTCAGTTCGTGAGACAGCCCTTCTGTAAATGCACTTACATAGAATTTCGTAGCGCAATACGTAACAGCATCAGCAACAATCGTGTATCCGCCGCCCGATGAAACGTTAATAAGCTGTGTTCCATCAACCATTGAATAATCTCGAACGAAAAGAGAAGAGAGTATTGTTAGTGCTTCTATATTTACATGTAACATCGTTTCGATTTTATTTAAATTTTGTTCAGCAATTGAGGCGAAATTACCAAAACCTGCGTTGTTAATCCACGTTTCAATTTGAAAAGCTTGTAGGCTTTCATAAAGTTTATAAACATCTTCAGTAACAGATAAATCAGTTCTTCGAATGACAACATCCAACTCCGGATGCATTTCGTTAATTTTTAATTTTAATCCGTTTAATTCTTCTTGTCTTCGAGCTACAAGTACTAAATTTTTTCCGCGAGATGCAAATGCTAAAGCTGCTTCATAACCAATTCCGGAACTTGCGCCAGTAATAACAGTGTATTTCATATAAAATCCCCCTAAATTCAAATTCATTTATGGTTAGATTGTATTTGTTAGAGTATACTCTAAGTCAAATGTTTTTTATAAATTTGATACGGTCATAAAATATATGAGGGTAAGCATGTGGAGGGAGCTTTAGTATGTACACAATTAGTGAGGTAGCAAAATTATTAGGCGTGAGCACACATACACTACGTTATTATGAAAAGGAAAATATATTAATTGCAAATCGTGATACAAATGGAAATCGACTTTACGAAGAGTCACATATAAAGTGGTTGCAGTTTGTAATGAAATTAAAACAAACGCAAATGCCAATAGCGAAAATAAGAGAATACGCTAGATTATATACAGAAGGGGTGCATACAACAGAAGCTCGTTTACAGCTCCTAGAAGATCATAGGAAATCTATTCAGATTCAAAGAGAAAACTTAGAGGTTACAGAGAAGATGCTTGAGAATAAAATTCGTACATACAAAAGCTCATTGGAAAATAAATAGATGTTGTTATGTGATGAAAAATGGATTTGATCTATGAGTATTTCATCATAGTGTGCGGATAAATAAAAAAGAGCAGCTAGCAAAAGCTAACTGCTCCATTCAAGGGATCTCTCCAAGGGGGAGTGGAGAAAATATTATGTTACTAGCATTATTGACAGATTATTAGGAAATATACAAATCAGATGAAAGAAATTTTAAATAAACTTTCGGCATTGACAGTTTTTAAAATGTTCATGTACAATATATATATGAATGACATTCAGTCATTTTGTATGACAGGATGCAGTTTACTTGGAAACGGAACAAATATAAATGGTAAATGAGGATGATATTTGTTTTTATATAGTATTGATGAAAGAGTATATTTTTTTAAAATAAAAATGACTGATAGTCAGTCATAAGAGGTGAGAGGTATGAAAAATAGAGCTTGGTTATATGTCATATTAACATGTATCTTTGAAATTTTTTGGGTGTTTGGTTTTAATACGGCTAATACTTGGTGGCATTGGATTATTATTTTAGGAGTTATCGCTGTTGATTTTCACTTCCTTTCTAAAGCGTGTGAACATCTTGCAACAGGAACTGTATATGCTGTTTTCGCTGGAGCTGGTACGGTAGGTACTTTCTTAATGGATGTATTTCTTTTCGGTGGAAGTTTCAGCGCAGGCAAACTATTCTTCATTCTTATGGTAGTAGCCGGCGTTATCGGTTTAAAGTTAGCTGACAATAAAGAAGAAACTGTGGAAGGAGCTGCTTAAAAATGGGTTGGTTTTTCGTATTTTGTGCTGCAATTAGTGAAATAGTCGGTGTGATAGGACTTAAAATGTATAGTAAAGATAAGACATTAGCCAATGGTGCGATTTATATAGGTGGGTTTGCTACATCCTTCGCATTTTTGTATACTTCCTTCTTATTTTTACAAGTAAGTGTCGCGTATGCGGTTTGGATTGGTATCGGAACAGCAGGTGCAGTTTTGTTAAACATGTTCTTGTTTGGTGAGTCGAAAAGTAAAGCGCGTATCATTAGTGTGTTTCTTATTGTATGTGGAGTGACAGGATTAAAGGCACTTTCTTAAAGGTATATTGTATTTTTATCTCCTAATTGTTTATTAGGAGATTTTATTATAAAAAAATGATTTCCTCTTAGAGTTCACTATCATTGACAGTACAATCGATTATCTTATAAAATGAGTGACAGTCATTCAATATGCGTGTGAAAGGGTTTAGATGATGAATAAAAAAGAGAAAATTGTCTATGCAGCTATTGAAGTGTTTCAGGAAAAGGGCGTCGAAAAAACGAAGATTTCTGATATCGTGAAATTAGCTGGCATTGCGCAAGGAACTTTCTATTTATATTTTCCTTCTAAGTTATCTGTTATGCCTGCAATAGCAGAAGTGATGGTTGAAAAGATGATACTTGCAGTGAAAGAAAAAGTGCAAAACGATGCGCCTTTCTCAAGTAAAGTGACGCAAGTAATAGATGCGGTGTTTCACTTTATAGCTGAATATCGTGAAATACAAGCTTTAATGTATGCTGGTCTTGCATCTACAGAACATATAAAAGAATGGGAAGCTGTGTATGAGCCCCTTTATATGTGGCTAAGTGAATTTTTAAATGAGGCAAAAGAAGCTGGTGAAATTCGTGATTCGGTTCACGCAGAGCGAACAGCGAAGTTATTTATCGCTCTAGTTGAATCAGCAGCGGAACAAGTGTATCTATATGATCATAAAGATGATGAGCAAGTCGAGCTACAAAAGGCAGAAGTACTAGATTTTTTAACACATGCACTACATATAAAGAAATAGTGAGATGAACCTGTCTGAAAAGGTAGGTTCATTTTTGAGGAAAACTGAATGATAGTCATTCACCTAATGCGTATGTATGTGTGGAAGGATAGTGTGAAATTCTAACGAGTAGGGGGCATCTCTACTCATGACTAGCCCACAAATAGAAGGATAGAGAAAAAGCTTCTTGGGCATTATTTTTTGAGAGGAACTTACGGGAAGAGGTGTTAAAAAGTGAAGAAACCGATAAAAGAACAAAAGATGGTATTGGTCATTCTTTTGAGTAATATATTTATCGCTTTTTTAGGGATTGGATTAATCATTCCGGTTATGCCGTCCTTTATGAATGATATGGGTTTAACAGGGAAGACGATGGGATATCTCGTTGCAGTGTTTGCAATGGCACAGCTCATTACTTCACCTATTACAGGCCGGTGGGTTGATCTTTACGGTAGAAAGAAAATGATAATCATTGGATTATTTATTTTTGGTGTTTCAGAGCTTCTTTTTGGATTAGGAAAAGATGTATGGATGCTTTATGTAGCAAGGGTATTAGGCGGAATTAGTGCTGCTTTTATTATGCCTGGTGTTACGGCATATGTTGCGGATATTACATCTATTCAGGAACGTCCAAAGGCGATGGGATACTTATCTGCGGCTATTAGTACTGGATTCATTATAGGGCCTGGAATCGGCGGATTTATTGCAGAATACGGTATACGTGTGCCGTTTTTCGTTGCAGCAGTAATTGCTTTTATAGCATGTGTGATTTCGATCTTTATTTTAAAAGAACCGTTAACGAAAGAAGAACTTGCAGAGATTTCTTCTAATACGAAAGAATCAAGTTTTATTGGGGATTTAAAGAAATCATTACATCCAATGTATGCAATTGCATTTATTATCGTATTTGTACTCGCATTCGGATTATCAGCGTATGAAACAGTGTTTAGCTTATTTTCTGATCATAAATTTGGTTTCTCGCCGAAAGATATTGCAGCAATTATTACAATTAGTTCAATCTTTGGGGTAGTTGTGCAAGTATTTATGTTTGGCAAATTGGTAGACATGTTCGGTGAGAAAGTGTTAATTCAAATATGTTTAATTGTAGGTGCAGTATTAGCATTCGTCTCAACTGTAGTCTTTAATTATTGGATTGTACTTCTCGTTACTTGCTTCATTTTCTTAGCATTTGATTTACTTCGTCCAGCTTTAACGACATTTTTATCAAAAGCAGCCGGAAAAGAGCAAGGATTCGTCGCTGGTATGAACTCGACTTATACGAGTTTAGGAAATATCGCAGGACCAGCGATGGGCGGAATATTATTTGATATGAATATTCATTATCCATATGCATTTTCAGGCGTTGTTTTAATAGTTGGTCTCGGCATTACATTTATGTGGAGAGAGAAACAGTTGGCTGAAAGTTTTGCGAAGTAATAAAACCCCTTACGACGTGAGGGGTTTTTGTTTTATAAGCTTAATCCAAACCGTTTTAATTCAATAAAAATCCCCTCTAATTGCTTTCCTTTATCCGTTAATGTGTACTCTACACGAGGCGGAACTTCTGGATATACTTTTCTCGTTATAATGCCTTGAGACTCTAATTCTTTTAGTCGAAGCGATAATGTTTTTGGACTAATCCCATCCATTGATTTTTGTAAATCACTAAAGCGTAATGTTCCTTCGATAAGAAGATCACGAATGATTAAAAATGTCCATTTTGTACTAATTACATCAAGCGTTTTAGCGATGGGACAAGGTATGCCAGGTAAACCTTTCGTTAATTCAACTGGATTTATATCGTTCATGGAACTAGCCTCCATAAAATTTTTTTGGATGAATTTGCTTTATAGTATCACAAAACTATACTTTTGGTAACTATATGAAAAAAATATCACTACTTCCATAAAGGAAGTTAGTGCATATACAATAGCAATACGAAACAAAAAGGATTTATATAAGGAGGTGGTGATTTCCATGGGGATAAAAAAGTTATTTAGATTTCTTAGTTTGTTTGTTATTTGTATTGTGCTTGTAGCATGTGGTGTGGAACAAAAAACTGAAGTTCAGTTATTAAAAGAAATGCCAAAGCCAAAAGCAATGACAATTGATCCCTCACTAAGTAAAAAAGAAGCGACAGAAATGGTTCATGCGGCGCAGCGTTTTTATGCATTTTGGGATACAGGTAAGGAGGAATTTATTCCGCAGACTGTTACTAAAGATTTCTTCGATAATACATTGCCGAAAGGGCGACCACAAGGCATTGAAGGATTAAAGTTTGCAGCGCAAAATTTTCGTAAAGTTGTGCCTGATATACATTGCGAGATTGAAGACTTATTAGTTGTTGGTGATAAAGTAACAGCCCGTCTTTCTTTTACAGGAACACATAATGGTAAGAAAATTAATTTTTTTGCAATTGATATTTTACATGTGAAAGACGGAAAGATCACGGAAGATTGGCATTTAGAAGATAATCTTACACTACAGCAGCAACTCGGCTTAATAGCTGAAGAGTAGATTATATAGGGGAGAGAAAAACGATGAAAAATATATTTATTATAAATGGACATGAAAAATACGGTACAAAGGAAGGACGATTAAATAAAACGTTAGTAGATTATATGGTAACGGTATTAAGTGAGAAGCATCATGTGAAAACAACAACGATTCAAGATGGCTATAGTATTAAAGAAGAACAAGAGAAGTTTTTATGGGCTGATGTTGTGATTTATCAAACACCGATTTACTGGTTTAGTGTACCGGGCTTATTTAAAACGTATATGGATGAAGTGTATGAATACGGTTTGTTCTTTAAAGGTGCAGATGAATATGGAACAGGTGGTTTATTAAAAGAGAAAGAGTATATGTTCTCCACAACTTGGAATGCACCTGAAAAAGCATTTGGAGATAAGACGAAGTTCTTTGAAGGAGAAAGTTTAGAATCAGCGCTTAGTCATTTACACCGAGTGCAAAAGTTTCTCGGTATGAGTCCGTTAAAGAGTTTTGCTTGTTATGATGTGGTGAAGAATCCGGATATAGAGAAGTATTTAGGGAACTTGAAAGATCACTTAGATGGAGTAATTAAATAATAGTATGTGAAGAAGGTACTGCTAAGGATGTAGTACCTTCTCCTTTTATAATGACTCACATTTTAAGACATGGATGGCTGTATCCATAACTTCGCAAAATTTGCCCAACCGAATGAATCAATTGTTACGTTTTTTAAAGAAGAAGGGTATGTTTTTCTTTTTAGAACGTGATAGTTAAATAAAATGATGTGTTCTGCTTGTAAAAACTCTTCAATCTCATACATGAGTTCATAGCGCTTTTCTTTATTTTCTTCTAGTAAAAATGTATCTAGTAAACAGTTAATTTGTTTTTCGTAGTGCGGGTCCATGAACCGATTTACGAAGCAACTTTTATTTTTAAATACATTTAAGAATGCAATTTCATGATTGGCAGCAAATACTTCTCCCATGAAAATAATATCAGCATGTTTATCAATAGAGCGATTCATATAATCTGAAACGGGAAATGGGTGAAGCTCTACTTGTATACCTAAACTTTCACATCGTTCTTTTAAGAAATATGCATCATTTGCACTATCTTTAAATGCGAAGAAGTAAATATGTATCGTTTCTCCATTATATGTACTCTTTTTCAAATACTCTTTTGCCTTTTCTAAAGAGTAGGATCTTCTTGTTGCAAGGCGGCTTCTATCAGGGAAAAAGCTTGATGCAGCAATTGTCCGTCTACCCTCTATGTTACGAAGTATCATTTCAACATCATATAGTTCTCTCCAAGCTTTTCGAAAGTAAATGTCGTGATGAGGACCAGGTTTTTTAAAGTTGAAGCTAGCATAAATACAACCTATTTCTTCTATTTGTATATCATGCCTTTCATTTTCCTCTTCGTTTGGTAGTTCATAATCAGCATCTATTTGCACATGGTCAGGAATACCCCAAAATTCAATACGGTCTAATAACGCGCGCTCTTTAAAATAATGGGTGAACGCTTCGAGTATGATATTATCTTCAGAGTAATGAGCAAGTTTGAAAGGCCCAGTACCTATATAATGATGATTTTGAATACTCGTATCACGCGGTAAAATTGCGAGCTGCATTGAACTTACATAGTGTAAGAAAAATAAATTTGGTTTCGCTAAATGGAATCGAATTTGTAGTGGTGATGGCGTTTCAATTTGAACGATTTCTTCTGTTAACCATTCGAAAGGAGAGTAAACTTCTTTTAGTCTTTCAAATGAAAATTGTACATCTTTAGAAGTTAAAACTGTTTCGTTATGAAAATATACATCCTTTCGTAAATAAAAAGTCCACGTAAGCCCGTCTTCACTTAATTCCCACGTATGCGCAATGTGAGGCTCCATTTTTTCAGTAACATCGTTATAGACGACTAATGTATCAAAAATTTGACTCGTAAGATGGCTCTCTGTAGTTACAGCCACAAAAGCCGGATCTAATGGGAATATCTTTCTCGATATAGGAATCTTTAATACGTCGTACATATCATTTGAAGGTTCGTATCCAAAATGATGATGTAGTTTATTTTCTATCTTTTTTTGAAGTGCGAGGGGGAGGGGTTCTTTTAAAAGAAGAAAGATATCTTTTAATTTTTCTTGCGCTAACAGTTCATCTGTATAGGACTCAATCGCTTCTACGAAATTATGTATAAATAGAATTTCCGTTTTATTTCCGCGGCCTCGCCCTGGAGTCCAGCTAATTAATTGCTCCTCGCTCATTTTCTTTAATAAAATCTTTACGTTTTTCGTACTGCAATATAAAACATCCGCTAATTCTTGTAAGCTATTTCGCATATGTTGTTGATCTTGTGCATGTAGTCTTAGTCTAATGTAATAGTCCATAATTTTCATATATACACTTCCTTCTATCATAAAAGGGGAAACTCTTTAGAATATTCTAACCTTTTTCTTCCTTTTTTTCAAAGTAAAATAAGTAAGCATAAGGAGGGGAAACAATGGGATTTTGGAGTATGCATCGAAATATAAAAATTAGAATTATAACATCGTTTTTAACACGTACTGTGTCCACGATGATTTTTCCATTTATGGCGATTTATTTTTCCGTAAAGTTAGGTAGCGCGATTGCTGGTGCGTTACTACTTATTAATGTCATAGCTTCATTAGTAATTGGTTTATACGGTGGATATGTTGGAGACCGGCTTGGGCGTAAAAAGGTTATGATTATCGGTCAAAGTATACAAGTCATTTCCATTGCTTGTATGGGAGTTGCGAATTCGGATTACGTTGACTCACCGTGGTTAACATTTATCTTTATGCTAGTGAATAGTTTAGGATCGGGACTTATGAATCCTGCGACAGAAGCGATGTTAATTGATGTGAGTACACCTGAAAATCGAAAAGTGATGTACAGCATTAATTACTGGGCTATTAACTTATCCATTGCGATTGGAGCGATATTTGGAGGATTACTATTTGAAAACTATAGACTACAATTGTTTATCGTATTAACGCTTGTTGCCATTATGACTCTATATGTGATGGCTGTGTATATGGAAGAAGTGTATGTAGCACGAAAAACGATGGAGAAGAAAAATGTATTAAAAGATATGGCAGATAGTTATAAAGTCGTGATGAAAGATAAAGCATTTTTAATTTTTTGTGCAGCGAGTATATGTACATTATCGTTAGAGTTTCAAATTAATAATTATTTAGGGGTACGTTTGCAGAAGGAATTTGAAACGGTGCACTTTTTATTCGGGAATGGTTTTACGTTTGATTTAACAGGTATTCGCATGCTGAGCTGGATTTCTGCAGAGAATACAATTTTAGTTGTGTTATGTTCAGCACTTCTTATTAAAATGCTGAAAAGCTTCAACGATTTGAAAATCTTATATGTAGGCTTATTTATTTACACGATTGGATTTACAATACTCGGAACGAGCAATAGCTTATGGATTTTATTAATTGCAGGGCTTTTCCAAACAGTAGGCGAGATGATGTATGTGCCAGTGCGTCAATCTATTATGGCAGATATGGTGCCAAATGAGGCAAGAGGTTCTTATATGGCGATTAACGGAATGGTCTTTCAAGTGGCAAAAATGAACGGGGCATTAGGTGTTATGCTAGGTTCATTTATTGCATCTTGGGGTATGAGTGCTCTGTACTTTATCGTTGGTATGAGCAGTATTTTATTATTTATGAAGGCGATAGGGAAAGAGAAGTATGAGGGGGAGGTTTCTCAGATTGGATAAAACGATATGAAAAGCGATGCTAGAAATCGCTTTTCATATGGCTTTTAAAACGGATCAACTTCAGCTAAATCAGGATTGCTATTTGGGTTTGTTAATAAGACTTTCAGCTCACCTACTTCAGAGAGCGCAACGAGGATATAACCACTAATAAGGACGACGAGTCCGATGACCCTTAATGTTTGCAGTGTAATATCACGGCTATTGTTTTCGGAGTTGTCTTGGGGCGTTGAAGGTGGATTGTTATTCATAAATAAGGCTCCCATCTTTTGTATTTATATATGTGCGAAATCATTATTTAACTTATGGATAGGAATTATATAGTCATTTTCACTATATGAGAACTGCCTATGAAAAGTGATAAGGAATTTTGGGGCGAGAAAAGGGGGGAATCCAAAAGATTATTAAAACTGAACTTTTGGATTCCCCCCTTTTTTATTTATCCTGCTATTTGTGGTGGTCGGATTTCCTGCAAACGACCAGTTGGTGAGGGATAATTAATCAGTGGTGGATGAATAAAACCCCACTGATTAATTATTTTCATGTAAATAAAAGGAGGTTAGTTAACCGAAGTAGTTATCCTAATATACGCAACGATTCTTCAATAAACGCTGGGATGTCCTCTGGCTGTCTACTTGTTACTAGCTGATTTTGACATACGACAACCTCTTTGTCATGAAAGTTCCCGCCGGCATTTTTCAAATCGACTTCAATAGATTTATATCCAGTTACATCGCGTCCTTCAAGTGTTTGTGCAGTGATGAGTAGCTGAGGTCCGTGACAAATAGCGAAAACAGGTTTTTCCGCATCCATAAATGCTTTACTAAAGCGAACAAAACGTTCATCGGCACGAAGTATATCTGGAGAAAATCCACCCGGTATGAAGAGGGCATCAAAGTTCTCTGGAGAAACATCATCAATACTTTTATCAATCACGACTTCACTTTTTCCTTGCTTACCGTGTACCGTTTTACCTTTTTCTGCTTCAATAGTTGTTAATTCATATCCCTTTTGTTTAAAAGCTTCTGCTGGCTCTGTGTATTCTGTGTCCTCGAAATAATCCGTTATTAAAATAGCAATTTTTTTACTCATTCTAATCCGCTCCTTATATTATATTATATTATATTATCGGCTCCAGAATCTTCCTTGGGCAATGCCTTCTATAAATGATTCAATTGAAGTATTTGTTAAGTTGTAAACTCCTGCTCCATCCAGTTTAATCTTACTATGGTCCAAAGCATGAGAATTACTAAGGACATGAGCTATCGGTTTAAAATGTTTAAAAGTAGTTTCTGCAAATTCTAAAACAGGGGGTTGAATGACAGACTCACTACTAAACACTAATACTGCATCAAAAAGGGGGGAGTCTGTTGTTGTATAAGTATCAGTTACTTTAATGGAATCATTGAAATGATAAATTTTATTATCTATGATACTATAGTTAATTCGGTGTTGTACAAAAGCTTGAATCCATTCGGACAGAAGTGAGACGCTTGGGTCACCATTTAATAGAATTGCAACATTTTTGGAATCAGATTTAAAAATAGTATTGGACATACTTAGTGCAGGTGATTTTGCATCTGAATTTACTTCGTGATTTTCCTTAGGTAAAGGAGCTCCAATAATGTTAGCGACTTCTTGTGCTAATTGACGATCGACGTGGTTTAGAAGAGCAATTACATTTGCCTTCACCATGTCTGATTTACACTTCCCAACTTCAAAGCAAAAAGCTTCTTTTATGTGCTGCTTTTCAATAGGGCTCATACTATTGTAGAAAAGTTTAGCCTGAGAATAGAAGTTAAGAAAGCTTTTACTGCGACCTCTAATTTTATGCCCATCAATCTTTTCTTGATAATGTTCATATCCTCCTTGTTCGGCTTGGACGGTTGCAGGTTGATTGTTATTTAATCCATTAGGATGATAGTTTGTTTGACCGCGATGAATCTGCATTTGATGCATACCATCACGTTGATTATTATGAAAAGGACATACGGGTTGATTGATAGGGATTTGATGGAAATTAGGGCCCCCTAAACGAGATAATTGTGTATCTGTATAGGAGAATAATCTTCCTTGCAGAAGAGGGTCATTTGAAAAATCAATACCTGGTACGACATGACCAGGGTGAAAAGCTACCTGCTCTGTTTCAGCAAAGAAGTTATCAACATTTTTGTTCAGTGTCATTTTACCAACTAATTTTACGGGAACTTCTTCTTCTGGCCATAATTTCGTTGGATCTAAAATATCAAAATCAAATTTATGTTCATCTTCTTCTGGAATTAACTGTAATCCAAGCTCCCATTCAGGATAATGCCCTTTTTCAATTGCTTCGTATAAATCTTGACGATGAAAATCAGGATTTTTCCCAGCAATCTTTTGAGTTTCATCCCATACTAATGAATGAACCCCGAGGGTAGGTTTCCAGTGAAACTTTACGAAATGGGCTTTTCCTTCTGCGTTAATGAGTCGAAATGTGTGAACTCCAAAACCTTCCATCATTCGTAAACTACGCGGAATAGCTCGGTCGCTCATTTGCCACATGACCATATGAGTGGACTCAGGATTATGCGCAACAAAGTCCCAAAAGGTATCATGAGCGCTAGCTCCTTGAGGAATATCATTATGTGGTTCTGGTTTAACTGCATGGACAAAATCAGGAAATTTAATAGCATCTTGGATAAAGAATACTGGCATATTATTACCCACTAAATCATAGTTTCCTTCATCTGTATAAAATTTTGTGGCGAATCCGCGTACATCTCTTACTGTGTCGTTGGATCCTTTAGAACCTTGAACGGTTGAGAACCGTACAAATACAGGTGTTTTCTTTGAAGGATTAGTAAGAAAATCTGCTTTCGTATATGTTTCTAAAGATTCATAAAGCTGAAAATAACCATGAGCGCCAACCCCGCGTGCATGAACAATCCTTTCGGGAATTCGTTCGTGATCAAAATGGGTCATTTTCTCACGAAAGTGAAAATCCTCCATTAAGGTTGGGCCTCTTAAGCCCATCTTTAAAGAAAATTCATCTTCAGCTATTTTTACCCCTTGATTTGTTGTTAAAGCATGTTTGCATTGATTGTCAGTAACGTGATGCTTCAGTTGTTCCGTTTTTTTATTCACAATATAGGCCCCTCCTTTACTCTGTTAATTAATAGATACCCTTTTTATTAGGTCGTAAACATGTATTATCGTTTTTGTATGTAAAAATCATAAAATATCGGTTGTTTCAGTGATTCTTGTTTGAGGAAGCAAAATAAAAAAGCCAAGGAGATAATTTATTTGCTCCTTGGCTTTTAAGATATTTCTTTTCGTTAAAACGAAGAAACGCGTTGCTTCGTTTTTGGTACAATAATAAATTTGATCCAGAGTAACCCGACAATCATAATGATAAGGCTATGTAAAAATTGACCTGTAGCAATGAGTATAACAATTGAAAATACAATGAGTTGAATACTTAGCAATATAAAGATTAAGCGAAGAAATTGCTTCATTCTTTCTTCAGTACCAATCGGATATAATGCTACAATAATATTTCCCGAAAAATATTTCCACAGTGAACGGAGCTGCATAGAAATCATATATAGAACGATGTAAGCGATAGCGCCTTTTACGTATATATTTGGTATGAAATATAAGGCGAAAGCACCGATCAATCCTAAGCGAATATATATGCCGAAATAATCATTTCCACGTAAAAATGCTAGTGTATACAAGTAGAAGAAAGTTTCTCGTTTTTTATGTAATAAAGGTTCAATCCAATTTGTAAGCCATTTTCTTTTATTTACTTGTTTATTCAGTTGCGGAACATCTGTAAAAATGCTAGCAAATTGATAAAAACGAACGTTCATTTTTTCTTCTTGCTCGATTATGTAATCCCAAGGTATTCGTTTTGTAGGCTGTTTTTTCGTATATAGAAGTAGGAAAGCAAGTAGTAAAAGTAGTCCGCCTAATATGAGAACATTTGCGGAATAAAACAGCATGTAAATGATTAAGGCATTACAAGTAATACGGATGATCAGCCATATGTTTTTGTCGTGACTATCACGCCACATCCAATGTATGTACATGTTCCAAGCTTTCGTAATCATTAATACGATAAAGATTGTACACAAAAAAGGTACAGTTAATTGCAATGATTGCATAGCAAGTGGAACGAGAATAAGGAACGTAAATAACAATGGGAAAAGCTGAATGATGTAATTGTATAGAAGAGATTTTTTGAAATAAGATGTTAATTTCTCTTCTAGTGCTAGTAAATAGACAGCATCAGGTTTTTGAATAAATGTACGGATAGGGCATCTCGTTATAATGAATGTAAGTACAATCGTGATGAGTAGTAAAGATATTCCTTTAGAAGGAGATGTTTTTAGAAACTGAGCATAGTAGTATGCGCCAACGCATGAAATAAAGATAAAGCTATATAGTAAACCGTTAATCATACGTGCAAAGTATGTAATGATATTTTGAATATGTTGTTGGAAGCGACTGCTCCATAGCGATTCGATTGACATGTTTTTCACCTCTTTGTTCTATTATATATGTTTTACAAAAGAAAAAACGAGCAAATTGCGTTATGCAACTTGCCCGTTTTTCTTTTCGTTATTTTTTTTCTGATCACGATTCATTAATGGATAGAAAGCAAATCCAATTACGAATAAACCAATTCCGAGAAGGAACGTTTTTATATCGGATGCGCCGGTTTTAATAACCCATAGTGCGTAGCAAAGTGCGATAACTGCGACTATGCCATCTGTAATTCTTGCCCGCATTTCATTTTTATATGTTTCACCAGTTGCGACTAGTTTTAACTGGAAGATTGGTGAAACGAGATATGGAATGAGGTAGGCCAGTGTTGATACGGTAATAACGAATGTATAAGCTTCCGCAATGGTTCCTGATAATGTTGAGAATAGGAACACTTGCGACATAATGTTTGTTAATCGTAATGAGTAAATTGGACTTCCTTTTTTATTTGTTTTTGTGAAGAAGGAAGGGAAGAAACCTTCTTTTGCTGCTTGATATGGTACTTCTGAGCTTAATAAAATCCAGCCTAAGATAGAACCGAACAGGGAAGTAAGAGCAAGTAATGCCATCAGTTTCCCGCCGCCATGACCCATTGCAGCGTTTAGTGCATCTGCTAATGGACGTTCAGAAGTTTGTAATTTATCAACGTGAAGTACACCCATTGTTAAAATTGTAATTCCTAAGTAAATCGCAACTGTAATAAGTAATCCCGCAACTGTTGCACGTTTTACCGTTTTTGGAGAAACAGCACGGTTTGATAAAAGAACGGCTGATTCAATTCCGATAAACGCCCAAAGCGTTGTAAGAGCAGCTAAATTTACTTGTGAAAGAAGACCATGTGATACACCTGATTTATCAATCATCGGCGTGTACCATTGTCCAAACTTAGAAGCTTCGAATGCAAATAACGTAACGACGATGAATAAAAGGAATCCAGTTACTTTCGTTGTTGTTGCTAAGAAGTTTAGTTTTCCAGCTCCGCTTACACCATTTGTTAATATAATATGAGTTCCCCAAAGTAAGATGGAACAAATCGTAAATGTAATTAGTTTTCCGACTTCTATGTTAAAAGAACCGATTGAAAATAGTAGTCGCGTATCTTTCATAATTGGGAAGAAGAGTGATAAATATCCCGCAAATGATGTAATGATGGCAACGTTACTTGCCCAGTTTGCAACCCAATATCCCCATACCATACTGAATCCAGCCATTTTTTTCTTTTTTGGTGTTGAGAATAAAGCATATGCATGACTTTGTGGTCCTGTCGTTAAATCAGGACGACGAATTGCTAAATTACCGAAAACAAGAGCTAGCATTAAAACACCAAACCCTGTTGTTAACCAAGCTAAAGTGACACCGAGTGGGCTTGCTGTTTGTGCCAACGTACTTGGCACCATGAAAATACCAGCGCCAACCATGTTACCGACAACGAAAGCTGTTAGTACCCAAAAGCCCCATTTTTTTTGTTGCATAGAAAATACCTCCAAAGTTAGTATAACCAAGTCAAGCGAGGAGATATGTATGTCTTCCTGAGTCAGGAAGAGAAGTCCCAAACAAAACAAAAAAAGCACGTAATCTGCCGCTACATGCTTTCTATCTTATAAGAAACCCACGACATACCTCTCGATAGCTCTCCACAAACGAAACGTTTGTGACAGTTCTGCACTTATTAAATGCAGACCCAGCAAGCGTGCATGGTGGACACGACTTACTTCGGCAACCATTCCTTTCTCATTCCTTCATCAATGCCACTACATCTCCTGAAATGATACTCTTAATGATTGCAACCTCTACCTCACCGAGATACGAATGAGGATTTAAATATTAAATTAACGTCTTTAAGAGTAACAAATGTATTTTTATACGTCAATGGATATAGTAATAATCAGATTATAGAGAAGAGTTTGTGATTAAAAAGGGGGTTAGGAGAAGATGTAACGATTATTAGTTCTGCAGAAGAAACAGCGATAGAGTTAAGTACCATTTTACAGCACAAAGGAATTTTGTCTGACAATCTGAATCCGAAGCATCGTTTTTTTACAACGGGATCTGTTTTATCATTTGAACATATTGCTGAGCGATGGCTAGGATATCACATTTCTGTAGAATGTGTGGATTTACCCGTAAAGAATGCTCGTATCTGTAATTAGACTGTATTAAAGTACTTTTTGTTCAATAAATTAGGTTAGTTGCATAAGAAGGGAAAAATGCACTTTTAATTGAAAGGATTAAGGTCATTTCAATTAAAGGGGAGATTGGATTATGGAATTATCAAGATCTCAATTATTTGCTTTAGAGTATATTTCAAAATATGCAGAGAACGAAAAACGTGAGGCTAAAGCAACGATTAATCATATACTTAAAATGTCTAATATTACAGATGAAATATTTGAAGAAGCTGTCGCTAATTTAAAATCTCATGCAAGGATTGCTTTACACTTTCATCCAGACAGACTTGATTCGAGTATGAAAAGTGTTGCTGAAGCATTGTTTGAGCAAGGAGTATATAAAAGTCAATTTGAAACATTACTATCTAATGGAAGCGTATCTGCTTACCCTGGTGGTGAACGTGACCTTTGGGAAAAGAGAATATTTGGAGGGGCATATCAATTAGAAGGCGTAACGAATGAGCAACGGCCAAAATACGGAGCGCTAAATTTAATGTTACATCCAGATGGGCCGGCTCCGCGTTTTGGTTCATGTTATTTTCTTTTATCTCCAAAAGTTTCTTCACGCTCTACATATACGTATTTAGATTCGCATCAAGATCCGAAAGAAAAGGGGACTTATGAGGAGTTTGATATGATTTTAGCTGCTCTTTTGGAAGAGACATTTGTAAGAGATTTTGCAATTGGTGAAGGAAATTTGACTCCAACAATATTAATTAATCATTTACTGGCTAATCTGAAAAGGCCGTTTATAGATTTAGTAAGCAAAGAGCCAGCCCGTAATCTTAATCATTATATTGAAGCGCAGATTCATGGAGAGATTTCTCTGAAAGAAGACGTAGAGGTGCTTGTTGCAGATCCTTCATTTAAGGGTACGGATGTAGGAAGAGTTTTAGAAGAAATTTGCCTGAAGTATGCTATTGATTTGTATTGGCACATCGGTTTTGTACTTGCGGTAGACGAAGTTCCGATGGATTTTAGAGGTTCAAAAATGCCATCTTTAGCAAGACGCATTGCACGGAATAATTGTATCGATGCAAATATAATTGGCTCTGCTGTAGTGGATTTGAATCGCAATCCATTATCTTGGAGTGATCGTGGAACTTATGAAGAAGTGCTTCAGGAATTAAAATTATTATGGCATGTTTTAGTTCGATTTGGAAAACCAAATCGGAAGTAGAATGAAATACTCCGTTTTTGGAGGTATTTATATAGAAAAGAAGCTGATCTATAAATAGATCAGCTTCTTTTTATAAGATTAGACTAAGTTTAATACAGTTACTTTTTCACGTGTCATAGACTCAAGGCTCTTACGAATACCTTGTGCGCCCATACCTGAACCTTTTACACCGATGAATGGGAAGTGGTCAGGGCCGCGCTCTGTGCGTCCGTTAATTTGAACAGAACCAGTTTCGATTTTGTTAGCAATTGCAAATGCTTTGTTAATGTCTTTAGTGAAGACACTTGCTTGCAGACCGAACTCTGATTTGTTAGCAATTTCAATTGCTTGTTCATCTGAAGAAACGCGGATGATTGGAAGGATTGGGCCGAATGGCTCTTCCCAAGCAACTTTCATTTCTTCTGTTACGTGATCGATTAATGTTGGGTAAATTAAGTTACGCTCACGTTTGTTACCGATAACGATTGTAGCACCTTTTTCAACAGCATCGTCAACTAAACCTTGAACGAAATCAGCAGACTTGTCGTCGATTAATGGAACGATTGTGCTGTCTTGTTCTGGAGATCCAACTGATAGTTCAGCTACTTGCGCTTTTAATAAGCTAACAAGCTCGTCTGCTACGTTTTCGTGTACAAGTACACGTTTAATAGCTGTACAACGTTGACCAGAGTAAGAGAATGCACCGCTTACGATATGGTTTGCAGCATCTTGTAAGTCAGCATCTTCACGAACGATACCAGGATCTTTACCACCAAGTTCTAATACAAGTGGAATCATTGAAGCTTTTTTCGCTAAATGTTTACCTGTGTTTGTACCACCTGTGAACGATACCATATTGATGCCTTCGTGTTCTACTAAGTAGTCACCAATTACAGAACCGCGTCCTGTAGCTACGTTTACAAGCCCTTTTGGAAGACCAGCTTTGTGAAGTGCTTCAACCATTTTAATACCACTAATTGCACCTTGAGTTGCTGGTTTGAAAATAACAGCGTTACCCATAATTAATGCTGGTGCAAGTTTTGCAGCAGATAAGTTTACTGGGTAGTTAAATGGTGCGATTGCTAATACAACACCAAGTGGTGCGCGTTGGATGATCGCAAGTTTCGATTTCGTTCCGCCAGGGAAGCTATCGCCCATCATGCTTTCTCCGTGCATATGTAAAGCTTCTTCGATCGTGTAACGAATGAAGTCAGCTGTACGAACAACTTCTTTCTTCGCATCTTTATAGCCTTTACCGACTTCTTTCATAATGATATCGGCAATTTCATCCTGCATATTTACGAGCTCATCAGCCCATTTATATAAGTATTTTGCGCGATCTTGTAGGGAAGCTTCAGCCCATGATTTTTGAGCTTCTTTTGCAGATGCAATTGCTTCATCTACTTCTCCGCGAGTAATTGCTTGTACTTGTCCAATTACTTCGTGTAAGTATGGAGATGGAATTTCGATTGTTTCTCCTGAAGAGCTTTCTCTCCATTCTCCGTCTAAATAAAATTTGTACGTATTGCTAGTTGTCATGATTAGTCCTCCTAAAATAGCAACTTGTAAGAGTGAGTATAAGGTGATTGTAGGGGGTTTGATAACATTTTTCAAATGAAATGTTTGTGAAAACGATTTCTTATTCTTTTTTTATTTTGTATGCCCTTTCTTACAGAACATTCTTTTATTTCAAACTGATTTATTATGTCATGAACCATTTGCATTTTCGTGCATTTTACTTTATGTGTAAAAAAACAATTGACAGAATACTCAATAAAGTTGTAAGATTATAAATGGAAAATAAATGAAGGGGGTGTGCGTAATGATTGTAATTGTAAATGTAATGAGCTTAGGTCTGTTAAATGGCAGAAAACATTTATATCATTACGCAACCCGTGCGGATATATAGGGCATCTTTGTCTTATAAAAAGCGTACGTTGCGTATATCGTAACGTACGCTTTTTATGCATTCCTGTGCATATCGTCAAGCGGCGGTATGCTTTTTTTTGTTTATTTTCCATATTCCTATATAAAACTTTGGAAGGTGGAAAAATGTGATGAGATTGTATGGGTTACGAAATGTAAATGTAATGGGTTTGGATAGTGGATAAAGAAATGAGAAGTAAACGAGAACGAGAAGGGAGAGGTTACATTGTTATCAGTATTACTAAAGTTAAAGTGGTTTTTTAAAGAGCACTGGAAGAGATATAGTATTGCCATTGGAGCTCTTTTAATTGTGAATATAGTTGAAGTGATTCCCCCGAAAGTGTTAGGGGTTACGATAGATAACATAAAAACAGGAACGTTATCAAACGAAGCTATTATACAGTCTATTCTTATTTTAATAGGGGTTACGATCGTTGGATATGGCCTCACTTTCGTATGGCAACATCAATTGTTTGGCGGTGCATTTGTACTTGAGAAAACGATGCGCTCTAAATTTATGGGTCATTTACTTAAGATGACGCCGACTTTTTATCAAAAAAATCGTACTGGCGACTTAATGGCGAGGGCAACGAATGATTTAAAAGCAATCGCTATGACAGCTGGTTTTGGTATATTAACGCTTGTAGATTCTAGTTTATACATGCTTACGATCGTTTTTATGATGGGATTTACAATTAGTTGGGAGCTTACATTTGCAGCGCTTATCCCGCTTCCAATTATGGCGTATGCGATGAATATATATGGAAAGAAATTGCATGAAAGATTTACCGTTGCGCAAGATGCGTTTGGTGATATGAACGATAAAGTGCTTGAATCAATCGCTGGTGTGCGCGTTATTCGTGCATACGTACAAGAGAATGCAGACGAGGAAAGATTTCATCATTTAGGAGATGACGTCTACGAAAAAAATATGAAGGTAGCGAGAATTGATGCATTATTCCAACCAACTGTGAAAATGCTTGTCGGTCTTAGTTATTTAATCGGTTTAGTGTACGGTGCATACCTTGTGTTCCAGTCAAAGGTGACGCTTGGTGAACTCGTTTCTTTTAACGTGTATTTAGGGATGATGATTTGGCCGATGTTTGCAATTGGTGAATTAATTAATGTTATGCAAAGAGGAAATGCTTCGCTTGACCGTGTGAATGAAACGTTAGCGTATGAGCCAGATGTAAAGAATCCGAAACATCCAAAGCTTGTGCAAGAGCCGGATTATATTCAGTTTGATGATGTGTCTTTCTCATATCCTTCATCAACTGAAGAAAATTTAAAAAAGGTTTCTTTCACATTAAAGCAAGGAGAAACGCTTGGGGTTGTCGGAAAAACAGGAAGTGGGAAAACGACGCTTATACGTCAACTTCTTCGTCAATATCCGCTTGGAGATGGAGATATTGCAGTTTCTGATGTGACATTAGATAAAATAACGAATGAAAATGTACTCGGGTGGATTGGCTATGTACCGCAGGAGCATATTTTGTTCTCAAAAACAGCGCGAGAAAATATTTTATTCGGAAATAGGGAAGCGACTGAAGACGAACTCGAGAAAGCGATTGAAATTGCGGCGTTTAAAAAGGATTTAGAGTTTTTATCAGAAGGGTTAGAAACGCTCGTTGGAGAGAAAGGTGTTTCTTTATCAGGAGGGCAAAAACAAAGGATCTCGATTGCACGAGCTGTTATTCAAAATCCAGAAATTTTAATTTTGGATGATTCTTTATCAGCTGTAGATGCTCGTACGGAAGCAGCGATCATTGAAAATATAAGAACAGAAAGAAGCGGAAAGACGACGATTATTACGACGCATCGTTTATCTGCAGTGCAACATGCGGATTGGATTCTCGTTATGGACGAAGGTGAAGTAATGGAAGAAGGTACACATGCTCAGCTTATCCAAAAGGGAGGCTGGTATGCTGAACAGTTTGAAAGACAACAAGGTGAAAGTGAAAGTGCGGATAGTGGGGTGAAAATATGAGCGTTTCAAAACGATTGTTTCAATACGCGATGAAAGTGAAAGGGACGATTTTTGCAGCGATGCTGATGTTATTAATTTTCGTCATTGCAGAGCTTGCTGGTCCTTTCGTCGCTAAAACGATGATTGATGATCATATCGTCGGGATAGAGAAACCTTGGTATGAAACAGAAAAGAGTGAAGAAGCTGTTTCATATAATGGCGCGTTTTATAAGCGAAGTGATCGCTTTGAACAAGGCGAGACAAAAGGTAAAGAAGTACGCGTAATGCAAGTCGGTTTTCAATATTACTTTGTACCGAATAAAGTGAATATTGAAGGATCACGTACTGTAAAAGGAGATATGATTACCGTTCAAAATGGTAAGGCGGTGCAAGTGTATAAAGCGAAGGCATTAACGAAAGAAGAAGTGTTTGCGTTTTATAAACCAGAAATAAACCGTCTATTATTACTTGGTGGTGGCTATTTCGCTTTATTAGTAGTCGTATCATTATTTGCATACGGAAAGCAGTTCTTTTTGCAGAAGGCAGCGAACAAAATTATTCAAATTATGAGGGAGGATGTTTTCTCTCATATTCAAACGTTGCCAATTCGGTACTTTGATCATTTACCGGCAGGGAAAATTGTTTCGCGTGTGACGAATGATACAGAGGCCATTCGTGATTTATATGTAACGGTGCTGGCAACATTCGTTTCTAGTATCATCTATATTATTGGGATATTCGCTGCGCTATTTTTATTAGATGTGAAGCTCGCTTCATTATGTTTATTAATTATCCCAATTTTAATTGTTTGGGCGATTCTTTATAGAAAATATGCGTCTGTATATAATCATAAAATGCGCTCTCGTTTATCTGATATTAATGGAACGGTGAATGAATCCATTCAAGGGATGCCGATTATTCAAGCGTTCCGTCAAGAGCGTGAAACGAAAAAAGAGTTTGAAGAATTAAATGGCGATTATTTTAAGTATCAAAATAAAATTTTAAATTTAAATGCAGCAACTTCACACAATTTGGTATCCGTATTAAAAAATATCGCTTTCACAGGAGTGATTTGGTATTTCGGCGGTGCGTCATTAAGTGCTACAGGTATTATTTCACTTGGGGTACTGTATGCGTTCGTCGATTATTTAACACGATTATTCTCGCCAATTACGAATATGGTGAACCAGCTTGCCAACTTAGAGCAAGCGCGCGTTGCATCAGAACGTGTCTTTGAATTGTTAGAGGAAAAAGGGGAAGCGGTAGAAGAAGAACGTATGCCTCGTTTAAAAGGAAATGTGAAATTTGATAATGTATCATTTTCTTATAATGGAAAAGATGAAGTGTTAAAAAATATTTCTTTTGAAGCGAAACAAGGCGAGACAGTGGCACTTGTCGGTCATACTGGATCAGGAAAAAGTTCTATCATGAATGTACTCTTTCAATTTTATGAGTTTGAAAAAGGAAAGCTTACGATTGATGGTCACGATGTAAGAGAAATGCCGAAACAAGCAACTCGTGAGCATATGGGAATCGTATTGCAAGACCCGTTTCTTTTTAGCGGGACGGTCGCTTCCAATGTAAGCTTAGAGAACGAAAAAATTTCAAAAGAGCGTATTGTAAAGGCGTTACGTGATGTTGGTGCTGAAAGATTTGCAAACAATATAAATGAAGAAATTACAGAAAAGGGAAGTACGCTTTCCACTGGAGAACGTCAGCTTATTTCATTTGCTAGGGCACTTGCTTTTGATCCAGCTATCTTAATTTTAGATGAAGCAACGTCTAGTATTGATACAGAAACAGAGGCGATGATTCAACAAGCACTAGAAGTTGTGAAAAAAGGAAGAACGACATTTATTATTGCTCACCGTCTTTCAACAATTAAAAGTGCGGATCAAATTATTGTACTCGATAGAGGAACAATCTTAGAAAAAGGCTCTCATGATGAATTGATGAAAAAGCGTGGGCGTTATTACGATATGTACAAAACGCAAATGGAAGGAAACCAGAGCGCTTAATGCGGGGAAGAACTTGCGATTGTCGCAAGTTCTTTTTTGTTGGCAAAATGTCGGCGATAAAGGTACATAATTAAGAAGTATTATTTTACCTTTCCTACAATTGATGCTATATTAAAAAATGTTACTTATTTTTTGTATGTATCGTTATTTTTCCCTTTTGTTTGATTATGAAGAAAAAGGATAAACTAAATAAGAACATTTTCATTGAAAAATTGTTCAAGATTGCATACAATCAATATAGTTTTTAAATTCCTATCAGAATACTTGGAGGATTACAATCATGAAGAAATTATTTTCAGTGCTTGCAGTAACTACATTAGCGATCGGGATTGTAGCCGGCTGCGGTAAAGAAGAGAAAAAAGATACAGCTAGTCAAGACGCGTTACAAAAGATTAAACAAAGCGGTGAACTTGTAATTGGTACAGAAGGTACATACCCACCATTTACGTTCCACGATTCAAGCAATAAATTAACTGGATTTGATGTTGAACTATCAGAAGAAGTTGCAAAACGTTTAGGTGTAAAACCTGTATTTAAAGAAACACAATGGGATAGCTTACTTGCTGGTCTTGATGCAAAACGTTTCGATATGGTTGCAAACGAAGTTGGTATTCGTGAAGATCGTCAAAAGAAATACGATTTCTCTAAGCCATACGTTTCATCTTCAGCGGCATTAGTTATTGCAAAAGATAAAGATAAGCCTGCTACATTTGCTGATGTAAAAGGACTAAAAGGAGCACAATCTTTAACGAGTAACTATGCAGATATCGCTAAGAAAAATGGTGCGGAAATTATTGGTGTAGAAGGATTTAGCCAAGCAGCAGAATTATTAGCTTCAGGACGCGTTGATTTTACAATTAATGATAAGTTATCAGTATTAAATTATTTAGAAACGAAAAAAGATGCGAAAATTAAAATTGTAGATACTGAAAAAGAAGCTTCAGAAAGTGGATTCTTATTCCGTAAAGGTAGCGATAAGCTTGTACAAGAAGTAGATAAAGCGTTAGAAGATATGAAAAAAGACGGTACGTATGACAAAATAACGAAAAAATGGTTCGGTGAAAATGTATCTAAGTAGTGCATTGGTTTCAGATCGATTGTCTACTTGGATAGATATTATGCAGACTTCCTTCATGCCTATGCTGAAGGAAGCTGTTTTTACAACAATTCCATTAACGCTTATTACATTTATTATCGGGATTATACTGGCAACGTTAACAGCGCTCGCACGTATTTCTGGTAGTCGTATTTTACAATGGATTGCTCGTATCTATGTATCTATCATTCGCGGAACGCCACTTCTTGTACAATTATTTATTATTTTCTATGGACTTCCAACTCTTAATATTGAAGTTGAGCCATATACAGCAGCAGTTGTTGGATTTTCATTAAATGTCGGTGCATATGCATCGGAAATTATTCGTGCTTCTATCCTTTCCATTCCGAAAGGGCAGTGGGAAGCAGCTTACACAATTGGGATGACATACCCGCAAGCGTTAAAACGTGTTATTTTACCACAAGCAACGCGTGTATCAATCCCGCCGCTTTCGAATACATTTATTAGCTTAGTGAAGGATACTTCATTAGCATCGTTAATTTTAGTAACAGAAATGTTCCGAAAAGCGCAGGAAATTGCGGCAATGAACTATGAGTTTTTAATTGTTTATTTCGAAGCAGGTCTTATTTATTGGGTTATTTGTTTCTTATTATCAATCGTACAACAGATGTTAGAAAAGCGTTCAGAACGCTATACGTTAAAATAATCCTTTTACAAAAGGAGTTTTTGTTTTTATGATTTCAATTCAGCACTTACAAAAAAGTTTCGGAGATAATACCGTACTAAAGCATATAGATTTATCAGTTGAGAAGGGCGAGGTTGTTGTTATTATTGGGCCGTCTGGATCTGGTAAAACGACATTCTTGCGTTGTCTCAACGTACTAGAAACACCGGATGCTGGTAATATTAGCATCGGTAATAAAGAGCTTAATTTCGCTCAAAAAGTATCGAAGAAAGATATTGTAAATCTTCGTACACAAACAGGTATGGTCTTCCAGCACCATAACTTATTCCCTCATTTAACAGCACTTCAGAATGTAATGGAAGGGCTCATTACAGTGAAAAAAGTAGGGAAAGAAGAAGCAAAGAAAAAAGCAAACTATTTCCTTGAAAAAGTTGGTTTAGCAGATAAAGTGGATTTATATCCATTCCAATTATCAGGTGGACAACAACAGCGCGTTGGAATTGCGCGTGCGCTTGCGATGGAGCCAGAAGTGTTACTATTTGATGAGCCGACTTCAGCGCTTGATCCTGAACTCGTTCAAGAAGTTTTGAAAGTAATGAAAGAACTTGCTAAAGAAGGCATGACGATGGTTATTGTAACGCACGAAATGCGTTTTGCACATCAAATTGCCAACCGTGTTATTTTCATGGATGGTGGTGTCGTTGTCGAACAAGGTACACCAGAAGAAGTATTTACAAATCCAAAAGAAGAACGTACGAAGAAGTTTTTACAAATGTTGCAATAAATTAAGGAAGGTCTCAAGGCATATGCCTTGAGACCTTTTTGCCATATATATTTATTTGTGGAATCCGCCAAGGCTTTGCTCAGCCATTGCAACTAGACGTTTTGTAATTTCTCCACCAACTGAACCGTTAGCGCGAGCCGTAGAATCTGCTCCTAATTGTACACCAAATTCTTGAGCGATTTCGTACTTCATTTGATCGATTGCAGCTGTTGCACCTGGTACTACTAATTGATTTGAAGAATTTTGGTTTGCCATAGGAATATATCCTCCTTAGAGTTATAAAAATTTTTTTTGGTTGGACTAGCTGGAGTTGAACCAGATTATCGCCCCGGTTGGCGCTAATCCATCGGTAATTAAGTTTGTACTCATAGTATGGATGTTACCTAGAAAGATATACAAAATAATAATTTGTAAATTTTGTCAAAAAAACGTATTGATTTCGTAAATTATGAAATAAGAGTAATCGTTGTATTTTTAAGAAAACAGGCCAAACTAAGGAGGATATTAAATATAATTTTCTCATTGTAGCCTGCTACTTGTAGGCTAATTATTAGCTTCTTATTTATGATTTATTGAAATGAAATCGGTAGCGACTTCATAGTTCTATTTTTAAGTAGGGATGGAGTGACCGCTCCTATGCATGGGTAGGTGCTCTCTTCAATCTAAAAAAGAGAGGCTTTAAACGATAACGTATGGAGGAATCATGATGGGGATTTGCCCGCTTTGCAACGCATTAGAATCACAAACATATTCTTGTCAAAATTGCCAAAGTATACTCCAAGATTATGGGAAGTCTGTAGATTACATAGACGATTATAGTGCCTATATGGATCAAGAATTATTAAGTGCAGTAGATGGTTTAACGCATAATAATTCAAATGAATATTGCAATCATATTTTTTATTGCGGAGTATGTAACGTGGAAACTGAGGTTGTAGTGAAACTTGTGTAAATAGAAAACTTCCACCTTATTATCTAGGTGGAAGTTTTTGTTTTTGTATTTGTGAGTGAATCATAGGAGAAGGGATATGTTCGGTGTTTGATGAAGTCCCTGATTTTATTTGAGACATTTTTTCTTTTGTATCACGTAAAGAATGTTCAGTTAAGTAGACGGCATATTCGTAAAATAATTGGCGCGTCATTTCACTTTGTTCTTTTAATTTTTCATCTTGGAATACAGTTCGCCCAGGTTTAGAGTTAGCTTCAAAGAGCCACGGATTTTCCTTTGTGTCTAAACCGATATCAAAACCGATTTCTCCAATATTTCCGGTTACTTGTTCATCGAGCGCGTAACTTATTTGTAAGGCAGTATGTTTTAATTTATTTTCAATTTGAACTTGTTTCGTTGAATCTGGAAAAAGCTCTTGTAGCAATTTTGTATCACCGCCGCTATTTACGTGCGTTGTTAAACTGCCTTTGCCGGCGATTTTGGCGACGATTGCACTAACTATCCAATTACCGAAATGGTTTTTATTTGTATGAATGCGGAAATCAACAGGTTGCCCATCGAAGCGAAGTAATGAAATACCTTGCTGTACGATAAACTTTTTTAAATCATGTCCTTTTAATACGTGGTTTAGAAGAGTTTCTAATGATTGATACTTTCTCAGTTTATTTTTTTCATTTTCGCGATAACGACAGTAGTAGCAATTCTCTGTTTGAGAATAAAATATTTGATGAATATTTCTACCAAAGCTCCCGTGTATTGGTTTCATGTACACAGATTTATACGTGCCAAGAAACCGTTCTACTTGTTCAAAATGCTGAAATGCTTCTGTGTTTGGTAATAAGTGTCTAATTGATTCGTCTTTTATAAGAAGTTGATGAACGTCCCATTTATTGAAAAATCCTGGGTTAAACCATGGAATGGAGTAGTCATGTTCTAACTTTCTTTTTGCTCTGACGATCGGTTTGTAATTTTCTGCTTGTCGATTCGGTAATCGATCGTAAATAACATTTGGTAAAGGGACCTTTTTCTTTATCCATTGTTTCTCTTGAAAGAAATATCCTTCAATCGTTTCTTCTTCCCAGTTTATATGCTGAACGCCAAAGACGAATACGAACGGTCGTAATGAGAATGGTGGTGTTAACAACTCACTGAGAGCAATTGAACGATTTCCTAAAGGGTTAGAAGAATCATCGTTAAAGCCAGTTGTAAAAATGCCGATTAATGGTCCGAAAATAATTGTTTGGTTTTGTGTGAATGCATGAATAGTAGTGGATTGAGGTAGTAAAAGTTTTTCGGCAATATGTTTTCCGATAATAATTTCGCGAGTAAAGGAATAATGAATTTTCACCTCTTCACTTGCAATGTGACGTATACCGAAGGAGAGGGATGTAATAGGTGGCGTAATAGAAAAAACGTAAGGTAAAGTAATACTATTTGGATGTTCATCTGAAATGTTTAATGTATATATATGTTCTTTCAAAATAGGTTTACCTCCTTTCATTATGGTGTAAAGCGACTGAATTTAAGTGGTCCGTGAAATATCTTTTCAGCTAATGAATCACTATGACGAATGTATTGTTCGTAAGGGGGAATTGTGTTGACATACATAAGCCAAATTGCGCCTTTTTGATCCATAATTGTGGAAAGTTCTAGTTCAAATAACGAAGAATAAGACTGATCTAGTGTTTGGAATACTTCATTTACAATGTCGTGTAAAGCATCTTGCAATAGTTGCACACCCGTACTAGATAGTACGTATTTAATTTTTGAAAATGAATGTAATGAATCATCGTCCGTTGTTGAGGGTAAAAGTTGATTAGGAAATGAGCTTTTTTGTATAAATTGACCTATAACATTCCAGGTTTGTTCTTTGTTTTTTTGCAAAATGGTTCGAATGTGGAGTGGATATGTTAATTGGTTTGGTGGTTGTAGCATAGTGTGTGCTATGTAACGGGATGAACGTATGTTAGATTTACACCAAGATATAAATTCGTCTGTCCGTTTGTTTGTAATAGAAGTATGGTATTTTTCATTTACTGTATCGATATGAAACGTTTTATTTTTGTAAGCAATTCGATATAAGTTATCCTTAGAATGTATATTAGTGGGGCGTATAATAATATCTTTAGTTTTTAACAACAGTTTGAAAATGTTTTGTATCGTTGCAATTTCAAATTTTGGTATATAAGGAGACAGTTTTTTATTAGTGAGAAATAAATCATGTAGTTCACTTAAATTAATAAGTGTGTTATTTAAAAAGGTAGTGGAAGGACGATTGTGCAAAGAGTGAATAATTGATTTTGCTTTTTCAAAGTCTGTTTCCTCGTGAAAAGAATAACGATCATATATATAAGAAGGAATAGGGAATGTTTGCTCTTTCCATTTTCCTGTATCTGTATCGTAAATAAGACCAGAAATAAGGTCTGTTTTAGAATCAATACAAAATGGCGTAAACTGGGCAACGACATTATGATAAAGCCGAGCGCGTTTAGCGATTTCGGTGTAATACGTTTGTTCGTAATGAAGTTTAGAAGCTAAAAGACCGAGAACCAACGAAATCACTCCTTTACTACTATTTGCATAATAGGCGAAGCTATATATTGCAAATACGTTTTTATACCATTATACTTTTGTCCGTATGATGATATGCTATAGTTTTGGAGAAGTGAAAGGTTGATTGTAATGAATATATGGTTAAATATGTTAACGACGACAGGACTCGGAGCAATTATTGGGGGATATACGAATCATTTAGCGATAAAAATGTTATTTCGTCCTCATCGTCCTATTTATATCGGAAAGTTTCAAGTTCCATTTACACCAGGGTTAATTCCGAAGCGTCGTGATGAACTTGCTGTTCAATTAGGAAATATGGTTGTAGAACATTTGTTAACACCAGAAGGAATTGGAAAAAAGCTAACAAATGAAGAGTTTCAAAAAGGTTTAATTCACTGGGCGCAAGTGGAAGTGGATAAAGTAATTACGAATGAACAATCACTGCGACATATGTTAGAAAAATGGAATGTAGCGCATGTAGAAGAAGAAGCGACTCGAAAAATCGAACATGTTATTACAGAAAAAATTCATGCATTTTTAGCAGAGTATTATACATATACATGGGAACAGGCTTTACCTCATTCTGTAAATGAAAAAGTAGAGAATGCGATTCCGAATGTCTCGGCGTTTATTTTAGAGCGAGGAATTAGCTTTTTTGAAAGTGAAGAAGGGAAAGCACGTCTTTCAAAAATGATTGATGATTTCTTTGCTTCTCGCGGAACGCTACTTAACTTAGTCGGAATGTTTTTAGGAAATGTAAGTGTAGTGGATCGTGTGCAGCCAGAAGTTATTAAGTTTTTAGGTCAAGATGGTACAAAGCAGCTTTTAACTGACGTACTGCAAAAAGAGTGGGAAAAGTTAAAAGGAAGAGATGTAAAAGAATTAGAAGCATTTGTAGAGAAAGAAATGATTGTAAGCTCCGTGCTGTCAGCAGTTAAAGTAGAGGAAACAGTGAGTAAGTTTTTAAATCAATCTGTTCAGCAAGTATGTGAGCCGGTTCGAGAAACAATTATTGAAAAAGTGGTTCCGAGTGCAGTAAAGAAAGGCTTGAAGTGGGGAACAGAAAACGTAGAGAGTATACTAAATAATCTACACCTTGCGGAAATTGTTCAGCAAGAAGTGTCTACATTCTCAACAGAAAGATTAGAAGACTTAGTTCTGTCTATTACGAAAAACGAATTGAAAATGATTACGTATTTAGGAGCATTATTAGGTGGAATGATCGGTCTCATGCAAGGATTGTTACTATTGTTTCTTAGATAATAAGGTGAGTACATAGAAATAAAAGTGAAATTTCTTCACATCTCTTGCATAGTTTGATATGGTAAGAAGAGGTGCGTATGTAAATGCACTGAAAAGGCAGTGCGTATGAAAAGCGCTAGCCTTCTAAAGGAGGAAAAATAAAATGACAAAGAACATTCATGATGTTGCATATGAATTACAAAAAGCAATCGCTGAAAACGAAGACTTCAAAACTTTAAAAGAGAGCTACGCAGCAGTTCAAGCTGACACAGCTTCAAAGAATTTATTCGATGAGTTCCGTACAATGCAACTTAGCCTACAACAAAAAATGATGCAAGGCCAAGAAATCACTGAAGAAGACAACCAACAAGCACAAGAAGTTGTAGCTCGCATTCAACAAGATGCTAAAATTACAAAATTAATGGAAACTGAGCAACGCCTAAACGTTGTAATCGGTGACGTTAACAAAATTATCATGAAGCCACTTGAAGAATTATATAGCGCGCAACAACAAGCTTAATAGTGGAAGACGCTCCTAGTTTAGGAGTGTCTTTTTTGTTTAGGGAATTTAATAGTTATACCACAAAAACTCCCTTTCAAAATAGCCATTTCTTATTGGTTATTTTGAAAGGGGTATGTAATACATCTGTTAATTTTTTTTATTGCTGTTAATTGAAGTTTTAATATTTTTTTCGTTCAAAAACTTTTCAATTTCTTTTTGCTTCCTACCATTAACTTTCTCAAAGCGCTTTGTAAAAGAAAAATCGGTTTTGAATAAGTTACCATCTTGGGCGAGTTTGTCTAATTCTTGATCTAGTTCTACGAAAATAGCCGTAGATGATGACATAAATTCATAGATTTCTTTTGAAGGTTTTTTATAATCATTAGGTAAATTATTATTACTAATAAACTCATGGAAATTCATATCGTTTTGTTTCGCTAAATCAATTAGTTTTTGTAAATTTTCTTGGTCAGATTCTGTGAAATTCTTATCAGAATTTGTTGAAGCGAGAGGGATAATATTTTCAGATAACTCCCAACTATAATCTATATAATTTTTTATATTTTGTTTCATTTCGTCTTCATTAATAGTTTCATTTTTCTTTGAGGAACTAAATATATTTTCTGGAACTTTAATAGCAACATCTTTAATAGATTGTACATCGTTTTCTTCCTTAGGTTGTACACTGTTTGAACAAGCTGATAGAAATAAAATTGTAAGTAACGTGAGTAGGTATAAAATATACTTTTTCATATTAATCTCCTTTTACATTCATTAGTATCTTTGTAAAATAGCTAAATTCCATTTTAAATACTTAACTAAAAGTGAGTATATATGTTTTATCATTTGATAAGATATGACGGATATTAGTAAGCCGATGCAAAAGGCTATGAATACATTGTAAACATCGGAATAACTGATTTGATGAAACCCTTTAAAGAATCCTAATCCTATTAATAAGATAGGTGAAATAATTAATAACGGAGTGGCAATTATAAGTGCTAGAAGAAGCGGTAATAGAAAGAGTAATAGGAAAAAGGCGATAATGATACATATAAAGTTTAAAACACTTAAGCTCATAACAGAAAACAGTGCTGTCATAATATTTTTTAGGCTGCGCCTATTGTCAGCGTTACTTATTACATATGAAATATTAAGTTCTTTAGCGATAGTTTTAGGGTTTCCTAGCTTTTTAGAAATTTCCTCTTCAGATATTCCATCTTGTTTACCACTAATAAAATGAGTTTCGTACTCCGAGATAATATCCTCTTTTTCTAAATTAGGCATATTCCGTAGGGAAGAACTAAGTTGCTCTAAAAATTCATTTTTGTTCATAACAATCACTTTCCTTTATAAAATGATGAATTATGGCTGAAAATCCTATCTTTTTTCTAAACAGCACACTCAATCTATATCTACTTTTTGAAAGGAGATATACTAATCGTGAATAAAATTCCAAATAATGGGTATCCCATTATTTACAAATATATCACTTGCTATTATTCTTTGCAAGGTACTATAAATTTGTTAATAATGTGAATAGGTGGAAGTATTTTTGTACATTTTTAGAAGAGATATAAAAATGTTATTTTAAGATAAACAAAAGGTTGTAAGCGTATTCTTTAAATCTTGTCAAAATAATGTCGAATTCATATTGTTGGAAAAATAATGCATTTGTAATATAATGATAAATGATACTTCACCACATTAATTAACTAGGTGAAATTAAAAATCTTTATTACACAAATTATGAAACAAAGGGTAACTAACTGTTACGATTTATTTAACCAATTATAACGAAAGTTAATTAAATATATCAGTAAGCCCTGCTAGTCAAGTAATTGGCTAGTAGTGAGGGTTAACTGCGGGCAATCCCTAAAGCTGATTGAACTACAACGTGGCTAGAAATAGCGAGCGTGAATGTCGCGAAAGCAGAAAAAATCAATCAGATGATGCAAGGTTAAATCCTAAACATTAGAACAATGGGTCTTCCGCCTCGAATCATCTAAGTCAAAATGGATAGGATGAACGTTCAACGACTATCTCGTATAACTGACGAGAGTACATCACAAGCCTATGGTGGTGGAAAAATCCTCTATCTCTAAAGAGATAAACATATAGTCTGCGCTCATGTGAAAACATGAGAAGTTCATAAGAGAACTGGCTAAGGAATTGCGCCCTTAGTTGAACGAGATACATTTAATTAAATCTATCAAACCTCATTGAATCCATCGAACGTATGTGCTATGGTAGATTCAATGAGGTAAGAATAATAATGAAATTTTTACGAGTTAGTCAAGTATCAGAATTAACAGGTTTGCATCCGAGTAGTCTTACGAGAATGCTGGTGGAACACGCTACTATTCAGAAGAACAAATCTTTCATTAAAGGAGTTACATTCTGATGATATTGGCGAAGAAAGTCAGACTAATTCCAACGCCTGAACAAGAAAAATTGCTTAGAAACCATGCTGGTGCTGCAAGATTCGCTTATAACTATTGTAAAAGAATGAGTGATAGATACTATAAGCTATTTGGAAAATCTGTTTCACAGTTAGCTTTACAGAAACGATTTACAAAGATTAAGAAGCGAAAGAGATATGAGTGGTTAAAAGACATTAATGCACAAGTTCCCAAACAGGCTTCAAAAGATTTTGATACGGCGAGAAAAAATTCGTTCAAAAAGTACAAAAATGGTTCTCACACTTCTTATAAATCCAAAAAAGATTTAATTCAAGGATTTTATGCCAATTATGAAAGACTGGTTATAGGAAAGAAAGTCGTTCATATTCAGTCTATTGGAGAAGTGAAAACAAGCCAACAACTACCAAGAAATAAAAAACCATCCAACCCAAGAGTTACCTTTGACGGTCGTCACTGGTGGATTAGTGTAGGGTTCCAAGAAGACTTTGAATCACAAGAACTAACCGATGAGTCGATTGGTGTGGATGTTGGTTTAAAAGAGCTGTTTGTAGCTTCTAATGGTATGAAAGAACGAAATATAAACAAAGATGCCAAGGTTAAAAAACTTTTGAAAAGGAAAAAGTCAGCACAAAGAGATATGTCTAGGAGATTTAAAAAAGGTGTAAAAATTCAATCTACCGGATATGAAAAAGCGAAAGCTGAGCACCTGCGGTTATCTAGGAAAATTACGAATATCCGAAATAACCATATCCATCAAGCAACAGCTAAATTGGTGAAAACCAAACCAATGAGGATTGTTGTGGAAGACTTACCTATCTCAAACCTGTTAAAAAACAAAAAACTATCGAAAGCATTTTCATTTCAAAAATTAAACTTCTTCTTTCAATGTTTATCATACAAGTGTGAGAAGTACGGCATTGAGTATGTAAAAGCTGATAAATGGTTCGCTTCAAGCAAGATTTGTTCATGTTGCGGCGTTAAATACGACCATTCAGTTCAACCAGAAGGACAGTGGAGTTTAAAGATTCGTGAGTGGCGTTGTGCTTCATGCAATAGCTATCACGATAGGGATGTAAATGCGTCGATAAATTTATCAAGATGGGTAAAATAAATGCTTGATAATAGGAGGTAACGATACTGCCTCGTGTGGAGTGTTATACCCCTCGTCCCTTTGGGGTTGCGAGAACACGATGAAGCACTAACTCGTGTAAATTTGATTGAATTGTATAGATTTAGTTAAGTTTATCGTATCGGATGATTAGTTTGAGTACAGGTGTAAAAGTAAACGACGTGAAGACAAAAACAAAAGGAGCAGATCTTGTTGTTGATTGTTTAATTAAACAAGGTGTTACACATGTTTTCGGTATTCCAGGAGCAAAGATTGACTCTGTATTTGATGTATTGCAAGAAAGAGGACCAGAGTTAATAGTTTGTCGTCATGAACAAAATGCAGCATTTATGGCAGCTGCTATTGGTAGATTAACAGGAAAACCGGGCGTATGTCTTGTAACTTCAGGACCAGGGACATCAAATTTAGCGACAGGTCTTGTTACTGCGAATGCTGAGAGTGATCCCGTTGTTGCTTTAGCTGGTGCAGTACCGCGTACGGATCGATTAAAACGTACGCATCAATCTATGGATAATGCTGCACTATTCGAACCAATCACAAAATATAGCGTAGAAGTAGAGCATCCTGATAATGTGCCAGAAGCACTTAGTAATGCATTTCGAAGTGCGACTTCCACAAATCCGGGAGCTACTTTAGTAAGTCTTCCGCAAGACGTTATGACTGCGGAAACAACTGTAGAGTCTATCGGTGCGCTGTCTAAGCCACAGCTTGGAATCGCTCCCACACAGGATATTACATATGTAGTAGAAAAAATAAAATCAGCGACATTACCAGTTATTCTACTTGGTATGAGAGCGAGCACAAATGAAGTGACGAAAGCTGTTCGTAAATTAATTGCGGATACAGAACTTCCTGTCGTTGAAACATATCAAGCAGCTGGTGCGATTTCACGTGAGTTAGAAGATCATTTCTTCGGCCGCGTTGGATTATTCCGTAATCAACCAGGTGATATTTTACTAGAAGAAGCAGACCTTGTGATTTCTATCGGTTATGATCCAATCGAGTATGATCCAAAGTTTTGGAATAAACTTGGCGACAGAACGATTATTCATCTTGACGACCATCAAGCAGATATCGACCATGATTACCAACCAGAGCGTGAACTAATTGGTGATATTGCCTTAACGGTAAATAGCATCGCGGAGAAATTACCGAAACTTGTATTAAGTACGAAATCAGAAGCGGTGTTAGAACGATTACGCGCAAAATTATCAGAACAAGCAGAAGTTCCGAACCGTGCTTCGGAGGGTGTTACGCACCCACTTCAAGTGATTCGTACACTTCGTTCTTTAATTAGTGACGATACAACTGTTACATGTGACATCGGTTCCCATTCTATTTGGATGGCGAGATGTTTCCGTTCTTATGAACCACGTAGATTATTATTTAGTAACGGTATGCAAACGTTAGGTGTTGCACTTCCTTGGGCAATCGCAGCTACTTTAGTAGAACCAGGTAAAAAAGTAGTTTCCGTATCAGGTGACGGTGGTTTCTTATTCTCAGCGATGGAGTTAGAAACGGCGGTACGTTTAAATTCTCCAATCGTCCATCTTGTTTGGAGAGACGGCACATATGATATGGTTGCATTCCAACAAATGATGAAATACGGCAGAACATCAGCTACAGAGTTTGGCGATGTGGATCTTGTGAAATATGCGGAAAGTTTCGGGGCGTTAGGTCTTCGTGTTAACACGCCTGATGAATTAGAAGGGGTATTAAAAGAAGCATTAGCAGCAGATGGTCCTGTCATTATTGATATTCCAATTGACTATCGTGACAATATTAAATTAAGCGAAAAATTATTACCAAACCAATTAAACTAATGGAGGCAGATTTGAGATGACTGTTGCGCAATTAATTGATATTGATGCAAAAAAAACGAAAACGAGTAATGAAGTATATCAAACATCTACAATGCTTGCGCTATTAGATGGTATATATGATGGTGTGATTAGCTTTGAAGATTTGAAAAAACATGGTGATTTTGGCATCGGCACATTTGATCAATTAGATGGTGAAATGATTGCATTTGATAATGAATTTTATCATTTACGTTCAGACGGTTCAGCAGAAAAAGTAGAACCAGAAGAAACAACACCATTTGCGACTGTAACGTTTTTTGAAAAAGAAATGAGTTATACGGTAGAGCGTCCAATGAATCGTGAAGAAGTTGAAGCATTATTACATGAATTAATGCCAAGTAAAAACTTATTTTACGGTATTCGAATGGACGGTACGTTCCGTGAAGTAAGAACGAGAACTGTTCCAAGACAAGAAAAACCGTATACACCGCTTGTTGAAGTGACGAAATCACAACCAATCTTTTCATTTGAAAATACAGAAGGTACGCTTGCTGGATTTTGGACACCAGATTATGCGCAAGGTATTGGTGTAGCTGGATTCCACTTACATTATATTGATGATGAAAGAAGCGGAGGTGGACATGTTTTCGACTATGTTATAGAAAACTGTACGATCCAAATTTGTCAAAAAGCTCATATGTATTTAGCACTTCCAGAAACAGCTGATTTTATGGCGGCTGAATTATCAAGAGAAAACTTAGAGGATAATATTGCAACTGCGGAAGGTGCAGAGTAAGAGGGAAAGACTGTTCCATTTTGGAACAGTCTTCTTTTATTCGTAATGTTATTATTTGTCGATAAATCGATATTTCTTGTCGAACCGTTGATATATTGTAAGTTATGATAGATATATTTGAAAAATCGTTGATATTGCTTACTTCTTTGAAACAAACGGATGCCCCTCATAATAAAAACGCCACGGATAATGTACAGCTTCTTCTGCATAGTCGATATTAATACGAGGTCCTGCTGCTATTTTATATTGTGATGATATATGTTCATCTTTTGGGACCAGTTCAATATGCAATGTGTCACTTTGTAATGATAAGCCTCGTTCTTTTAAAGTAATTCCGAGTGCACGGCATAGTTTGCCAGGACCGCTTGTTAAGTTTTTATATTGCGCTTTTGTAATGTCTGTTTTGTTGTAGCGCGCTAGTTTTATTTCTTCAATACCGTCTACTGGCTCAAGGGCTCGAATGAGAACACCTTGCGGGGTGCCAACTGGTGCTGTAATAACGTTAAAACAATGGTACATACCGTAAATTAAATATACGTAAGCATGCCCTGGTGCGCCAAACATGACTTCTGTGCGGTCTGTCCGTCTGCCGCCGTAACTATGTGCGGCCTTATCATCTGGGCCTTTATATGCTTCTACTTCTACAATGATTCCGCTTCGCTTTATTCCGTCTACAATATGAACGAGTTTTTGCCCGAGTAATTTTTTTGCTACTTCTAACGTATCGCCTTCATAAAAGGAAGGAGGTGCCTGCATTGTACTATCTCCTTTACTAAGTGTATATGTATATAGTAAACCAAATTTTCAGTAGTAATTCTAACTCGTTCTATTTGCTACATTTATTTCATAAATTATGGATAGAGTACAACAGCGAAGAGGGGGAGTGCGACATGATTTATCGCTTACTAGCTCTTAATATAGATGGGACACTACTATACAACAATGGAAAAATTGCAAAAGGATTAAGAGAAACAATTGAATTTGTGAAAAGAAAAGATGTATACGTTACGTTATTTACGAGCCGTAATTTTCAATCCGCTCATAAAGTAGCAAAGGCGTTAAAATTAGATTCTATATTAGTGACACATGGTGGTGCTTTCGTTTCAGCAACGTTAGATAAGCCGTACGTTCAAAGAAGATTATCTGAAGAGAAGACTTTTAACATTGTGCAAGTGTTAGAGCACTTTGATTGTAACGTACGTATTTCTCATGAACGGTTTTCGATAGGAAATCGTGAGAGAAATACACCAAACTTAATTGCGCGCACTGTATTATCAAGCGCAGATCCGTTATTTTATCCAGTTCAATTTGTAGATTCGTTAGGTGACGCGCTTCGTGACCATCCGGTAGCGGCGCCAAAAATTGATGTTCTTTTCCAAAGTAAAGGTGAAAAAGAACGCGGGCTAAATACATTAAGAAAAGCATTCCAAGATGTAGAGTATGTTGAATGTGATTCAAAACGAATAGAAATCTTGCCGCAAAATGTATCAAAGTTACGCGGATTACAATTGCTTGGAGAGCATTTAAATATTTCGCTAAATGAAATGGTTGCGATTGGAGATAGTATGGAAGATTTAGAGGTTATTGAAAACGTGGGACTTGGTGTAGCGATGGGGAACGCGCCTGTAGAGTTAAAGCAAGCAGCAGATTGGATTACACGTTCAAATAGTGAGAACGGTGTAGAATACATGATTAAAGAGCATTTCCGTAAGCAATTCCCGCTTCCGTTTTTGAAGAATCATAAAAATACACCGAAACGATGACAGAAAAACGTAGCTTTTTGGCTACGTTTTTTTGTTTATCTTATTAAAAATAGTGAAAGCGTTTTAAAATATGAATTGTGTATGAAATCTATACAATTCACTTGAATCCTTTAGAAAACTAATGTAAAGTGGATGATGTTGCCAAAACAGTTACACCACATGAAATATTCTTCAGATTAATTTTATTGGGCTCCCATACGTAAAAGTATTTCCGCATGACAGTTTAGTTCACGTATTATTTCAAAAATGAATTGTAGCAATCTTATTAAGTAGTTGTAGTGTTTCTTTGTTTTATTTAAATGGATTATTTTAAGTTAATGTGAGTAAGGTTTGGTACATATGATATGTACTTCTTTTTGTGGTTTTAGGAAGTTTAAAAGGGGGAATGAATTTCTTGAGGAAATCATTTAATCAAAAAATTAAAAAGTTAAGTAGTAGTTTAATAGTTATATTACTAATATGTATGAATTTTTTAATCCATTTACCATTAAAAGCAGAGGCAGCTACAACAGAATTAAAAGGTTTAGGTGATGTATCTTATTACAACGCCATCATTTTTGGAGATCATAGTGCAACGAGTGCGGATATTGAAGGTGCGATGGCTGTTCAGAAAAATATGAACGCATCAAGTTATACAGTCGTAGCGGCTGCAACTGGAGCAAATAACTTAGCTGGAGCAACTTGGGTAGATGAAGGATATCCATCATTATTACTAGGCGGTCAATTTACGAAAGCGGGAGCAGGACAGGTAATTATTCAAGATGGAACAGTGGCGATGACAAAAGACGGTGACCCAGATGGAGCAATGAAAACGTCATATGACCGTATCTCTTATAAAGAGCAAGCGGAGATTGATGCTAAGTTTAAAGAATTTAGAAAAGACGTTGATGGTGTAATTGGGGATGCAAGTAAACTATACACTGATAAGCCAAAACCTAATATGAGCTTTGGAATCGGTGAAGATGTAAACAACCCTAATATTTATGTCTCTTCAGGCCAGACGGGAAAGAAAGCATTTGATGTAAAAGACGTTTTTCTTCCGAATGTAGAGAATAAAGACTTTATTGTTATTTATTCAGATGCAGAAGAAGTGAGTTTTGGTGGCGGTGCAATTTTGTATGATACAAGAAATACTGGGATGGCGACGGATTTAATTAATACATCTCAAGCATACGATCCTAATTCATCTTTTACTGAGTTAGCTAGTAAGGTAATTTGGGTATTTCCTAATGCTACAAAGATAACAACTAAAGGTTATGGTGTAGTAGGTAGTGTGTTTGCACCTAATGCAGTTGTAGAAACAAAAGGTGGTTCTATTAATGGACAAGCCTATGTTGGAGGATTACACCAAAGAGATGGTTTTGAGGTTCATAACTTTAAATTTAACTGGCCAAAGTGGAATAAACCAGCAGTTGAAAAAGGACATTTACAAATTAAAAAAGTTGATGAAAACGATGAAAACATTGTTTTAAAAGACGCAAAATTTGATGTTATAGACAAAGATAATAACGTTGTGGCTACTGTTACAACAAACGAAAAGGGTATTGCGGAAGTTAAAGATTTACCACTCGGTGACTATTTTGTAAAAGAAATAAATGCACCAGAAGGATATATAAAAGTTGATACACCAGTCAAAGTAACAATTGATAATACAAACGTAATTGAACTTGTTATGAAGAATACGAAAAAAGTAGAGAATGGCCAATTTAAATTATTGAAAAAAGATAGTGAATCTGGTCAACTTCTACCAGGTGCAAAATTTGATGTTATCGATAAAGATGGGAAAGTTGTGGAAACAATTGTTACAGATGATAAAGGTGAAGCCTTATCGAAACAACTTCCAGTTGGAAGCTATACATTAAAAGAAGTAGAAGCACCGAAAGGATATGAATTATCATCTAGTTCAGTTTCTGTTGATGTAGAGGCTAATAAAGTAGTGACTGTAGATGTGGTGAATAAAAAGATCCCCGAAAAAGTAACAGGTCAATTTGAAATTGTGAAAGTAGATGCGGAAGATAAAACGAAAGTATTATCAGATGCAGAATTCGAAGTGTATAAAGATGGTAAAAAAGTAGATACGTTACGAACAGATAAAACTGGTAAAGTAGTTTCTCAGAAATTAGAACCAGGAACATACACATTAAAAGAAACAAAAGCACCACAAGGATATAAATTGCTAAAAGAAGAAATTGAAGTCGTTGTGGAAGCAGACAAAGTAGTAGAAGTACAAATAGAAAACGCAAAAGAACTAGGAAGCTTACAAGTAATCAAAAAGGATGCAGAGAGTGGAAAAGTTCTAGCGGGTGCGGAATTTAAATTAAAGAACGAAGCTGGTCAAGTAGTTGGAGAAGCGAAAACAACGAATAAAGACGGTGTTGTGAAATTCGAAAGCTTAGTGCCAGGAAAGTATACGTTAGAAGAAACGAAAGCACCAGAAGGTTATAAAGCGTTAGAAGTAACAGTAGAAGTAAATGTTGTAGCAAATGAAGTAGTAAAACAAGAAGTTACGAATGAAAAAGTAACGGGTCAATTCGAAATCGTGAAAGTAGATGCGGAAGATAAAACGAAAGTATTATCAGACGCAGAATTCGAAGTGTATAAAGACAGCAAGAAAGTAGATACGTTACGAACAGATAAAACTGGTAAAGTAATTTCTCAGAAATTAGAACCAGGAACATACACATTAAAAGAAACGAAAGCACCACAAGGATATAAATTGCTAAAAGAAGAAATTGAAGTCGTTGTGGAAGCAGACAAAGTAGTAGAAGTACAAATAGAAAACGCAAAAGAACTAGGAAGCTTACAAGTAATCAAAAAGGATGCAGAGAGTGGAAAAGTTCTAGCGGGTGCGGAATTTAAATTAAAGAACGAAGCTGATCAAGTAGTTGGAGAAGCGAAAACAACGAATAAAGACGGTGTTGTGAAATTCGAAAGCTTAGTGCCAGGAAAGTATACGTTAGAAGAAACGAAAGCACCAGAAGGTTATAAAGCGTTAGAAGTAACAGTAGAAGTAAATGTTGTAGCAAATGAAGTAGTAAAACAAGAAGTTATGAATGAAAAAGTGAAAGAAGAAATTACAGGTCAATTAGAAATTACAAAGGTAGACGCTAATAATACAAATAAAATATTAGCAGGCGCAGTGTTTGAAATTTGGAAAGACGGAACAAAAATCGACACATTAACAACAAATAAGAGCGGTAAAGCGACTTCTAAGAAGTTAGAACCAGGAGATTACACTTTAAAAGAAATCCAAGCGCCAGAAGGATATACTTTATCCGATAAGGAAATGAAATTTACGATTTCTAATGAAAAAATTGAATTTGTAAAACTTCAAATTACAAATAAAAAAGATACAGAAAAAGGTCCGGAAAAACCAGGTGAAGGAACAGAAAAACCAGGTGAAGGAACAGAAAAACCAGGTGAAGGAACAGAAAAACCAGGTGAAGGAACAGAGAAGCCAGGTGAAGGAACAGAGAAGCCAGGTGAAGGAACAGAGAAGCCAGGTGAAGGAACAGAGAAGCCGGGTGAAGGAACAGAGAAGCCGGGTGAAGGAACAGAGAAGCCAGGTGAAGGAACAGAAAAACCAGGTGAAGGAACAGAAAAACCAGGTGAAGGAACAGAGAAGCCTGATGAAGGAACAGGAAAACCAGGTGAAGGAACAGAGAAGCCTGATGAAGGAACAGGAAAACCAGGTGAAGGAACAGGAAAACCAGGTGAAGGAACAGAAAAACCAGGTGAAGGAACAGAAAAACCAGGTGAAGGAACAGAAAAGCCGGGTGAAGGAACAGAGAAGCCAGGTGAAGGAACAGAAAAGCCAGGTGAGGGAGTAGAAAAACCTAATTTACCAGAAAAAGGACAAGGTTCTTCTAATAATCAACAACTTCCAGCTACAGGACACAATACGAATTACGTTCCATTCATCGGTTTTATGCTCCTCTTACTAGGAATACGTTTAAGATTCATGGCTAAAAATAGTTAACAGATGTATAAAAGGCATCAGAGATATACAATCTCTGATGCCTTTTAAATTAATACAGATAAATATTTTAAGCTTCAATCACGCTAAGCATTCTGTTTATAAATGCAGCTGCGTGTGCACGTTGTGATGGTCCTTTTGGTACGAATTGATTAAATTCATTACCTTTTACAATTCCATATCCATATACTCTTTGTACTTCTTCTTTAGCGTAAATTAAGTTTTGGTCTACGAATGGTAGTTCAACTTGTTTTGCAAAAATACCAGCGTGTTTTAGAGAACGATCAATCATAATAACAGCTTCTTCGCGTGTAATTGTAGTATTTGGATCAAATGTATTATCACCACGTCCGCGGATTATGCCTGCGCTTGCTGCACGATTAATACCGTCTCTTAAAGATGGGTGTACTTGTTCTAAGTCTGTGAACTTAGCGTTTCCACTTGGTAATTGTAAAGCACGAGTAATTAGTGTAGCAAATTCAGCACGCGTTACAAGACGTTCTGGGAAGTACTTGCCGTTCCCTTCTCCTTGCATAATGCCTCTAGCTGCTAATTGACGAATGTCTTGTTCATACCATCCACCTGTAATGTCATCAGTTACGGGATTTTTTTGGTTTTCCTTATAGTATGTTTCAGTTCCTTTTAAGAAAGCATTCCATTGTCCGCGTTGAATCATAAACGCAGGGCAGTTTTTTCCTGACCAAAATTGGTGTTTTTGGACCTTATCTAGAGAAACATTTAAGTCGTTCATTAAATAAGCTGCCAATTTACGGGCATTTTCTACCGCTTTTTCATAGTTTCCATCTTGATTAACGGCAATTTCAATTCCGATAGATTCATAGTTTCCAGTTTTATTTCCAGCATGCCATCCAACTTCATTTACTGGAAGATGTTGATAAATTTCTTTATCATCTACTGTGAAATGCCAAGATGCGGCGCGATCAGCTGTTCCGCGTGCTTGATTATCTAAGAATTTTGCATGATTTAGAGCATTGGCACCTTTCGCTGTATTAGCCGTTTCGTGAATCGTAATATATTTAGGTACCATCGGGTAGCCAGGGCGAATATCGTCATTTCCTTTTGGGACAATCATTTCTTTAAATGTAACGCCATAAATATTGTTTGTTTGTAGAGCTTCCGGAGCTCTCAATAAACTATTTTTAGCAGTACGACTGTTTTTTAATAATGAAGCTTTTGTACCTTCAAATGTAGCAGAAGGTGCATAAATCCATTTTGCTGTTTCGTTTATTTGGACTTTAAACCAATTTCCAGCTTGTTCAGTAGGAGTAATGACTTGTGGTTGTAGTTTCCCTTCTTCTTTAAACGATTGGAACGGAAGGGCATGTATGGAAGCTTCTTCTTTTACGATTAATTTTTGGTTAGATAGTTTATGAATCTCTTGAACTTCTAAGCTATTATCATTGTTATCTATCCATCCAGCGCCAGTTGGCGTCGTTATGTAGTAAGCATTTCCTTTTTTCTTTGTCGCCGTTACGACTTGTTCTGTAATCTCGATATTCGATTTGTTTTTTAAATCATTCGCGGTATATAATGAATGTTTTTTTGAAGTGTATAGTAGGAATTGGCCAGTAACCTCGATATCTTCTTCATGAGTACTATGCTCATTAACATGCTCTTTAATACTTTTAAAAACTTGATCCTCCGTATATACTTCGGCGGATTTTTCAGCACTCTCTGCAAATGAATAAGTAGGTGCAAGAACAGTTTGTAATGCAAGAGAGAGAGTTAAAACACTATAAAATTTCTTTTTCATATTTTTTTAACACATTAGATTATAGAATCTAGTGTTAACATTCCTCCTTTTTATATTGTATTTTCACTATGTATCGATTTTAACACTAATAAATTTTAACAAGAGAAAATCAGGATGTCTATATACATGAGCGATATTCATAAAAAGAATTATTTGAAAAAATGTAAGAGAAACAGGTAAAACCTTCTGTATTGACCTGTAAACGCCCTTCAAGTAAACTAAAGAGAGTTTGCAAATGAAAAGGTGATAATGTGTTAATTTCAATTAAAACGTTACAAGATGATCGTTTTTTACGTCCGCTACAAAATATTGGCGGCTTATTTTTTGAAGATAGTACGATTGGATTTGAACAAGAGGAAGCGAATCTGATCGTTGATATACACATTGAGGATAATGTGAAAGCATCCGCTCGATTAACGGATGTTAGCACAGGAAATGTGTATGAAGAAACATTCTCGAAAGATTTATCTGCTTTCACAGATGAAAAAGAGCGTATGAAGCAAGTGAAGCATGTTGTTTCTTATGTATATCTTTCTGTTCTTCAGCAGTTAACTGGACTTGAACAAAGCTGGGGTATTTTAACGGGAGTACGTCCGACGAAACTTCTTCATAAAATGCTTCAAAATGGTATGTCAAAAGAAGAAGCGCATCAAGAACTTCGTGAAAGTTATTTAATTCATGAAGAGAAAATTGAACTTCTTCAGCGTATTGTTGATTGCCAATTAGCAGTTGTTCCGGATTTATACCGTTTGAAAGAAGAAGTAAGTATTTATATAGGTATTCCGTTCTGCCCAACGAAATGTGCATACTGTACATTCCCGGCTTATGCGATTAATGGACGCCAAGGGTCTGTTGATTCGTTCTTAGGTGGTTTACATTATGAAGTTCGTGAAATTGGTAAGTTTTTAAAAGAAAAAGGTGTGAAAGTTACGACGATTTATTATGGCGGCGGTACACCTACAAGTATTACAGCAGAAGAGATGGATATGCTGTATGAAGAAATGTACGAAGCGTTCCCAGACGTGAAAAATGTACGTGAAGTTACAGTTGAGGCAGGTCGTCCAGATACGATCACGCCAGCAAAGCTAGAAGTGTTAAATAAATGGAACATTGACCGTATTAGTATTAATCCGCAGTCATACCATCAAGAGACACTAAAAGCAATTGGACGTCATCATACTGTAGAAGAAACAATTGAGAAATACCATTTAGCTCGTGAAATGGGAATGAACAATATTAATATGGACTTAATTATTGGTCTTCCTGGTGAAGGGTTAGATATCTTCAAGCATACGTTAGATGAAACAGAAAAGTTAATGCCAGAATCATTAACAGTTCATACGTTATCATTTAAACGTGCTTCTGAAATGACGCAAAACAAACGTAAATATAAAGTAGCAGGTCGCGAAGAAATTACAGCGATGATGCACGAAGCAGAAGAATGGACGCAAAAGCATAATTACGTACCATATTACCTATATCGTCAAAAGAATATTTTAGGTAACTTAGAGAACGTTGGTTATGCAATGCCGACGCAAGAAAGTATTTACAACATTGTCATTATGGAAGAAGTACAATCAATTATCGGGCTTGGTTGCGGTGCATCAAGTAAATTTGTTCATCCGAAGACGGGGGCAATTACGCACTTCGCGAATCCGAAAGATCCAAAATCATATAACGATGGCTTCGTAAAATATACAGAAGATAAATTGAAAATTTTAGAAGAGCTATTCGCATAAGAAGAAAGAGGTTGTTCCGAGTCGGAACAACCTCTTTTTATCCTGCAGTAACGGGGGCCGATTATATCTTGTCAGTTTTTGTCGGTAAGTCGATATATTCGAAAAATCGCCGATATAATTTCATTTACCGTCTAGTGGTACCGTATGTAAAACTATGTCGATAATAATCAGAAAAATTAGTCAAAACATTGAAGGACAATGTCTACTTATAGACGAAATGATAGATTTATGAAAGAGAAAAGGGGGAAATTGTTGGCATGTACATGACGATAGGGAGAATTTTTGATTTATCTGTTGGTAAGTATACGAATAAAGAGGCGTTAGTGGAACCTGAAAAAAATATTCGCTGGACATATAAACAGTGGGATGAACAAATAAATAAAACGGCACACGCTTTATTAGAAGACGGAGTAAGAAAGGGAGATACAGTATCTGTTTACTTATATAACTGCCATGAATTTGTAAACGTTTACTTAGCCTGTGCGAAAATTGGTGCGATTTTTAACCCGATTAACTTCCGCTTAAAGGCGAAAGAAGTATCTTATATTCTTCAGGACGCATCCTCGAAAGTCGTTGTCTTTGAAAAAGCAGTTGAGTCAACTGTTGCTATCATTGAACGAGATTTTCCAAATACATCTTTTTGGTCTATAGAAAACGATAAACCTTCCTATGCAAGTTCCTACCATGAAAAAGTGAATGCAGCATCTTCTGAGAAAGTAAATATCGAAATTGATGAAATGGATTATTGTTCAATGCTTTATACGAGCGGTACGACAGGTCATCCGAAAGGCGTATTACATCGTCATCGTGAAATGGCTGAGCATAGTATGATTTGTACATATTTCCTAAAATATAATAGAGATAGCGTTGGGCTTGTTGTTGCACCTTTATATCACTGTGGTGAATTAAATGCCGGAATCATACCACGCATTCAAGTTGGCGGAAAGAATGTCATTTTGCATCATTTTGATACAGAAACAGTATTACATACGATTCAAGAAGAAAAGATTACGACGTTCTTTGCAGCACCGACGATGTGGAATATGTTGTTGCAAAAAGATTTAACTCAGTATGATTTAACTTCAATGAAAATCGGTATATATGGCGGAGCGGCAATGGCACCGGCGTTAGTGAAGGAATGTAAAGAACGTCTTTATATTGACCTTGTTCAAATATACGGAATGACAGAAATGGGACCAGTTGTGGCGTTTCTCGTAGAGGAGGATCAAATTACGAAAGCTGGTTCAGCAGGCACGCCATGCTTTAGTCATGAAGTTCGTATTGTGAAACCGAACGAGGATGCACCGGCAGAACCAGATGATGTATTACCTCCTTATGAAGTAGGAGAAATTATTTTACGCGGCCCAACTATGATGGCTGGCTATCATAATCGCGAAGAGGCAAATAAAAAATCGATGTATAAAGGATGGTATCATTCTGGTGATTTAGGATACTTTGATAAGGATGGTTATTTATTCGTTGCAGATCGTGTTGATGATATGGTAATTAGCGGTGGCGTAAATATTTACCCTCGTGAAATTGAAGATTTCCTTCATAGTCATCCCGGTATATTAGATGTGGCGGTACTTGGTGAGCCAGATGAATTATGGGGAGAGCGTGTTGTAGCAGTTATTGTGAAGAAAGATGAAACAATAACAGAAGCTGATTTAGAAACGTATTGCAAAGAAAGTGACGAATTAGCAGATTATAAGCGTCCGCGTCATTATTTATTTGTAGATGAACTTCCGCGTAATGCGAGCGGGAAGTTGCAGAAGTTTGTGCTGAGGGAGTCACTGAAAGGTGCGAAAAAATAGAAAATGAAGGATGCCCCATATCTATGGGGTATCCTTCATTTTTCTGTATTAAACAGAAGAAACAATATCTTTTTTAATTCTCATTTCTTCTTGGTGAAGGTTAATTAGCGCATTTGAAATAAGGTGGAAAAACAAAATGGATGTAATGTCCAAAAAGAAAAGACACCTTAAGGTGCCTCTCTCCGACTTGAACCATTTCATTTCATACGAATCGGAATCTATCCGTATTACCATTACCCCTTTGTTATGAGTGTAAACACACACTATAAAGCAGAATCGTCTATATACACTAGATTGTTAGTTCACAAAAGACAAGAGATTTGAGATCAATATCCAAGTGACGCCACATCCCCTATAATAATTGATATGTTACGCCTTTTAAAAGAATCTGCTTTATAGAACGTGCCCACAAGTTATATTTTACTACATGTAATATTCATTTAGTGTATTTTTTAATGAATATGTATAATTACATAAACTGTATGAAAAAAAAGAGAGTATACTCTAACATTTTGTAATAAAGATAAAGCCCGCTTACGGAATAGGGGGCTTTTCTTACTTTTTATGGATATTTATTCCAATTATATTATCAGATGAATCTAAACGAATATAAACGTCAGCTGATAAAAGGTGTGCATTATATATTCGTTGTTTATATGTTGATATCTCGAAGCGTTTTCCATTTAATTCACATTCTAGAATAATCATATCGCCATGTTCTTTCCAATTTATTAATTTAGCAGTTGTATTCATATAAACCTCCTCTGAATCATTTTATGAAAATTAATAGAGATAGTGTGAGAAAGGAGTTTATATAACAAAAAAAGACACCTTAAGTGTCTTTTTTGATTACTATAAAAGTCGTTGGATGAAATAGGTTTCTATTTTTATTTACGTGAAAACCCTTCTTCATCAAGGTATTCCGCAGCTTCTGGATAAGAGTTGAATGTACCGTCTAAGTTTACACCAGCGTACACGTTCCACATGTCATCCTCTGAAATAAGAGTAAGAATATGACCATCTTCGTTCTGCCATTCTTCTTCTTTTGCAGGTTCTACAGGTGCTACTACTTCTTCTTGTGATAGAAGGTCAATTGATTTCTCAATTACTGAACGTAACTCTTCTGCTGAAAACTCACGGATGTTAACCATACCCTTATCATCCGTTTTGTAACCTTTAATACCGCTTGCATACACAAATCCATTTCCATTTGGGTGTAAATGAAATACAACGTTCTTTTTATCTAAACGACTTTCTTCAAAGTGGAAGTTTACACGTTTTAATGATACGTTCTTTCTTTCTAGTTCTGGGAAAGATTCAATAATCGATAATTTTTCTTCAAAAGTTAGCATAGTGCCTCCAAGTATATAGTAAAAGATTTAATTTGTTCATTATAGCATAGTTGCAATTGTTTCCAAAGATAAGGGGGAAACTTTTCATTGAATACGTTTACGTCACGAGAATGTAAAAAGTGAGCTAACGAATGTATCTTTTTAGGTGTACAATGGAACATGGACTTTATACAAAGGTGGTTTTTTTATGTTTCAAAAAATAGCAAAGGAATGTTTAGCAGGATTTACTGTTGCGATTGTTGCGTTACCACTTGCGATTGCATTTGGTATTGCTGCGACAGGAACGTCTGAGGGAGCGCTTGTTGGATTGTATGGTGCGATTTTTGCAGGTTTATTCGCAGCGTTATTTGGCGGGACACCTGGGCAAGTAACGGGGCCAACTGGACCAATTACCGTTATCGCAACAGGAGTTATTGCGACGCACGGGTTAGAGGCAAGTTTTATTGCCTTTATGATGGCAGGGTTATTTCAAATTTTATTCGGTGTATGTAAGCTCGGTTCTTACGTTCGATATATTCCGTATCCTGTCGTTTCGGGATTTATGAATGGTATTGCATTAATCATTATTTTAGGTGAAATAAAGCACGTACAAAATAGTTTTCTACTTGTTGTGTTAACGATTATTGTAATGATTGTTTCTGGTAAGTGGATTAAGGCGATTCCGTCTAGTTTAGTAGCACTAGTCGGTGTGACAGCTTTGCTACCTTTATTTTCTTCCCTACTCGAAGGACTTACAGTAAATTTACCGATTATCGGAAATCTTTCATTAAATAAAGTAATTGAAAAGATTGGAACCATTCCAGAAGCGATGCCTACGCTTCATATTCCATCTTTAAGTGGAACAGGAATAGCAGCACTTATTTTACCAGCGCTTAGTATTGCTTTATTAGGATCGATTGACTCGTTGTTAACATCGGTCGTAATGGATAATGTGACAGGTACACGTCATAAAAGTAATAAAGAGCTCGTTGGACAAGGTATCGGTAATATGATGAGCGGATTGTTTGGCGGATTAGCAGGTGCAGGTGCGACTGTAAGGTCTATCGTGAATATAAGAAGTGGCGGTAAAACGGCACTTTCGGCATGTATGCATAGTGTTATCTTATTCATTTTTATTATGGGTCTTGGTTCGGTCGTACAATATATTCCACTTGCTGTACTATCAGGTATTTTAATTTTAACTGGTATTGGAATGTTCGACTGGGAAAGCATGAAAAAGATGCATGTCGCTCCTAAAGGTGATGTCGTTGTTATGCTCGTAACGATGATTGTGACGGTGAAGTTCGATTTAATGATTGCTGTTGCATTCGGTATTATTCTTTCGTTCATCATATATATGGTGAAATGTAAAGAACGTAAAACTTCTATCGTAAAAGAAAGAGAAGAAACGTATACGATTCAAGGACCGCTCTCTTTCTTATCAGTAGATCGTATTTTCTCTACTTTACAAGATGTGAAGTCACCGGTTGTTTTACGTATGAAAGATGTGCGTTATATGGATGTATCAGGAGCTATGGCATTATTAAATTTTGTTGAGCAATCAAATAAAGTAGGAGCAAGTGTAAAGCTTGAGCAAGTACATCCGAGTATTGAAAAAACAATCATAGTAATGGCAAGCGATGAACAGAAAGAACAATTGAAAATCTTAAGTGTTTAGATGGTAATTAGAATATCTCACAATTTTACATACATTATAATGTAGAGTTGTGGGATATTCTTATAATGTTTTTAGTAATATGTACTGCATTGATAGAGAAGAGCTCTTTTTGAGTTACGAAAACAGCTATAATGTGTACATATAATGGAAGGAATTAGAAATTATAGTGTGAAGAGATAGGCGTGAATTGGTTCTCTTTTCTATTTTGTAAAAAAAACCAAGTATTCAACCTATAATAAATTTGTTATGATAACCAATGGGATAAAGTGAATCCCTATCGTTTAAAACAATATGTTTGAGAGTATATGTATAAAAGAAAAGAGAAAAAATATGAATAAAACATTTGTAAAAGGAGCAGCGATTTTAACAATTACAACCTTTTTGTCAAAATTGCTTGGTAGTTTTTTTCAAATTCCATTACAAAATATTGCAGGAGATGAAGTGCTCGGTATTTTCCGACTTGTTTTTCCTGTATATATGATTGCTCTTACATTATCGGTAGCCGGAGTTCCATTTGCAATTTCGAAACTAATTGCAGAGTTGAACGAAAAAAATAAGCAAAAGGAAATTGCGAAATTATTTACATCAGCGTCAATTATTGGGATAGCATTTGGCGTTTTCGGCTGTTTAGTCATTGTATTATTTTCTATTGAAATTGCAAATATGCTTGGTGGACAAGAAACTAGAATGCCGTTGCTTATTACTTCATTAGCATTACTCATTGCGCCATACATGGCAGTTTATAGAGGGTATTTTCAAGGTTTCGGTGATATGAAACCAACAGGGGTATCACAGGTCATTGAGCAATTTGTACGTGTGTTTTTTATGTTAATAATTGCTTACATACTAGTATCATGGGATAAGAGTAATACTGTTATTACTAGTGGTGCGATGGTTGGCTCTTTTCTTGGAGTCATTAGTTCGCTTATATATTTGCGTATAAAATATAATAGAAGTCCATACTACAATAAAAGCAATTCCTATTCACTCCGAGATTTAAGAGAAAACGGCAAAAAGATATTGAGGGTATCGATCCCAATCGCTATCGGAGCTTTATCAATGCCACTTTTAAATTTAGTAGACTCGCTTACAATACCGCATGTATTACAAGGATCATCAACAGAAATTCAAGAACAATTTGGAATATACAGTCGCGGTTTTGCATTCACGCAAATAATTGTTATTTTTGCAAGTGCAATTGTATTTCCGTTAATACCACTCTTAACTTCCGCATTGGCCAAAAGAGATATAAATTTGGCGACAATAACAATTCAAAATACAAATCGACTAGCGCATGTTTTGACAGCACCGTTAACAATATGGTTGATGGCATTAACAGTACCGTTAAATGTCGGATTGTTCACAGACGTAAAAGGCAGTAGTATGTTAACAGTTATGATTGGCAGTTCGTATTTTACTGCGGTTATGGTATTATCAATAGGTGTTTTACAGGGCATTAATCGTTCTGCACAAGCTGCATGGATTGTTATTGGTGCGAGTTGTGTGAAAGTCGTGTTAAACATAATGTTCGTGCAGAAGTTTGGCATAGATGGAGCGGCGTATAGTACATTCATTACTTACGTATTGATTTGTATTGTAAATCATTTGTATATTCGAAGCTATATTGCCTATTCTATTCATTTAAAAAGCTTTTTTGGTGTGCTAGCAATAGCATCTATTTTAGGACTAGGATTGTATGAACTATTTAATGTGATAGATGTTACATCTTCAAGAATTATGACGTTATTATTCAGTGGTATAGCATTAAGTATTACAACCATTTTGTATGGTGTATGTGCTTTGAAATTAAAATGGATATCAATAAAAAAAATACCATTTTTGAAAAGATAAATATAGAAAATTAATTTTTTATTAAAATTCATATGAGCTGATAAAGAGGAAACTATGTAGGGTATTAAGTGTTTAGGTAAGGAATGGGTACCAGTTTATGTTAGATGAAATAAACGGTTACCTAGTTTTGGAGGAGATTTAGGGTGCGTTTAGTCTTATCAGGATATTATGGTTTTTATAATGTTGGAGACGAGGCGATTCTACAATCAATTATTGAATCGTTAAGTAAAGAGAACCCGGATATAGAACTAGTAGTACTATCAAATGATTCTAAATATACAAAGGAAATGTATGGTGTAGAATCGGTAGATCGCTGGGATATAAAAGCTGTTTATCATGCGATCAAAAACAGTGATGGAGTTATTAGTGGTGGCGGGAGCCTTCTTCAAGATCAGACAAGTACGAAGAGTATTCTATATTATACGGGTATTATGGGACTCGCTCGATTATTAAAAAAGCCGTATTATATTTATTCACAAGGAATAGGTCCAATTACAAAAGGATATAATCGTCTATTAGTAAAATGGAACTTGTCAAAAGCTTCCTATGTATCAGTTCGAGATGAGGATTCGTTTTTATATTTAAAAGGACTTGGCATAAAAAACGATATTGAAATTGTTCCAGACCCTGTTTTAACATGGAAACGGACAAAACAATCGGATTGGTTGCAAAAGCATTCGATACATGGAAAAGTAATCGCGGTTAGTGTGCGTTATTGGAATGCAAAAGAAGATTATATAAAAAAATTAGCTGCGGCATTAAAAAAATTAAAGCAAGAAGGATACCAAATTCTATTTGTTCCAATGCATGAGCCATTTGATCAAAAAGCTTCGCGTGAAGTAGTAGACTTAATGGGAGAAGAGACGTATATGCTTCCATATAAAATGGATATCGACGAGAAAATATTCATTTTATCACAATGTTCATTACTAATTGGTATGCGTCTTCATGCACTAGTTTTTTCTGCTGTAGCCAAAACTCCAATGGTCGGGATTTCATACGATCCGAAAATTGATTCGTTTTTAAGTCAAGTGAATCAGCCAGTTATAGGAAGTGTGGATGGCGAATGGAGTGCTGAATATTTATATGAAATTGCGAAAAAGCAATTAATGCAACAAGGAACTGTGCAGCAAGAGTTACAATTGACAATAGATGAGCTTCGGTTGCAAGGCAAACAGGCAACAAAGAAACTCATTGATCATATGGAAAAAGGCACTTTATTAAAAAAGTAAAGTGTCTTTTATTTTGTTTTGAATGTAATGAAAATTCTAATTAAAAAACGTTTTATTTTAATTCCTATTTATTATGCTAAAATGATTGCGATTATTATATAATCAAATTTGTGATAATAAATTCGTAGATTACGAGGAGGATAACCTTGAAGACTTTTTCAAAAGGTATAACAGCAGTGGCATTAACGGGATCATTACTTTTAACTCCTATTTCAAGTTATGCGGCAAATGATGATATTACAGGACATATGTTTGAGACGCATATGCGCTCACTTATTACTAAAGGAGTTTTAATGGGGTATGGAGACAATGTATATGCGCCTGATAAATTAGTAACAAGAGCAGAGTTTGCTACATTCATAGCAAGGGCTTTAAATTTACCGAAAGCTGATTCGAATTTCGAGGATGTGCCGAAGACTTACGGTTTATATGATGGTGTAAGTAGAGCATATGGAGCGAAAATTATTAATGGTCGTACGAACGAGACATTCTCACCAAATGATGTGATTACACGTGAAGAAATGTCGATAATGGTAAAGCGAGCGTTAGACTATAAAAATATTAAAGTAGCTGTAAGTCCGCTTACCTTTACTGATAAAGATAGTATTAACTATAAAGAGCATGTGCAAGTTATGGTGGCTACTCAAATTATTAAAGGGTATCCAGAAGATAATACATTTAGACCACATCTATCAGCTACAAGAGGCATGGCTTCAGCTATGTTGGATCGTATGCTTCAGACGATTGAAAAAAACGGAAATAGCAATCCTGTAGAAACTAAGAAATATGTTGTGACAAATGTAAGAGAAAACGGAACAGAGCAAGAAGTAGAGCGCTATAATACGTATAAAGAAGCGGTTACGGCTGCTCAAAATAAAGGTATGAATGCGGTAAAATACGAGAACGAATTTTTATGGATTAAAGATGGTTTTGCAAGTGCGAAAAGAATAACTGGGCAAAACATCATTAATATTTATGATGAGAATTTGTCAACAGTATATACGTATATTCAGTATGGAACAGAATTGAAAGTGTTAGAAGTTGGCGAAGATCGTGTGAAAGTTCAACTTTCTGGTTTGACAGGTTATGTGAAGAAGAATGAAATCACTTTAATTCCTACAAATGAAATGAAACAGTCGTCTTATTATGTGAAATCAGATGGATATTTATACCATAAATATTATACATATAATACAAGTTCACCTGGATATACAGAATTTAGATATGGTGTGGCACCTTCTTTCATGAAGCAAGGACAGCAAATGTATAGTGTAGATGGAAAGACATTCGGAGACGAAACTTTCTATCAATATTTCAATTATTTATCATTACGTTCGAAAACAGATTATACAGCTGAACAACTAGATAGTTATGTGAAATCGATTAAGCCAGACTCTCCATTAATTGGTTTAGGAAAGAAATTTAAAGAAGTAGAAAGCAAGTATAATGTAAATGCATTATTCTTATATTCATTAGCAATTCATGAAAGTTATTATGGAACAAGCGCTCTTGCAAAAGACAAAAATAATTTATTTGGTTTAAAAGCAACAGACGATAGTCCATATGGTAACGGAGAAGCATTCAATTCAAAAGAAGATTGTATTGAACATGCAGCAAAATTATACATGAATGAAGGATATTTAAATCCAGGACATTGGCGTTATACAGCAACATATACAGGTGATAAAGCTGCTGGTTTAAATGCGAAATATGCATCTGATGCGAACTGGGGTAAAAAAGTAGCGGGGCATATGAACCGTTTTGATTCTTATTTAGGTAAAAAAGAATACAACAAGTACAAACTTGCACGTGTGATGAATAACGTGGAAGTGAAAAAGAATCCTAGTATATCAAATGAGCGACTGTATCGTTTAAATACAAATGTAGTTGTTACAGTTACTGGTGAAGAAATAATAAATGGAAAAGCGTGGGTTAAAGTTATTTCAGATAATCCTACTGTAACAGAAGCGTATATTGCAAAAGAAAGCTTAGAATACGTAAAACATTAATTAAATAAAAAAGAAGGTGCTACTGACATTTCGTAGCACCTTCTTTCTATTCAATTTCAAAATCAACAATGATATAAGCGAGAATAACAATGAAGAAAATACTAACGGCTGGCGCTGTTAATACGTGGCCAGACATAAAGCCAATGCCAAGTGATAGAATGAGTGTGCTCGCTAATAGCATATACTTTACGCTCATGATTTTCTTAAAGTTTGTGATCATGCGGATGAATAATTTAATACCAAAGTATAGAAGTGGTATTAAGTAAATAAGGAAACCGACAATTCCAAATGCGAAAAATAGGTCATGGAAGTCCATTTCAATTAATTTAATTTTATCTGTGTAGTTACCAGCGTAACCCATTCCGAATAGTTTTTGTGAAAGCGGTGCGTCTTTATAGTACTGTTTGTATGTTTTTAAGAATTTGTCGCGATCGCTGTAAATTAAACTTTTTACTTCAGAATCTGTAAGTTCACCTTTTGCATGTTTTTTTGCATCTTCTGGATCTTCTTTAATTACTTTTCCTTCTTTTCGATCTTTTTCTTCTTGTACTGATTTTTTGTATTCGTATATTTGCATGTGAATGCCCATATTTTTTGCGATAGGAGTATGCGGTGTAAGAGCAATTAAACCTCCTAGTATAACAGCTGCAACAACGGTATTTATAATATGTGTGAATCCTTTTCCTTCTTTTTTACGATTTATCATGTACTCAATGAATGAGAAGAAAAGTGCTACGCCTAATGTAATAACAATTGCGCCATATCCGACTTTCGTTCCGACCATAATACTTGCATACATCGCAAGTATTGTTGGAATCCAGTAATATATTTTCGAGAAAGAAGTTGTTTTATGAATCGAATATAAGACAATGATTGGGAACATAATGGCGAAAAGAGAACTTAAATCATTTCCAGCGAAGAACCAACCTCTTGAACCGATTTTTGAGTGAGGATAGCTTGGGAAATCCGTTCCAGTTTGCATTGCGACAATCATTGTGATGCTTAAAATTAAAGTTGCATATAAGAAATATGTAATGATTTTATGAAATACATACTCTTTATTTTTTAGCTCTTTAAAGGCGATAATATATCCAAACAGTAGCACAATTGGATATACGCTCTTTAAAATGAATTTAACTTCTTCTCCAAATGAAACTGGAGATTTAACCATCATATTATTTACAAGACCGATTGCGAGTGCGATTCCGAGTAAACATAAATAGAGGATGTACTTTTTCGCATCTTGTTGTTTGTGATGAAGAAGTAGGTATCCTAATGCAAGAAGCATAAAGGCGAAACGGACTACAACTCCAACTGTTGCGCTCATGTGTAATATATAGATTGAAAAAGATGTTAATAAATCTAAAATTGGTTGAAACACAATGAATAGCAATAGGAAATGTGGGAAGTAGTTATCCGTTTGTTTCAACTTATTAACCATATGTTCCTCCAGTTCTTCATTCCTTTATTACAACACCCAAAAGATGGGTATAAAGCCTTTTTTACATAGTAAGGCGAATGAATTTCAATATTTGTTTTTTTATCAAACTTAAGAATACACCATTTCATTGTAATGGTAAATAGATGAAAAGCATGGATAAACCGACTTTAATTTCTATATTTTTCAACGGAATTGTATGTTTTATACGGTATATGTACAAATTGCGAGATTATTAGACAGAAAATTGAGAAAAAAGAAGGATTTTTCAATGGTTCTCTATAATTATATAAGTATAATCTTTATGGAGAAAAGAGGGGTATATATAATGGAAATAACAAGTAAAACAGAATCTGTCGTTGTGAAATATGAAGGCCACGTTGCAACGGTTATGGTCAATCGCCCAGAGGTGTTAAATGCGTTAGATGAGCCGACATTAAAAGAGTTATTACAAAAGTTGAAAGAAGTAGCGGAAAGTTCTGCGCATATCGTTGTGTTATGTGGGAACGGCCGTGGTTTTTCTGCGGGTGGGGATATTAAATCGATGCTTTCAAGTAATGATGAAAGTAAGTTTGATGGCATTATGAATACTATTTCTGAAGTTGTCGTGACGTTATATACGATGCCAAAGCTTGTTATTAGTGCAATTCATGGACCAACTGCAGGTCTTGGGTTAAGTATTGCGTTAACAGCTGATTATGTAATGGCGGATATATCATCTGTTATTGCGATGAACTTTATTGGAATCGCTTTAATTCCAGATGGAGGCGGTCATTTCTTCCTTCAAAAGCGCGTCGGTGAAAATATGACGAAGCAAATTATTTGGGAAGGCAAGAAATTATCAGCGACAGAAGCGCTTGATATCGGCTTAATTGATGAAGTAATCGGCGAAGATTTCCAAACGGCTGTGAAGCAAAAAATTAATGAATGGTCACAAAAACCGATTAAAGCAATGATTCAAACGAAGCAAATTTTATGTGAAGTAAATCGCTCTAATTTAGAGCAAACATTGCAATTAGAGAAGCGTGGTCAATATGCAATGAGACAAACAGCGGATCATAAAGAAGGAATTGCTGCGTTTTTAGAGAAACGTTTACCAGCATTTAAAGGGGAATAAAGTGAAGTGAGGATTTTGTCCATTCCTCACTGATTATTAGCTCGTTAATTCGGGATAAAGGGGAGAAAGTGCTAACACATTTTAGTATAATTGTGTTAGCACTTTTTTTAAGGAGTAATACATGAAGAAAATGATCGGTGTTATTACTATTATTTTGCTTACATATTCTGCTTTGCATAGTACACCATCTTTGGCAGTTCGGACTGCGTTGTTTTTTGAGGGACATCCAAGTGTTGCATTTTCTGATGGGGTGACGAAAGAAAAAGATGTGAAAAAAGAAGCGATTCTAGATGAGTATCAAACTCTATATGGTAAGGACGAAGACTTAGAGCACTATTTCTTTCCACATGTAAGAGCACATGGATCAGGAATTGATATGTTAAGTGCGTGCGTGAAGAAAAAATGGTTTTTCTATAAAGCAGAGCTCGGATGTTATTAAATATAGGAGGATGAATGATGTCAGCATATAACAAGTTAGTAAGAGATCGTGTTCCAGAGAAGATTTTAATGTCTGGAAAAACGTATACAGCACAAAAATTAACAGGGCAAGCATACATACAGGCTTTAGCGAAAATTGGAACGGAAGAAATTCGTGAATTTGCTTCTATGAAAGAACGCGAACATGCGCTAGATTCTCTTGCGGATGCGCTAGAAGTTATCATTTCATTAGCACGTGCAGAAGGTGCATCGATTGAAGATGTAGAACGCCTTCGTAAGAAAAAAGAAGTAGAGCGCGGTGGATTTGAAAGAGGTATTTATTTATTAGACGTTTCAGAAGAATAGTTTTATAGGAAAAGCATAGCGTTAATGAGTAACGCTATGTTTTTTTGTTGCAATGAAGCTAATAATGAAGAAGATAGCTGTTAATATCCAGCCGATTGTAATAGAAGTAGTAGTATGAATGGCATAAGAGATTTGTAAACAAAATAATGATGCTAAAAACCAAATGAGTGCAATGTGTATATATTTTTTTGATATATTCATATTTCAGGACTCCTTTTTGTATACTAAAAAGAATTTTACTACAATTTAGAAAATTAAGCTATATAAGTAGAGGTTTTCTGGCGAATTTTGTATACTGAATAGTAGAGAAAATGAGGAGGAAACGACAATGGCACATCATACGAAAGAAACGATGGAATTGATCAAGGAGCTTGTCTCTATTCCGAGTCCATCTGGAAATACAGCAAAAATTATTAATTTCATTGAAAACTATGTAAGTGAGTGGAACGTAGAAACGAAACGTAATAATAAGGGTGCTCTTATTTTAACGGTAAAAGGGAAGAATGATGCGCAGCACCGCTTATTAACGGCACACGTTGATACGTTAGGTGCGATGGTGAAAGAAATTAAGCCTGATGGTCGCCTGAGTCTTTCTATGATTGGTGGATTTCGTTGGAACTCTGTAGAAGGAGAATATTGCGAAATTGAAACATCAAGTGGCAAGACGTATACAGGAACGATTTTAATGCATCAAACATCTGTACATGTATATAAAGATGCAGGTGAAGCAAAACGCGATGAGAAAAATATTGAAGTTCGTATTGATGAGCGCGTATTTTCAGCTGATGAAGTACGCGAATTAGGAATTGAAGTAGGAGACTTCGTGTCATTTGATCCACGCGTTCAAATTACAGAGAGTGGATACATAAAATCACGTCATTTAGATGACAAAGTAAGTGTTGCGATTTTATTAAAATTAATTAAAAGATTACAAGATGAAAACGTAACATTACCATATACGACGCATTTCTTAATTTCTAATAATGAAGAGATTGGATACGGTGGTAATTCTAATATTCCAGAAGAAACTGTTGAATACTTAGCAGTTGATATGGGAGCGTTAGGTGATGGACAAACATCTGATGAATATACAGTATCTATTTGTGCAAAAGACTCTAGCGGCCCGTATCATTACGCTTTACGTAAACATTTAGTAGAGCTTGCGAAAACGAATCATATTGAATATAAAGTAGATATTTATCCATACTACGGATCTGATGCATCAGCTGCGATTCGCGCGGGATTTGATGTGAAACATGCTTTAATTGGAGCGGGTATTGATTCTTCTCACGCATTTGAACGTACACATGAAAGTTCTATTGCGCATACAGAAGCATTAGTGTATGCATATGTAATGTCTAATTTAATTGAAGAATAATTTCATAGATAATAAAAAGCGATTAGGAGACATGTCCTAATCGTTTTTTTTATCCTGCTATTTGTGGGTTGATTAAAATTTTATTTTATATACATTCATTATAAGTTATATATATACGATTTTTGTTATACGGCCGGAAACGTATTTACTATAGATATATAATGTTATACACTATGAAAGGAATTAATTAATAGTTAATATTTTTTAGTTAGCTTGAATAAAAAAATTGTATGAATATGAAGTTTTGAGAGGAGATTTATTTTTCATGAAGTACAAAGCAATAGCCGCAGGTTTATTAGCAGCAAATTTACTAGCACATCCAATTAGTAGTTTAGCAGAAACGAAGAAATTTCCTGATGTTTCAGATAGTGCGTGGTCGAAAGACGCAATTTATTATTTAGTAGAGAGAAATGTAATTAACGGTATGCCAGATGGTAACTTTATGCCATACGGAAATTTAACACGTGCCCAGGCAGCAAAGATTATCGCAACAGCAATTGGTGCTAAAGTAGATCCGAATGCAAAGCCGTCTTATAATGATGCAAAAAATAATTGGGCAGCTTCATTTATTGCAGCCATGGAAAAAGAGAATATTATTAAAGGGCGAGAACCAGGAGTATTTGATCCTGAAGGAAAAGTAACTCGTGCTGAAATGGCAGCTATGCTTGTAAGAGCATATAATCTGAAAAGCAAAGTAACAGGACCAGTTCCTACAAAATTCGCTGATTTAGAGAATCATTGGGGTAAAGAAGAAGTTAATATTTTAGTAGAATTAAAACTTTCTTTAGGTACAGAGAATGGCTGGAAACCGAATGATTCTATTACGCGTGAACAAGCAGCTCAGCTTACTGCGCAAACAGATAAATTTAGCAAGAATAGTGATCGTCCAGTAGAAACAAAGAAAATGTACATAGATAGAAAATTCATTACATATCACGCACCATCATTAAGTTCTGGGATTAGTGCGAATCAGCATAATCCACAAACGGTAGAAATTAAAGAAGAACGAGATGGATGGATCAAAATTGCAACAAGTAACGGTGATAAATGGACACCTTTAGTAGAGAAAACGGAAGTTATTAATGAAGGATTCACTACTTATGCAGAAGCTTCTTCTTCGTCAAAAGTAATGGGAACACATAACGCACAGCACGTAACTGTTATTGAAGAGAACGGCAGCTGGATTCGTATCCGCATGGGCGCTGGTTTCCAATGGGTTAATAAAAATCAATTAAATCCAGTGAAGCAAGGGAATTTCTTAGAAGGAAAAGCGATTATTATTGATCCAGGTCATGGTGGAGTTGATCCAGGGCATTCTGGTGTGAAAATGGATGAAAGTGCTATTGTATTAGATACATCTTTACGTGTACAAAAACTATTTGAACAAAAGACACCATTTACTGTTTTATTAACACGTAATGATGATACGCGTCCGGGAAATACTCCTGGTGAATCTTTGAAAAAACGTGTAGAATTTGCACAAGAAAATAAAGGTGATATTTTCGTAAGTATTCATGCAAACGGGTTTAATGAACAAGTAGAAGGAACAGAAACGTTCTACTACAGATCGGCAACAAATCCAAATTCAGAAGAAAGCCGTGTACTAGCAGAAAAAGTACAAAAACGTTTAGTACAAGCACTTCAATCAAATGATAGAGGTGTAAAGACAGAAAACTTCTATGTAGTGAAATACAATACAATGCCTGCTATTTTAGCTGAACTAGGTTTCATCGATGCTAAAGGTGAAGGTGAAAAACTAGCTACTGAAGAATGGAGACAACGTGCAGCGGAAGCTATTTATCAAGGTATTTTAGATTACTATGAAGAAATGGGTAACAACGTGTCTTCTTTCCGTTAATAAATAATAAGAGATTGCCATTGGCAGTCTCTTTTATTTATTAACGTTTCTCTTTATTTCCGGCATATGATATCATTTAATTTTATATACAAAAAAGTATTTGAGTAATTGTAATCATAACAATTTTAAACGATAGAGGATGATAATAGATTGAATAATCATAGTAAAACACCTGCCTGTATATATACGTATGCATTTCGTGAGGAGGAGCGTGCTTTATGTTACTTGGAAATGCGCTCGTTCTTTGGAATGGAGTCGCACGTTAATATTTTAAAAAGTGATGTAAAAATTGACCCGAGTAGAAGTGCGTTTATGAAAGAGCGCGTTGAGGTTATGTATGAAGGGGACGACTTAGAAAGCATTTTAAAACAAGTGGAACAAATTGATTTAGCGGGGGCGTCGTTTAAAGTTATCTTCGTTAAAATCAATGACCTCGTTGGAGAAAATAAAATTGAATATGGAGAAAGACGTCTTATTGAACGAGACCTTGGCATGCATATTGAAGGAGAAGCGGATGTTCGTAATCCAGAGCGTGTATTCGGGATTGTTCCTCTTGGAGGACGCTGGTACTTCGGGCACTATGTAGAAAGCGAACCAGTTTGGTATCATCACATAAAAAAACCGCATAGTTATTCGACATCACTTAGCACACGTGTTGCGAGATCAGTTGCAAATATCGCTGTACCAAATCCAGAGGGAGTACGAGCAATTGACCCGTGCTGCGGTATTGGAACAGTAGTAGTAGAAGCACTTTCTATGGGGATTAACATCGTTGGTAGAGATATAAATCCACTTGTAGTTCTTGGAACAAGAAAAAATATCGCACATTTCGGATTTGAAGGAACAGTAACAAAAGGACCAATCGAGGAAATTACTGAGAACTACGACGTTGCCATTATCGATATGCCGTACGATCTATTTACGCACGCCACACCAGAAGACCAGCTCTCCATTCTTTCAAGTGCGCGCCGCATCGCTAAAAAGGTAGTCGTTGTAACGATGGAGACAATGGACGACATGATCCATGAAGCAGGATTTGAAATTACAGATCGCTGTATTACAAGAAAAGGATCATTTACTAGACAAATTCTTGTTTGTGAATAAGAAAGGAAGGTCACCCGTTTGGGTGACCTTTTTCTATTGTAGTTTGATGTGTGATTGATTGGTGGTGTAGATAGATGAATTAGCGGAATTTGTCGGTAAGTCGATATTCCATGGCGAATCGCCGATATCGTTACATTAGAATATTACTGTTCTTTTAATTTTTCTTGTTGTGCGATTAATAAATTGCGTAATACGTGTCCGCGGTAACTTTCTAGTTTTCGTCCTTCATGATAGCGTACGCCTAATTTTTTTAGTTCAGCTACGTACCAGCCCTTTGTTCCGTAATACATGGGATCACTTCCTTTTTGCTTTTGAACAGTATATGTATGGGAGCGAAGTAACTTTACATTGAAAATAATAATGATAAAGGGAATTTTGCATGTGTGTACGAGAGGAATTGCAAAGTTATCGAGGTGTTTTATAACGTAACGTCCAAGCCGTGTATAAAAAAGTAGACAGTTGTATATGAATTTGTTGAAAAAAGAATACACATTACTGAGGGGATTTGAAAAAAGTAATGCTATACGATTTGGCATGATACTTGCGTTGGAAATAGTATCAACGTATAGGGGAGAGATAGAAATGAAGGTTAGTAAAATATATACAACGATTGATGCACACGTAGCTGGGGAACCGCTTCGAATTATTACGGGCGGCGTGCCAGAAATAAAAGGGGAAACGCAGCTGGAAAGACGCGCATACTGTATGGAACATTTGGATTACCTTCGTGAAATTCTGATGTATGAACCGAGAGGGCATCACGGAATGTACGGTTGTATCATTACACCGCCAGCAAGTGCCCACGCTGATTTTGGTGTTTTATTTATGCACAATGAAGGATGGAGTACGATGTGTGGTCATGGCATTATTGCTGTCATTACAGTTGGAATTGAAACAGGCATGTTTGAAGTAAAGGGTGAAAAACAAAAGTTCATTATTGATAGCCCAGCCGGAGAAGTTATTGCGTATGCAAAATATAACGGGAGTGAAGTAGAATCTGTATCATTTGAAAATGTTCCTTCATTTGTATACAAAAAAGACGTTCCTATTAAAATAGATAACTATGAATTTCAAGTAGATATCGCGTTTGGAGGAGCATTTTACGCTGTTGTAGACTGTAAAGAATTTGGTTTGAAAGTTGATTTTAAAGACTTGCCCGCTATTCAAACGTGGGGCGGTAAAATTAAACATTATATAGAGAGCAAAATGGAAGTGAAACATCCACTTGAAGAAGGATTGAAAGGAATATACGGCGTTATCTTTTCAGATGAACCGAAAGGGGAAGACGCAACTTTACGAAATGTAACAATCTTTGCTGATGGGCAAGTAGATCGTTCTCCTTGCGGTACAGGAACTTCCGCAAGAATCGCAACTCTTTTTGAAAAAGATGCTTTACAAAAGGGAGAAATTTTCGTCCATAAATGCATTACTGACGGGAAATTCGAGGGGGAAGTATTGTCGGTAACCGCAGTAGATACATATGAAGCTGTCGTTCCAAAAGTAACCGGGCATGCCTTTATTACAGGATTTCATCAGTTCGTTGTAGACCCGAGAGATGATTTGAAACGGGGATTTTTGTTAGGATAGAAGGAGGAGGTGGAAAGATATGCTAGTTATAAGCGCGAACGAACAAAGAAACTTAGTAAATATGAATGAAGTTATTGAATACGCGGCGCTTGCTTTAAAAGAATTTTCCGCAGAAAGAACGATTACACCAATAAGAGGCTCATTACCATTTGCGAACGAGCAAAATACGGCATTAATTATGCCTTCAGTAGCGGAAGGACTTGAGGCACTTGGAGTAAAAATAGTAACGGTAGTCCCGCAAAATAAACAGATAGGAAAGAAAACGATCAATGGGATTGTGATGCTATCAGACTTTCAAACGGGAGAACCGCTCGCACTTCTAGAAGGATCGTACTTAACGATGATCCGAACGGGCGCCTTATCAGGAGTAGCGACAAAATATTTAGCTCGTCATAACGCAAAAACTTTATGCATTATCGGCACGGGCGAACAAGCGAAAGGAATTGCCGAAGCAATATTTGCAGTTAGAGATATCGAAAAAGTCATCTTATACAATCGAACAGAAGAAAAAGCGTATGCATTTGCGCAACATATACAAGAGAAATTTGGTAAACCTGCTTACGTTTACAGGGATCCAAATGAAGCAATACGTGAAGCAGACATTATCGTCACAACTACGAACGCAACCACACCAGTCTTCTCAGAAACACTACAAAAAGGCGTCCACGTAAACGCCGTCGGCTCATTCAGACCGAGCATGCAAGAACTACCCTCACATGCCATAGCTGAAGCAAACAAAGTAGTAGTCGAATCAAAAGAAGCAGCACTAGACGAAACAGGAGACCTTCAAGTTCCGATAAAAGAAGGTCTATTCAAAGCAAACGCCATTCACGCTGAACTTGGTCAAATTATAAGCAAAGAAAAAGCTGGCCGCGAAAATGATGAAGAGATTACTATTTTCAAATCAGTTGGTTTGGCGGTAGTAGATATTATCGTTGCGAAGTATTTGTATGAGAAAGCGGTGGAGCAAGGAGTAGGGAATAAGATTGAGTTTTGAGACTGCCTTTTGGTGGTCTTTTTGTCAGGATGGGTGTGCTAGTATTTATAATTGAAGCCTTTTAATATTATGTTGAAATATATGAATTCTGCGCGGACATCAAATCATTCATTCAATTGGTATATGAAAAAGTTGCACCTCTAATTATTAGAGATGCAACTTTTTACCATTCACGCCATTCTTCTGTTATATCTTCCTCGGATTCTAAGCCAGCTATTCGTGCTGCTGTATCGATAAATTCATAGAGATCTTCTCTTTCCATTGTTTCGATAAAATGGTCATGTTCGATATTTAATTCATTTAATTTAATAACTACCTCTTTAACAACTTGCATTACTTCGACTTCGGTTGGATTCTCTCCTAATCGCTGTAAATTGTTAATGTAAGTGTCAAGAACTGTATTTGTTGCACTTATATTTTCTTCAGTAAAAAATTCCCCATCTTCATCATACTCAACCCATGAGGTTGTTGGTTTATTTTTTTTCAATTCATCAAATGTCATGATAACCTCCTAAATGTGTTTTTTGTCTTTAATCCCATTCTACATTTTCGATCATATAAAACAATCATTTTAGAGGGATTTTCTGTAAGTTGATAGTTTTTTAACTCATTTTATGAGGCTACTTATTCGTGGTCTTTTTATTTTCTTCTCCGCATAAATATAGTTTATCGCAAGAATGCATTAATAGATTACAAACTTTCTACCTTTGCGAAAAAGTTTGACAATACATACGGGTAGTGGTAATTTAAAACCTATAAGAAAACTCGGTATTAATTCCGAGTTTTCTTATAGGTGTAAATAGTCGAGAGGGGTCGAAATATGAAGAAGAAGTTGTTTATATTACCATTTGTCCTACTATTATTTATTGCATTAGCTGCTTGTTCAGGGGAAAAAGATTCGAAGCAAGCGAGCACTAGTAAATCAGGGACTCCGAAAGACGGAGGGGCGTTAACGATTGGTGTTAGCGATAATCCAGATACGATGAATCCGCTTTATGCGAATGATCGTGTGTCATTAACTGTGCAGCAGGCTTTATATGCGCCGCTATATCATATGGAAGACGGTAAGAAAAAGTTTGTTCTTGCTGAGAGCTTTACGCCTTCAGAAGATCAATTAACGTGGACACTGAAGTTAAAAGATAATTTGAAATGGCATGATGGTAAGAAAATTACATCAGACGATATAGCATTTACATTCCAATCTATTTTAGATGAGAAGCAAAATAGCTCAAGTCGTGAAAACTTTATTTTTAAAGGAAAGCCGCTTGAGGTGAAAAAGGTAGATGAGTTAACAACTCAATTCGTTTTACCACAAGTAAGCGCATCTTTCGAAGGTGTGATGAATGATTTCTTCCCGATTCCGAAACATGTATTTGAAGGGGAAGCAGATTTAGCGAAGAGTAAGAAAAACTTACAACCTGTAGGGTCAGGTCCGTTTAAGTTTAAAGAATATAAATCAGATGAGTACGTTGCATTAGATCGATTCGATGATTATGTAGGTGGGAAAGCTAAATTAGACTCTATCGTATACCGAGTTGTAAAAGACCGTAATACAGCAAATGTTTCACTGCAAAATGGTCAAATCAACATGAAGATGATTGAGCCGCAAGACTTTAAGAAATTAGATAGCACTGGGAACTTCTCAATGGTGACATTCCCTGAAGGTAGATTATTCTACTTATCTTATAACATGAATACTGATCTTATGAAGAAAAAAGAAGTGCGTCAAGCAATTGCGCATGCGTTAGATAAAAAAGAAATGATTAACTCAGCATTCGTTTCAGGTGAATTTGCAGAACCAGCAAATTCAATCTTAACGCCAGACGCTATGTATTATGCGAAAGATATTAAAGACTATAAGTATGATAAAAAAGAAGCGAAAGATTTATTAGCAAAAGCTGGCGTGAAAGATAAGGAAAAAGTACGTGTGATGTATGTAACGAATAATAAAATTATGGAAAGCTTAGCGTTATATACACAACAAAAATTAAAAGAAGTTGGCTTAGAAGTTGAACTAAATGCATTAGATGCTAGTGCGGCAAGTGAAAAAGGCTTAGATAAAGAGAATAAAGAATATGACATTACATTTGGTGGTTACATAATGGGACCTGAGCCAGATTCATATAAGAGCTTATTCTTAAGCAATGCTGAATACAATTATGCACGATATAAAAACGCTGATTTCGATAAGTTATGGGAAGAAGCTGCAGTTGAGACAGATAAAACAAAACGCGCAGAGCTATACCATAAAATTCAAGAGACAGCTAGAGAAGACGTACCTTATCTACCAATCGCGTATCCGAAAGCAGTTATTGCAGTAGATAAAAAGTTTGATGGATTAAAAGAAGCGAAAGCAATTCCTGTCACAATGTTTGAAGATCTATCTAAGATTTATGAAGTGAAATAAGAAACAATAAAGAAGCTGGTGGAAATCAGCTTCTTTAGCTTGAGGGGGGAAGTTTGTGTATAAAGTAATTGCGAAGAGGCTTTTAAATGCAATTCCGCTTTTATTTGTTATTTCTATTATTTCTTTTCTATTAATAAAACTAGCACCGGGGGATCCGGTTCGAAACTTTGTAACGCCAAACATGAGTCCAATTGATGTGGAGCGTATTCGCAAAAGTTTAGGACTAGATCAACCAATTTACGTGCAGTATTTTTTATGGTTAAAAAACATTTTAACAGGAAACTTTGGTTACTCACTTCAAAATCATCGTCCTGTTTTGGAACTTATCACAGAAAGATTACCTGCAACAATTGGGTTAATGGGATCATCTTTACTCGTCTCATTCGTAATCGCAATACCGCTTGGACTATTTACAGGTGTGAAAAAGAATTCATTCTTTGACCGCATTGTAAACTTTATTTCATACGTTGGTATTTCTATGCCGGTTTTCTGGTTTGCACTACTATTAGTCTACTTATTCTCTTTAAAATTGAACCTACTTCCGAGTATGGGTATGCGCACCGTTGGTAAAGATTCTGTCTGGGATATTGTGCAACACGGCATTTTACCTTGTATGGTGCTAGCGTTCCAAAACGTATCTGTTTATATGAGATATATTCGTTCAAGTACGATTCAGCAATTAGAAGAAGAATATGTACAAATTCAATATGCGTACGGCGCTTCAAAGAAAACAGTGTTATTTAATCACGTACTTCGAAATGTACTAATACCGATCATTACAATTTTCGGATTATCGATTCCAAGTTTAGTAGGCGGAGCGTTTATTACAGAAACAGTATTTTCATGGCCGGGTCTTGGTTCACTGGGGGTAAATGCTATTTTTAGATTTGATTATCCGATTATCATGGCAATTACATTACTATCATCATTCATGTTAATTCTCGGTAACTTAATTGCTGATATTTTATATGGCGTAGTAGATCCGCGCATTCGAATGAGGGGGTGATTTGGAATGAATAATAGGAGATTTCAAACGATAAAACATAGCTTTACGAAAAATAAGTTTGTTGCAATGGGAGTTATTATACTTGCGATTTTAACGGTCGCATCAATTTTCGCATTCGTATCGCCGTACGATCCTAGCAAAATGTCGATTCCAGATCGCTTACAAGAACCAAGTATGAGTCATCCTTTCGGAACGGATGATTACGGAAGAGATTACTTAACGAGAGCGTTATATGGCGGACGAGTTTCACTTGCGGTCGGTTTTCTTGCGATGGTTGTTTCTATTACAATCGGTACCGCAGTTGGAACAATTAGCGGATATTTTGGTGGAAAGTTAGACAACTTCTTAATGAGGGTTGTTGAAGTACTTATGTCAATTCCATCATTCTTTTTAATGCTACTATTAAATGCGTATTTAAAACCAGGAATTACGACGTTAGTTCTTATTATCGGATTACTAACATGGATGGACACCGCCCGTATTGTAAGGGCAGAAACGTTATCTGTAAAAGAGCGTGAGTACGTTTTATACGCAAAAGTATCAGGACAAAAATCACTTATGATTATTGTAAGACATATCATTCCTAACATTTTATCAACCATTATTATCGCTGCGACATTAACAATTGCGACATCGATTTTAATGGAATCATCACTTAGTTTTTTAGGTTTAGGTATTAGAGAACCAGATTCTTCTTGGGGCAGCATGCTAAACAATGCGCAAGGATATATTGGTGAAGCTTGGTATTTAACACTCTTCCCAGGATTCCTTATCCTTTTAACGGTACTTAGTTTTAACGTAATTGGTGAAGCATTGAAGAAAGCTTTCGCACCAAAAGGAGCCGGACATGAAAACTAAAGTGTTAAGTGAAAGGAGTGAGAAGCGTGTCTGAAAAACTACTAGAAGTGAAAAATTTAAAGACTTCTTTTTTCATAGAAAGTGGCGAAGTTGAAGCGGTTCGCGGCGTTACATTTCGCTTAAATAAAGGAGAAGTAGTCGGTATCGTTGGGGAATCTGGAAGCGGAAAGAGTGTAATGGCGAAGTCTGTTATGTCTCTCGTTACGTCACCAGGAAAAGTGAAAGAAGGGGAAATCCTTTTTCATAATGAAAACATACTTTCTAAATCTGAAAAAGAATTACGTTCTATTAGAGGAAATCAAATTTCACTTATCTCTCAAGACCCAATGTCAGCGCTAAATCCAGTCGTGAAAATTGGGAAACAAATGACGGAAGTAATTATACGTCATCAAAAAGTGAAAAAGAAAGAAGCAGAGCAGATTGCGATCAACTTGTTAAAACAAGTCGGCCTTTCGTCACCAGAAGAAAGGGTAAAACAATATCCGCATGAACTAAGCGGTGGTATGAAGCAGCGGGTTATGATCGCAATGGCGATGTCTTGTAATCCGGACCTTCTTATTGCTGACGAACCGACGACTGCACTTGATGTAACGATACAGGCGCAAATACTAGATTTAATGAAAAACTTAAAAAACGAAACGAACATGGCGTTACTTCTTATTACGCATGACTTAGGAATAGTCGCACAAAACTGTACGCGCGTTATCGTTATGTACGGCGGGCTTATTATGGAAGAAGGACCTGTACTTGATATTTTCCAATCGCCGAATCATCCATATACGAAAGGGCTATTAAACTCTTTGCCAAAAATAGCGAACGGCGTAAAAGAAAGACTCGCTCCTATTCAAGGTGTAACGCCAAACTTATTAAACCCGCCACAAGGTTGCCCATTCGCAGAGCGTTGCCCGTATGCGATGGATATTTGTGAAAAAGAACGTCCACCATATTTTGAAATCGGAAACGAAAGACGTTCTATGTGTTGGTTAAATGATAGGGCGGTAGGTGATTTCCATGCATGAAGAAAACTTAATTGAAGTTCGGAACTTAAAAAAGTATTTTCCTATTAAAAAAGGACTATTTGGCAGGAAAACAGAGCAATTAAAAGCAGTCGATGACTTAAGCTTCACTATTAAAAAGGGTGAAACATTCGGGTTAGTAGGAGAATCTGGCTGCGGAAAATCAACGACAGGAAGAAGTATCATTCGCTTACACGATGTCACTTCAGGTAACGTTTTGTTTGACGGAAAAGATATCGCAAGTTTAAAGGAAAGTGAACTAAAAGAATATCGAAAAAGAATGCAAATCATTTTCCAAGATCCATACGCATCATTAAACCCGGCAATGAACGTATTCCAAATTATTAGCGAACCGATGAACATTCACGGTTCCTACGAAAAAGAAGAACAAAAAGAAATCATTTTAGACCTTCTGAAAAAGGTAGGATTAAAAGAAGAACACTTATATCGCTACCCGCACGAATTTAGCGGAGGCCAGCGCCAGCGCATTAGCATCGCGCGTGCACTATCTGTAAAACCAGACTTTATCCTATGTGACGAACCAATCTCAGCACTCGATGTCTCAGTCCAAGCACAAGTCGTAAACATGCTGCAAGACATCCAAGAAGAAACAGGCGTCACATACTTATTCATCGCACATGACCTATCTATGGTAAGACACATATCAGACCGAATCGGAGTCATGTACCTAGGAAACATAGTAGAAATTGCCGACAGCGAAGACCTATACACAAAACCGGCACATCCATACACACAAGCACTACTCTCATCTATGCCAGAACCAGATCCAACAAACACAGGCAAAGAACGGATCATCCTAGAGGGAGAAGTACCAAGCCCACTAAACTCACCATCCGGCTGCAAATTCAGAACGCGCTGCAAATTCGCCACTGAAAAATGCGCGCAGGAAGTACCGAAAATGGTGGAGATTGCGAAGGGGCATGAGGTGGCTTGTCATTTGTTTTAGATTTGAGGAAAAGCATTGGGGGGACCTGGTGCTTTTTGTTTTACATGGGCATTAAGCTAACAAAGGGAATTATTAGATACGAAATGCTTCTTGTTCAAAAATAAAAATTTTTGATTAGCAGTGCTCCAAAATTAGGTGGAGAACACACTATGGAATTATGCGGTAATCAAAGGGGACAGGTTCTACAAAATTAAATGTTTTAGAATTTAAGTCATTTTTTATAGTAAATAAACTCAATATGTAGTACGTATTATTTTGTAAGATGAAACAAACATTAGTTATACATGCATAATTTATAATAACCTTCATATTGGTAAGGTTAAATTTAGACTTAAGTATGACAAATAAGCAAAGCGCGCAGAGCTAAGATTATATATATTTATCGAAGTCAGAAATGGATACATTAGGGTGTTTTTATACTAATATTTAGGCCCCATCATCATGAATTGATTCGCGAAGCTATCCATTGCTCTTCTATATCTATCTAAATCATCTCCTATCTTTCTAAATTCATCAATTCTATAGACAAGTTCTTTCTCTACTTCACTTAACCTTCTTTCAATTTCTTTAGCGGTATTTCCTTTCCAGCTATGTCCCAATAGTGTTTTTATGGCATTGACATTTTTTCTGTGATTTTCTAATTCTAAAATACACGATTCTAAATCATTTTTGGCACCTACTACATCGGCAGCATGTGCTATAACATCATAATTTTTCATGAAGATCACCCGTTTTTCAGTTTTGTTTATCAACAGTTTCAAATTCAACCGCTCTTTGTTCTATGAAATCAGCCTCAGAACGAATACGTTCCATATACCCTCTTTGAAATCCATAAATGCCGTATGTAAGTGTATTAATTAAATTACCATCAACACTAGCTGGTGATTGTTGTAATACATTAATAATTTTATTGCTTGCTTGTACGATCTTTTGGTTAATATCATCAATTTCTCTTCTTAAATCTGAAGTGATTTGTTTAACTTCTTCGACTGTTAAATGAATTGTAACCCCATCAGCGCGCGGGGATCCCTGAATTTTCTCTCCTGTCTCCCCATCGTACATATTCGGCATATTTAAATAACCGTATTTATCGTGACTAAGGTTATCCATGGAATGAAAGCTTGGTCCCATAAAACCCATGAAAAAACGAACAGTATTATAACCATTTGTTAAAAAAGGTAAAAATGGAATATAACTACTTGCATCATGAATCCTATTATCATTTTTTATATCTGGTTTATCTGTATAAAATAAATGACCTATACGACCTCTATTTTTATTATCATTTCCTCTAAAACCAGTAAATACAGTATCATTGGGGTTTCCGATAGTTGTAATTTGATCTTTATAATCCCCCCTTAAGGCTTTTTCCTTTTTATCTTTAGGTAATGAATCAATAACATTTGGAGCTTCGTAACTAACAACTGCTACATCATTCATAACCCCAGCGTATTCACCTAAACCACCACCTAGAGAATGGCCGGTTAATGTAAGCTGGTATCCGTCTAACCCATTTTTAGGGTCTTTCATATATTTCTTTACTTCTTTTGTTAAATCATCAGCATTAGTAAATTGACTTTCTGCAACTATTTTTTGCTTTCTTTCTTTCGCCATAGTGAAATTAAATTGTTCAGTTAAAGGAAGTGATGAAGTGTCAAAGCTATTCATTTTTTCCAAACTATCTTGATTTTTTCTAAAACGATTACCCATAACATCAAATACATCTGCATCATAAAAATCAGGTGCTTCCCAAGAGCCGCGAAAAGCAATCACAACTTGTTTTGTTTCTTCATTCTTGTAAACAGTGGCATCAAAGCTATTATTTGAGTTATGAAGAACAGCACCATTTATTTCTACAGGTTTCCAAATCTCTTTTTGTTTACCAAATTCTACAACTTCTGTAAGAGCATCACCATAACTACTAGTAGCCAAATGGGAAAGGCTTTTATCTGAAACTGAACTTTCCATATTTCCATCTCCTCAAAAAAGATTTATAGTTATATTATAAATCTTCTTAAGGAGGAAATATATTGAATAAGAGAAAAAAGGTGAATATTGCTATTTTTACAATTTTATTATTAATAATAGGCTACATATCTTATACAATGTACAACAAAAATATTACTCAAGATAAAGCTTCAAAAGTAGCAATAAACTATATGAAGGATAAAGAAAATATAGATCTTGTAGTTACTAAAGTTGAGATTTTACATGGAGTACGTGATGGTTTTATTGATGTAGAAGGTTATTCTAAAAATGATAAGAAAAAGGCAATTCGCGTTACGATAAATAAAACGCAAAACTATTTAGTCTCCGGTTGGGGATTTAAGGATCAAAGGTAAACGATTAGATTACTCAAATAGTAAATTCAAATGAGAAAAAGGCACCTTAAGGTGCCTTTTTTAACTAGATTTATTATTAACTAATGTATCCCCACCACCAAGCTCCGCCTCGATCTTCGAAGTCTTCGATGACTCATCCATACGCCAATACGTAATAAAGCTTATCGCGATACAGCCAGCTACGTAGAAGTAGAATAGTGATTCCATTCCGATACTCTTTAGCAATAATGCGATGAACTCAGCTGTTCCGCTTTTACAATTGCGTTAATGGATGTGTAGCCAATAAAAATGATGAGGACGAATATCATGAGTGAAAATGCTACCATGGGTTCTATATCCATCATTTTTGAAACTTGGTGGATATGGAGAGATCTGGTACTTTTTTGGTTTTGTGATGTCTGTGGGATTTCTTGCTAGTTTCTACGGGATTTGTCGGTAAGTCGATATATTCGGAGTTACGATCGATATAATCGAATAATCGTTGATATATTTTTTTAAAGAGTGGGATTGGTTGTAAATTAATGTAGAAATTTAATGTTTTCGAAAAAAAGAATTGACTTCTATATTAGTTGTAACTAAAATAGTTACATAAAGATGTAATCAATTTAGTTACAACTAATAACTGCTAAAAATATGATTTATATATTTAATTAAGGATGGTGGTCCATACGTTGCCACCCGGTGTAGAAAGTTACTAACACATTCAAATCAATGCATATTCTAAGCTTTAGTATTTTCTGTTAAGGGGCAATAAGGTGCAACGTTATCTTTTGTTAAAAACCTTGGTAGATCTTTCTTTGGAAATATTAGTTTTGGGGAAATATAGTAAGGTATCTAAAAAAGAACAAGGTATAAAAAGATGTACTTATATAAACCAAAAATTTAGTTGAGCTGGATAATAAAAAAAAGGTAGGAGATTTAAATGGAGACGAAACAAGATAACCTTATTTACGTATGGGATGCATATTGTGGATGGTGCTATGGTTTTTCAGAAAGTATTAAAGGATTTTACAAAAACCACACTGAAGTGCCATTAACGGTTTTATGTGGAGGGTTATTTTTAGATAATTTACCAATGAAAAACTTCTCATATATAGAAGAAGGAAATAAAAGAATTAATCAACTTACAGGTGCTGAATTTGGTCCTTTATATCAAAAATTGGTGGAGGAAGGGACTTTTAAAATGAATTCGAAAGATGCTGCAATTGGTTTTTCAGCTTTACGCTCATTAGCGCCAGACCGTTTATTAGAATTCACTTCGGCTATGCAAAAAGCGTTTTATTATGAGGGCCAAAGTCTGAGTGATCCTGAAACATATCGCAAAATTGCAATCGAGCATGGTTTGGACCCTGAACAAGTATTAGAACGTTTAAACGCTCAAGAAACAATAATAGATGTCCAAAATGATTTCAATAAAGTTCGACAGCTTGGTGTTAATAGCTATCCTTCCTTACTTTTACAAAAGGATAATCAAATTATTCCTATTGGTGGTGGCGTAATGACGCCGGATAAAATTGAAGCGCGTTTTAAAAATTTATATTAAGAAAATTTAGGATATAGTAGCAAACATGTTATCTTAGGCCACCTGACATTCATCTCCGGAATATTCGCCAGTACTATTACACTTTCAGATGAATGGGAGTGGGAGATTTTATCCCGCTTTAACGGGCAGTAAGACCCCCACCTCAAAATTCAGTGGAAGCAAAGAAGTTAGGTGGGGGATCAACTGTCCGTAAAAGTCCGATTGGTTCAACTAATAATCAGTGGGGGATGAACAAAACCCCCACTGATTAAAGTTTCACTTTATCGGAACAAGATAAAAATATGATAATTAGTTCATAACTTTAACAAAAGGAGAATAACATACTATGTTTAAAACAATCGATACAAATCAACAAGATGTGAAATTAACGGTGTTTAGTTCGGATGAAAAAAGCTTTATGGTCACAGCAACATTAGTTGAGAAAGCAGGACATGCATTTTTAATAAACTCAAAATTTACTCAATCTGATTCGAAAGAAATTGTAGAGTATTTGAAAAAAAACAACTTATCTCTAGATCAAATCTTTATTATTCATGGGGATCCAGACTACTACTTTGGATTAGAGAGCATTAAAGCCGTTTACCCAGAAGCTATAGCGTATGCAACAGAGTCTACTGTTGAACATATCGTTCATTCTGTCTTAGGAAAATTAAAAGTTTGGAAAGACGCCCTTGGAGAAAATGCACCAAGTAACGTGGTATTACCTCAAGTGTTTAAAGAAAAAGCGATTGATTTTCAGGGGTTAACATTTGAACTAGTAGGCTTAGATCATTACAGAACTAGCCTATTTAATAAAGAACTAAAAGTATTAATTGGTGGTATTGATGTATTTAACGAAATACATGTATTCTTAGCGGATACTAGCTCAAAAGCGGCTATGGAGGCGTGGATTGAGAACTTGAAAGTATTACAAGCATTACATGCTGACATAATTGTACCTAGCCATGGATCAATCGAAAAATCCCTAAATAATCAAGCACTTACTGCGACAATGGATTATCTAAGAACTGCGATTCAAGCTTCTGAGGAAAGTGGAACTTCAAAAGATTTTGTGGCAAAACTTGAAGCAGCATATCCAGACTATGCAAATAAAGGTGTATTAGAATTAAGTGCAAAAGTTGTAACAAAAGAAATGCCTTGGGGTTAATGATATGAATAAATATCAAAAACTATTACATGAAACGTATGTGTTAACTGGCGAAGGGAAATTGGATGCGTTCAAAACGTATTTAAGTGAAAATGTATCTTGGACAGAAGCTGCTGGGTTTCCATATGCAGGTACTTATATAGGTCCAGATGAAGTAGTGAAAAACGTACATGAACGTCTTGGCACAGAATGGGATGACTATAGCGCTAAAGATGAAATTTATACTTTTAATAACGATACTGTTATTGTGTATGGAAAATATAGTGGAACATATAAAGCTACAGGTAAGTCATTTGTAGCAGATTTTTGTCATCTTTATAAGTTTGATGAGAACGATAAGGTTAAGAAGTTTATTCAAATTGTGGACAGTGCAACTGTTAATGAGGTATTAAGTTAGAGTTAATCGTTTCTAATATGCCTTGTATAGGGGGAGGTTAGGATAAATGAAATTCCTAACATTACCCCTGACATTACATTTTGGGGAAGGTTTCTCCTTCTTCAAACTTTTTATAGAAGAAAACTTATTTAAGTAGAAGAGGTAGGTATATATGAAATTAGAGAAAAGTTTAATCATAACAATTATTTCTGTATTTATTTTAGGAGTAGTTTCGACTTTGGTATATCAAGCTTCCACCGGTAATAACAAAGGAAACTCAATAAAGAGCGAGAATGTTGCTTCTGTATCAAAAGAAGTGAAAGAAAATGAAAAGAATAAAAAGATGGTAGTTGATTTCTATAATGAAGTTTTTAACAAACATAATATCGATATTATCCCTAAATATGTTAGCGAAGATTATAAGCAACATAATCCTTTTGTTGCTGATGGACGAAAAGCCTTCATGGATTTCTTTAAGGAGGATTTTGTTAAAAATCCTAATTCCTCTGCAGAGATTAAACGTGTAGTAGCTGAAGGGGATACAGTTGCTCTTCATGTACATTCTCGTACTAATTCTCAAGATAAGGGAGTTGCTATAGTGGATATATTTCGTATCAAGGATGGAAAGATTGTCGAACACTGGGATGTAATTCAAGAGATTCCAAGTGAAGCAGCTAATGATAATACGATGTTTTAGATAGAAGATATATTTAATAATTGTCTAATTGATAGTGCGGTATAGAATTTAGAAATCTAGATAAGTAAAGGAGATGTCCTAGTACCATGCCTGGGATATCTCCTTTTTGTTTTAACGAGATTTAATTTATTGTTACTTGTATTTTTTTATGTACTACTATTCGATTACACATCATTTCAGGCGGTTTTCTTTTATCTCGCATTAACGGGCAGTAAGATCCCCACCTCTTTTAATTCTTCAATTAATAAAAAGTTTGCTTTCAAATTAGAAAGGGTTAGTCCCTCACACCCAAAAACAAAGGGGAACTCAATTATTCAAATTCATATAAAGTTTCAATCTTGTCTAAGCATCCATTAGGATATGCAATGGATCATCCGTTTTTCTTTACATAATCTCCAGATGCAGTCCATATCAACTATAGATTCTTGTCTTATGCTAAATGTAATCAAAAAGCAAGTAGATAAAGATAATGACTAAAACATTAACTCTAGATACTTTTTTGATGAATATTACAAATAAACAGGAGGTAATGAAAAATGATTAAAACATTATTAGCAGGAGCAATTTTAAGTACAGGATTAGTAGCGGGAGGTGCAGTAGGTGCAGATGATGCGAAAATGGACAATTTAAAGTCAAATGAAGATAGTTCAAATCAAGTAATTACACAGAGTGTAGATGGAACAACGTCTTTCTCACAAAACTTTGATTTACCTAAAGATGCAGTGCCAGCAACTCCTAAAGGAAACGCAAAAACTGTTGAAAGAACAGAGGGGACAGGTTCTCAAGAAGGAAAAATGGTACCAACAAAAGAAGGTACAGATTCTCAACCAGGATTTGAAATGGGATCCCCTGAGAAACCAGAGCATGCAAAAACAGTTGAAAGAACAGAAGGTACAGATTCTCAAGAAGGAAAAATGGTACCAGCAAAAGAAGGAAATTAAATAATATATAGTTATAACGAGGAGCATCCAAAAAGTGGTGCTCTTTTTATATTATAGGGATTAACCAGTTTTACTGAATATAGAACTGTAGGAGGAATTGAGACTAGAACATGGGGGCCTATCTCTTCAAATCATGGTGTTTAGGGCAATAGTTTTGGTGGTAACGTTACAATACAAACATTTTATTAGAGATTTTCTAAATTTACATACACTCTAGATAGACTACATATCAACTTCAGATACCTGTTTTATGATACAAGTAATCAAACAAAAGGAGGGCAATACAAAATGATTAAAACAGTATTAACAGGGCACTCTTTTAAGTACAGGAGATTATTAGCAGGTGGAGCAAATGTTGAAGATGTACAGACAAATCAGCATATTCTATATGAACAAAATGAATTGCAGTAAACTCTAGAAAAGTACGATTCGAAGAAGTTTGAGTTATAAAAAGAAAATAGATAAATGAACAAGAGAAAAGTATTTTCATTTGGATATAGGACTTGAATCAAACTTTTATACTAAAATATATACGGCAAAAAGGAGGGAGTACATTGCAGAAAATTATTTATGGAATATTAATTTTAATATATACTTTGTATTCATTTTTTGTAAGTGATGGAAGTGAAGTAAGGTTTATTATGCTGTTAACTATAGTGCTTATCTTTTCTGTGATTTTAGAAAAAGGAAATGCAAACCAAACGACTGATTAAGGGGCGTTTGGTTTGCATTTTTTATTGGCTATTACAGTCCAGATGTTTTAGGGGGAGCACCAAATTTCATTTTTGGGGACACTATTAAATTTTTAGTTGATGAAAATACGGTGCAACTCCTACTAGAGAAAACACCGCCTAAAATAGAAAACTTTTAACCTATTATCCTCTATTCCGTAGCTTTTAAGGTATTTAACACGACTTTGGTTGCATCTGCAATAAGTTTATCGTCATATTTAGCATCTTCTTTATCGTGATTAGAAAGTATAGCAAGAACAATTGGCTTTTTATTTGGTGGCCAAATAATTGCGATATCATTTCTTGTTCCGTAAGATCCCGCGCCTGTTTTATCAGCTACTTCCCATCCTTTTGGTACGCCCGCACGAATCAATTTATCTCCAGTTGTATTTCTCTTCATCCAATCTACTAATAGTTCACGTTTTTCTGTTGGAAGTGCAGTCCCTAATGTAAATGATTGAAGTGTCTTAGCTATTGCTTCTGGTGTACTGGTATCATGTGTTTCTCCTGGATGCACTTCATTTAATTCAGGTTCAAATCGTTCTGAAGTAGTAACAGTATCTCCCATTTCTCTCAAGATTTTTTCAAATTCAGAGGGACCTCCTAACTGTTTAAGAATCAAATTATGTGCTGTGCTGTCACTATATCGAACTGAAGCATCTGCAAGTTCTTTTAACGTCATTCCTGTATCAACATGCTTTTCAGTAATTGGATTATAATTAGAAAGATCTTCATGAGTATACGTAATTCTTTGATCAAGAGCTTCTAATGAGTTCTTGCGTAAAAGAGCGCCCACAGCTAATGATTTAGATGTAGATGCAAACGCAAAACGATCATCTGAATGATAAGCAATCGTTTGATTCGTACCTGTGTCCAGTGCATAAATACCAAGCTTAGCATCATATTCTTTTTCAAGTTTAGCAAAAGATTGACTTCCTGTATTTTCTTGTTTAATTTGATTAACTTGATTCGTTTGTTTAGGTGGTTCAGATTGAGCATTACTATTGGAACAGCCTATAAGTGATACGCATGAAAGTAATACTACAGGTACAATCTTTTTGTAATGTAAAATGTTATAGAACTTATTTAAAACGAACATAAATTTTCAACCTCTTTCAAGAATATATGGATTTTGTCTAGGTATTCTAAATACCAATGCAATTAAAGATGGCATTGGGTAACAATACTACTGCAGCTAAAATTTCACAGGTTAAATGACATCCAAAACGTTTATCCCGCTATTTGCCGGGCAGTAAGACCCCCGCTGATTAAAGTTTCACTTTATATGATTGATAAGTCACAGTTTGCATTATTTCTTTTTTGTTTCCACTTGTAATGGTTCACCTGTGAAAGTATTACAATACATGTTTTTTACTTTTGGGAATAATAAGTCCTTTCATTTTTTTGTAATACATAAAAATAGATGTCAAACGGGATATGTTGTATCCAATCTGGACAACTCATATTAGAAATACACTTATTAGACACTCTAAGTAATAAATTTGTTCCACTTTAAGATGAGGAAGAATTTGGGGTTTGTAAATTAACAATGGAACTACGTGTTTTTTCGTTATACAAAAACCTCTACATATAAGTAGAGGTTTTTAAATTGCATATTAACGAATTATGCTTTTTCAGATAAACGAAGATAATAGAATACATAATTTTAACTAGATTTATTGTTAACTAATTTATCCCCACCAAGCTCCGCCTCAATCTGCGAAGTTTTCGATGACTCATCCATACGCCAATACGTAATAAAGCTTATCGCGATACAGCCAGCTACGTAGAAGTAGAATAGTGATTCCATTCCGATACTCTTTAGCCATAAAGCGATGAACTCAGCTGTTCCGCCGAATATCGCAACTGTTAGTGCATATGGTAAACCTACGCCAAGTGCGCGAATTTCAGTTGGGAAGAGTTCTGCTTTTACAATTGCGTTAATGGAAGTGTAACCAGTAACGATAATGAGACCGACCATCATGAGTAAAAATGCTACGATTGGTTCTGTCGTTTTTTCCATGAAGAAGAAGATTGGCGCTGTTAGTAATGTTCCGAGAATACCGAATGCCATTAATAGTGGGCGGCGTCCAATTTTATCGGATAGTAGCCCTGCAATCGGTTGAAGTACGACAAATATAAGTAGTGCGACAAAGTTAATCCAGCTTACAACTTCTTTCGGAAGGCCGACTGTGTTTACCATGAACTTTTGTAAATATGTTGTGTACGTATAAAATGCAACGGTACCTCCTAAAGTTAGGCCGACTACTGTTAATACTGCTTTCGGGTGTTTCATAAGCGCGCGAACGGTTCCTGCGCTCTCGCGTTTTTGTGATTTTATGTTTGAGAATTGCTCTGATTCATCCATCGTGCGGCGAAGCCATAATACAGCTACTGCGCCCATCGCTCCAATAATGAATGGAATACGCCATCCCCAAGCTTTCATATCTGGTTCGCTTAGTAATTGCTGAAGAACAATTTGAACGCCTAACGCAACCATCTGTCCGGCAACGAGCGTTACATATTGGAAACTTGAATAAAAACCACGGCGTCCACTACTAGCCATTTCAGATAAATATGTTGCGGAAGTTCCGTACTCTCCGCCGAGTGACAACCCTTGAAGTAAACGAGCAAGAACTAAAATAATAGGGGCCATAATACCGATACTTTCGTAACTAGGTGTACAGGCGATAATTAAAGAACCACCGGCCATAACTGTAATGGAAAGCGTTAATGCTGCCCGGCGTCCGTGCCGATCCGCATAGCGTCCCATTAATAAACTTCCGATAGGGCGCATTAAAAATCCAACTGCGAAAATAGCCGCTGTGTTCAGTAACTGACTCGTTGGATCGCCTTTAGGAAAGAACTCTGCTGAAAAATAAACGGCGAAAGCAGAGTAAACGTACCAGTCGTACCATTCAATTAAATTACCGACAGAACCTTTAAAGATATTGCCGGCGACTCGGTTTGATTTTACTTGAGCCATACTAATTCCTCCTCTTGCTTATAAATAAAATGATAATTATGAAAGCGTGTTCATTGCAGTTGAATTGTACTGTCCTTTAAATAAAATCTCAATATTATGACAATTTTATTCTTTTTGTACTTTATGAACATGGATATTTTTAATAGTTGCTTCATTTTCAGTTTTGTCATAATAATAGAAAAAGGAGATTGATAGTTTTGAATATTTTATCAAAGGATATGGAGTATGAAGAAATCACGCAAAGTTTCATTGCAAACGAAAATAGTAAGCTTAATTATCGCGTTAATTGTATTTGTCGTTCTCCTATTAGCGGGAATATTTGTTTACATTCAGTCCGTTGATACGAAGCGCCAAGTGGAGCAGTTAGCACTGCAAACAGCGAAGTCGCTTTCTTTTATGCCAGCTATAAAAGATGCTTTTCAAAATAACGAGCATAAAAATACGATTCAATCCATTGCGGAACAAGTTCGGGAGCAAGCTGGTGCAGATTATGTCATTATAGAAGACCGTTTTGGGGTTATGTATTCACATTCTAATTCGGGGTTGATTGGAACAAAGAGTAACAACCCGTATAACTATGAGGCACTCACTTTTGGAGGGTACTATACGCTTGAAGGAAATGGTGTAAGTGGTCCAGCCTTAATGGCAAAGGCACCTATTATTGTTCATAACGGAGACTACGATCAAGTAGTAGGCGTTGTAACAGTAGAGTTTTCAATACAAGGTATTGAATCTAACATATTGAGTAGAACGAAAGAAATTATACTCTTTTCCTTAGCGGTATTATTAGCCGGCATTGTTGGTGGAATCCTTTTAGCGCGTAGCATCAGAAAAGATACACTCGGTTTAGAGCCGAATGAAATCGCAGCGTTATACCGGGAACGAAGCGCGATACTACTATCTATAAAAGAAGGAATTATAGCTATTGATCAAAACGGTTTTATTACGATGATGAACACGTCGGCAGAAGAAATGCTTCATGTAAATGATGATTATATGCAGCAGCACATTTCAAAAGTTTTACCGAATTTTAATATGGAAAGAGTGCTAGAAACCGATCAAGAAATCGCGTTTCAAGATAAAGTGTTTATTTTAAACATGACACCGATACTCGAAAATAATAGTACGGTAGGCGTTGTATGTAGTTTTAGAGATAAAACAGAACTGCAAAACTTAGTGAATACGATATCTGAGGTAAGAAAATATTCCGAGGACTTACGTGCTCAAACACATGAATTTACAAATAAACTTTTCGTCTTATCAGGATTACTTCAGTTAGGACATTACAAAGAAGCAATTGAATTTATCCAACAAGAATCTAATATTCATCAAAGCCAAAATCATATTTTGTTCCATCAAATTCACGATGCGAAAGTACAAGCTATTTTATTAGGAAAACTCGGAACAGCGTCTGAGAAGAAAATTGATTTTCATATTGAAGGAGATAGTGCGCTTCATCCGTTACCAGACCATATAAAGGTGTCGCACCTCATTACGATCCTTGGAAACATAATCGATAATGCGTTTGATGTGGTGAGTGAGCGAGAGGAGAAGAATGTTTCTTTCTTTGTTACGGATATTGGGCACGATATTGTGTTTGAAGTGATAGACAGTGGAGCAGGGATACCGGCAGAAAAAATCACGACCATTTTTCAAAAAGGATTTTCAACGAAAGGAAATGATCGTGGTTACGGGCTAGCAAACGTGAAAGAAATGGTAAATCTACTAGGGGGAACAATTGAGATTCAAAACGAGAAAAATGGGGGAGCTATTTTTACAATTTACCTTCCGAAAACATTGAGAGAAAGTACATAACAAACAGGGGGATGGGCATATGTTGAAGGTTGCAATTGCAGAAGATGATTTCCGCGTCGCGCAAATTCAGGAAGAGTTTTTATTAAAAATAAAGGATGTAAAAGTAATCGGAAAAGCATTGAACGCGAAAGAAACGATGGAACTACTACAAAAGGAAGAAATCGATTTGCTTCTATTAGATAATTACTTACCAGATGGAATTGGAACTGACTTATTACCACAAATTCATGCTGACTTTCCAAGCGTTGACGTCATTATGGTAACGGCGGCGAATGAAAACTATATGCTAGAAAAAGCAATTCGAAACGGAGTAAGCAATTACCTTATAAAACCAGTCACGTTAGAAAAATTTGTTCGCACAATTGAAGACTATAAAAGAAAGAAGCAACTATTACATAGTAACAATGAAGTAAATCAAGCACTCATCGATAACTTCTTCGGTATTTCGCAAACACAAGACATAAAAAACTTACCGACAGGTGTGGATCCGTTAACACTGCAAAAAGTGAAAGGGATTATAAAAGGATTTGAAGAGGGCATTACAATAGAAGAAATGGGAGAACAAATGGGGGCCTCCAGAACAACCGCAAGAAGATACTTGGAATACTTAGTAGCGACAAACGAATGCACAGTAGAGTACACATACGGCATTATCGGACGACCAGAACGAAAGTACCGAATAGGACGAGGACTATGAAAAAACGATTATTACTATGTATATGGATCATGACAGGAGTAATAGCTGGTTGTTCCTCAGAAAAATCCCATACGAATAAAGTGAACATCGACAAAGTAGAAATTGTTGCTCCAAATGTTCAAGGGGCAGGATGGGACTTAACAGCACGAGCGATGCAAAAAACGCTGGCAGAAGAAAAAATCTTCACAAAACCAATCACAGTCACAAACAAAGTAGGTGGCAGTGGTGATGTCGGATGGAAATATACGAAACAAAAAGGCGGTCACGTACTGGCGATTAACTCAAGCTTACTCTTAACGAACAACCTACTAGGCCACAGTAAACTAACATATAAAGACTTCACCCCGCTCGCAACTCTCGCGTCGGACTGGGAAGTCGTTGTCGTATCAAAAGATTCAAACATAGAAAACGCAAAACAACTAATGGAACAACTAAAACAAAACAAGAAAAACTTCAAAATCGGCGTTGCCCCAGGTCTAGGAAACGACGATCACCTATCCTTCGTACAAGTAAGCAAAGCATTTGGCATAAACCCAGCCGAACTACAATTCTTCGTCTACGAAAACAAAGGAAAAATCATAAGTGCTCTAACGAACAAACAAATAAACGCCGCAACCATGACCCTATCCGAAGCCGAAAAACAATACAAAGCCGGCAAAATAAAAATACTAGCCGTATCCGCATCAAAACGACTAGACCGACTACCAGAAATCCCAACATGGAAAGAACAAGGAATCAACGTCATCTTCCAGCACTGGAAAGGAATTATGGGCCCGAAAGATATGACGGAGGAAGAGATTGCTTATTGGGATGGTGTGATTAAGAGGATGGTGGAGAGTGATAGTTGGAAGGGGATTTTGAGGGAAAGAGGGTGGAATTCTTATTATAAGGATAGTGGGGAGAGTAGGAGGTTTTTGGAGGAGAGTTATGGTTGGTATGGGGAGATTGTGGGGAAGAAGTAAAGAAGTAAGTATTTAGGTGATAAAGAAAAGATTTAACGTTGCATGTATAATATGAAGAGTAAGCCACCAACAACTATTGAGTTGGAATAATATTGTTACACAACTTAAATTGTAAATGCTTATTTATTAACATTTTTATAAGTAAAATTTTTTAATAACAAAAAGGACTCCATTATGAGTCCTTTTGCTTGTTGTATTTGTGTATTGATTACTTAAAAAAAATAGTATTGACTTAAACTTCTATTGTGTTGTACTCACGTACGATTTCTCCCAACTCAATTCCTATACGTTCAACGATTCCTGTAACTAAGGCATTCCCCATGAAGAATAAACGCATACGGTCTGAAACCTCACGGACATTTTCAAGATTATCTTTTTTGAATTTGGTCCAGTCTGGAGGGAAATCTTGTAATAATTCGGCTTCGATCGGTGTAAGCAGTCGGTATTTCCCATCGATTTTAAGCAAATGTGTTGAACGGTTTACAGAACCTTCACTTGTAAGCATTGTGCGTCCCGGCATATCGAGAGAATCATACGGACTCATTCCACCTTCACTAAAGGTATATTTATGACCGTTATCAGCTACTCGCTCAATTTTTTTAGGACCACGTAAGTATTCAAATTTTTTAAGCTTTGGATTGTCATCGTCTAACTGATAATTTAAGATATATTGGTTATACTCTTCTTCACCATGTTTACGCACATAATATTCCTTCGCTTCTTGAACAATTTCACCCAAAGTCTTTGGCTCTTCCTTAACTGGTAATGTATCAATTGTGAAGTATTGACCATAACGCATAATACCGGTATTCCAAATAGTACCTGTGAAGTTGTCAGAAATGTCTACGATATACTCTTCGTTGAGGATGTCTTTATCAGATAATGTATCTGAGTAGTGACGTTTTTTGTATGCCTCTTGTTCAATTGGAAATTGACGAGCGAACAATCCATCTTGAAAGATGTAGTTATCGAAATTACCTTCATCACATGTCATAATATTTTTTTCTTTCTTAGGCTTGCCATACTTTTCATCCATCGCCAAGGCAAATGGTGTGTCATTCCGATATACGTAAAAGAACACACGGCGGCGACGCTGAGCGCGCCCATAGTCTGCAGCGTTAATCACACGCCATTCAACTGAGTAACCAAGTTGAGCAAATGCACCAAGCATAATTGCAAAGTCTCGTCCACGTTGTGAAGATGGTGATTTTAATAAACGATCAACGTTTTCTAAAATCAAATATTCAGGTTTGATATGGTTAACCGCACGGATGATTTCCCAAAAGAGAACACCTTTCTTTCCTTCGATGCCCAATTCATGTTTTTTAGAACGAGCAACGGAATAGTCTTGGCAAGGGAACCCACCAACTATCATGTTTACACCACGAGCTTTCATTTCTTCGAGATATTCATTTGAGACCTGCATGATATCTTCATTACTATGTTGGACATGTGGATAATTATACATACCTACCTCAAAGGCATCTTGTGATTTACGAGATGGTTCAAATTGATTAGTGTTTGTTGTTTCAAAGAACGGTTCTTTGAGTGTTAAGTTGGCGTTATCAAGCCCTACTACGAAGCCTCCAACCCCGTCAAACATTGAAAATACTTTATACTTAGACATTCACTTTTTCCTCAACTTTCTCAAAGATTTCGTTGTAATCGGTAATTTCTAAACAGTTCATTACCTTTTCGAGTTGTTCTAAGTTTACCGTAGAACGGATGCCTCGAACCATATCACTAATAGAACTTTCACGAAGCCCACTAGCTTTTGCTAAGTCCTTTTGGCGCATTTCTCTCTCCTTGAGAATTTCATTTAAGCGTAATTTGATCATACCTTTTGCTCCCTTCAAAAATACGGGATATTGTATCGAAGAATCATTATAACCTATGCAGACAAAAAGTTGAAGGTAATTTATAATAAAATTGCACCAAAGATTAAGATTTTCTATTAAGGAGATGGCGATGGATAGAGAATATAAAACAATTCGAGAAATAAAAGAACGTGGTGAAGCTGCTGTTGGTAAAAGGATAAAGGATCTTGTCACACAGGAGACTGTAAATAAGTGGTACGCTAGCCCAAGAAATAAAGGTTGGCTTGGAAATGCAGTTGAAAAAGATTGGTTTGGGCTAGCGAATAACAACCGACCTGAAGCTGATTTTAAAAATCTAGGTGTAGAACTCAAATGTGCCGGGCTTAAATTTTTCAAAAAAGAAAATTCCTGGGGTGCCAAAGAAAGACTGGTTCTTAACATTTTTGATTTTAATGAAGAATACAAGAAGGATTTTCAAGATTCTTCTTTTTTGGAAAAATCAAAGCTTGTAGAACTCATGTTGTATAAATATGATCCAGTTAGTTTTTTTCAATTCGAAGAAAAGGAATATCCAATCTATCCAGATTTCTTAATGACCCACTCTATTCTTTTTAATTTAAACGACTTATTAGATGATGATTGGGCAATCATTGAAAATGATTGGAACATTATAATGGATATGATTCGTCAGGGGAGGGCCGAGTATATTTCCGAAGGTATGACACAGTACCTTGGAGCAGTGACAAAAGGAGGTAAAACTGAAGAAAACAAAACAAAACAACCGTGTAGTAATCAGAAAGCACATAGACGAGCTTTTTCTTTAAGACCAGCGTACATGAAGGAAATTACGAAGCGAGTTGTACAGGGCGAATTAAAGAGTTCAACTACTTATGCTTCTTATCAAAATGACTATCCTGAATTACATAAAAAAATCGATGCAAAGCAAATTGGTACTCAAGAGCATATAATAAAAGATTTATCCGAGTTAAAAGATAAAACGTTTGAACAAATCATTCTCGAGCAGTTTAAACCGTTCTACAATATGGATAAAAAAGTCTTAGCAGAAAAATTTGGTGTTAGAATCAAAAAAAAGAATGACAAAGCAAGTTCACGGCTAATTGCGCAGAAAATGTTTAATCTACAAGGTGATTTAGAAGAAACAGACGAGTTTAAGAAGGCTGGAATTGCTGTAAAAACAGTTACCGTAAAATCTAATCAGAGAAAAAAAATATCTGAAAAAAGAATTACAACTGAAGGATTTAAACTTGAATCGGATGTTAGCTTCATTAAAGATATTAGTAACCTTGATTGGGAAGATACTCGAGTGTATGACTATCTTTCCACAACAAAGTTCTTATTAGTCGTTTACGAGGAAACACCAGAAGGAGAGATATTTAAGGGTGCAAAGTTTTGGTATATGCCAGAAGACGAACTCATGGGTACAGTCAAAAAAACATGGGAAACAATTAAACAAACCCTCATTAATGGTGTCGAGTTAACATTTAAACGTGTTTCTAATAATAAGGGTTATAAAATAGAGAACAATCTGCCGAGCCAAGTGAGTGGTCCTCAAATTCTTCACATTCGGCCTTCAGCTGCCCAGTCAGATTATCATGAAAGTAAAAATTCAGATTGTCTCCCACGTTCTGCAGTTTGGAAGAATAGACCTGAGGATATGAAAGATATTTTGACAGATAATTATATGGTTAAGCAAGCCCTGTGGTTAAATAAAGATTATATGTACCAACAAGTAAAAGAATTTTTTGAATGAGATTACTTGATTTGTACTAATATACTGATTTCAGAAACCAATAAAGAATCAAAAAGTACATAGTAGAGAAACGATGTGGCGATAAATACATTAAGTGGTTGTTAGCTAATAGTTGACAACTTAAACTTATGAAATTTGCAAAAGTTATAAAAGACGTGATACTTAAAAAGGTTAGTAGATATACCGAAATATTTTATAAGCTAAGCTGGGATTGCAACTCAGTTTATTTTTTTAAAAGGATGATATAGTCATATTTAAGGTGATGGTAGAGTAACTATTGCTTATGTACTTAACAAAGAGATGGCTTTATTGTACAAAAAAGAATTTCCTAATGAGAAGATTGATGAAGTAAATAATAGTAAGGAACAATAACTCTTAAAAACTATCCAAATTATTAAATTTGGATAGTTTTTTTGTGAAAAGAAATAAAAAAAGATTTTAATTGATTCTACTCTTCTTAAAGATGATTAAAGAATATTTAAGAATCTTAAAATATGATTGAGGTAATCTAAATGAAAACTAAAGAAGTATTAGGAATTATCAAACGTGTAAAGAAAAAATCCATATAATAACTAAAATTTACAAATCAAAATACTGTAAGTATAACTTCTTCTATTAAGTTCCTATCAGCAAAAACTTTATTCATTCTATTTTCGGTAACTTTATGGAATCTTTCTCTCATAGGCATAACACTAGAAGAAATCAACAACATCTGAAAAAAGAAAGCAGAAGAAAGAGGCGGCTTCTCAGATCGAGTGTTTCTAATCGAAGTAACCGATAATTAACCCCTCCTAAGCCCCTTACAAGCCCCTACCAAGTAATAAATCACTAAGAAAAAACATAACAAAACAAAAACACCAACAAACACCGTAGTAGTAGTCAAAAAAAAATTTGAAATAACACGCCAAAAACCCTGCCATCCTCCCATATATATTATGAAGGGGCTTTTAATTTTGAACGGAGACGGGAGGAATTAGGATGGCGGTGTATCGTAATGTGCAGGTGAATTTTTGGCAGGATGATTTTGTTTTGGATTTGACGCCGGAGGAGCGGTATTTTTATGTGTATTTGTTAACTTGTTCGAAGACGACGCAGTGCGGGATTTTTCCTTTTCCGAAGCGGTTAGCTGAGATGGAGACGGGTTATAACAGGGAGACTGTTGATAAGCTTGTGCAGCGCTTCATTGATTATGGGAAGATTCTTTATGATGCGGATACTCGGGAGTTATTCGTTTTGAATTGGCTTCGTTATAATCCTGTGACGAATACGAATGTGGAGAAGTGTGTGCTACGTGAGCTTAAGGGTGTGAAGAATAAGGAGTTTGTACATATGTTTCTTCAGAAGTGCGCTGAGGAGGAGCTGAGTGTTCCGATGCTTTTAGCACATTTTGGTATGCCTGGTGAATTGGCTGTGGATGATGTTGATCCAGTTTGCGAGGAGACAGAAGATGGAGAAGAAATTATAGAGGAAGAAACGGGAAGTGGCGTGTTTTCTTTTTATGAGCAACATTTCGGTAGTTTGTCCCCTCATGCGGTAGAGGAACTGAGTGCGTGGATGGAAGATTTGTCGGAGGAGCTTGTGCTGAAGGCTCTTCAAATTGCGTTTGAGAATAATAAGCGGACGATTGCTTATGTGAAGGGGATTCTGCGTGGGTGGAACGGGAAAGGGTTTACGAAATTGTGTGAGGTTGAGGCAGATACGGCGAACTTTAGGAAGAAGGAGTTGTCTGTTAGTACGGGGGAGACGGAGGAGTTTTTGGCGGGGTGTGAGGAGTGGGAGAAGAATGCGCCGTCAGAGGAAGAGTTGCAGCGCTTTTTAGCGGAGCGCGGGTGGCGGCCATGAGTATTCAAAATGTAGAGGCGGAGAAGACGGTGTTAGGTTCTCTATTAATTGATGGAGAGCTTATTAAGGAGTGCCGTTTGACGGAGCAGTATTTTTCTATGCCAGTACATAAGTCTATATTTCAGTTAATGCGAAAGATGGAAGGAGAGGGGCAACCGATTGATCTTGTGACGTTCATTTCTCGGGTAGATCCGAAGTTTTTAGAGGGCATCGGGGGAATGGAGTATTTTATAGGGTTAATGGATGGTGTGCCTACTACTAGCAACTTCTCTTATTATGAGGGGCTTGTTCGAGGTGCCTGGAAAATGTATCAGGCTGGTGTCCTCGGGCACAAGATGGGAGAGCGTCTTATTGCGGAGAAGAGTGAGAAAGTTATCGGTGAGACGATTACGGCACTTTGTGAGTTAGAGGAAAAAGACTCTGTATGTGAGTTTGATTTGAAGGATGCGTTAGTTGATTTGTATGAGGAGCTTCATCAAGATGTGAAAGAGATTACTGGTATTGAGACTGGTTATACATCGTTAAATAAGATGACGTGTGGACTTCAGGAAGGAGATTTTGTCGTTCTTGGTGCGCGTCCTTCTATGGGGAAGACTGCGTTTGCGCTTAATGTTGGACTGCATGCGGCGAAGTCTGGAGCGGCGGTTGGATTGTTTTCGTTAGAGATGAGTAGTAAGCAATTATTGAAAAGGGTGGCGTCTTGCGTAGGCGAAGTGTCAGGCGGTAGGCTGAAAAATCCGAAGCATCGTTTTGCGATGGAAGATTGGGAGAAGGTAAGTAAGGCGTTTGCGGAGATTGGTGAGTTGCCATTTGAGATTTACGACAATGCAGGCGTTACGGTACAAGATATTTGGATGCAAACTCGTAAGTTAAAGAGGAAGCACGGTGATAAGAAGGTTTTAGTTATTGTGGATTACTTGCAGCTTATTACGGGCGATCCGAAGTATAAGGGCAATCGATTTCAGGAGATTAGTGAAATTTCGCGTAAGCTTAAGTTATTAGCGCGTGAATTAAATGTTTGTATAGTAGCGTTATCACAGTTATCTCGTTCTGTAGAGTCGCGGCAAGATAAGCGTCCGCTTTTATCTGATTTAAGAGAGACGGGGCAAATTGAGCAAGATGCGGATGTCATTATGCTTATGTATCGAGAGGATTATTACGATAAGGAAACAGTGCAGAAAGAGATGACGGAGATTCATGTGGCGAAGCATCGGAATGGGCCTGTCGGGAGTTTTAAGCTGAGATTTTTGAAAGAGTTTGGGCGGTTTGTGGAGAGGGAGAAGTAGTGAGAGGAAGGTGTTTTGAAAATAGCATGTGCATGTGAACGAAAGTTGTAACGCTAATTTTATAAGTTATATAATAAAGAAAATGGTAACTAATAGTTAAGGGGGATTAGCTATTGGCAGGGAATGATATTTCTTATCATAATAAAGATATTCTGATGAAGTTTTTAAGTGAATGTTATAGGGATAAAGGGCTTGAAGCATATGGGTTAAAAGGTTATCCAAGAATAAAAGAATTGTTGCTAAATGAATTTTCGAGAGTTCGTGCAGATCAAAGGCGCTCAGATACTTTATTTGAAATGGAAGATGGTTCAATTTTAATGTTAGAGTATGAAAGTAATACCCGTTTCCTCGAAAACCATTTGAAGTATATGGATTATGCGAATCAAATTATGTATCGTTACTATAATAAGAGGAAAGAGTTACCGGATATTCGAATCGTAGTTATTTATACAAGTGAGGTAATGAATCCTATAGAAGAAATAGATGTATGTAGTATACGTTTAAATTCTAAAGCGGTTTTACTAAATGAATACAATGGTGATGCCATTCTTCAAAAGATTATTAGAAAAATGGAAGAAGGAAAATCTTTGACGGATGAAGAAACCATGAAATTAATACTTGTACCACTTATGCATAGTAGAGAGAAAAGACAAATTTTAATTGAAAAAACGATAGAAGTAGCAAAGTGTATCTCCGATGAGCAAGAACAAATTCAAGTTATTGCTGGGATTCTTGTAGCTACAGATAAATTTATTGATGAAGACTACGCGAAAAAGGTAAAGGAGTGGTTACGGATGACAAAAGTAGGTCGTTTATATGAGCAAGAGAAGCAAGAAGAAATTGATAAAGCACTTTCGGCAGCTGGAATGCTCTTTAAAGGAATGAGTGTAGAAGAAATAGCTAAAAAATTAGATGTAACAATTGAAAAGGTGAAAGAGTGGGAGAAGCGTTTATCTCATTAATCGCTGGGGTAATGGCAGCGTCTGTATAAATTTATACAAAAATAGCCGAATATTTACTATATAATAGTCGGCTATTTTTGTACGGAGAAGTTGTTAGGTTTAATACGCAAATCTTTTGGTTTGCTCTTGAATATATTCCTCATTTCCCCATAAAGAAAGATCTTCTCTCTGCAGTAATCCATTGCTGCAAGTCATCTTGGCTACGTCGGACAAGTCGATTTACTAAAACATCATGCCATACATAATCCTCTAATAAGTATATATGGACGGGGTCATCTGTATAAAAAGCAATATTACGCTCTTCAAGTGATGGTCCATAAATCATCTCTTTAGAATCTATTGATACAATAAACCAATGTTCTGTAGACAAGGTTTCTGTATAAGGTGTTATGCGATGGGCTTCTAGATTTTTAATGGGATTTTCAACATGCAGGGTAATACCTTGTATTGAAACTTTATCAGCTACTTCAGATAGATCTTCTTTTAATGCTTCATACATCTCATCCCACATTGAAATGACAATACGTCGTTCTGCTTTTTTTATTAATGCCTGACAATAGCTAATGATTGTTTGATTGTCTTTTAAAGTAATCACTCGATTATCCGTTTTTTCCTCGGAAGTTTCTAGTTTTTTTAATGAATCACTTATTCCTTCGTAAGTAGACTGCCATTCTGTTTGCGCCTTCTGTAAAAAGATTTCAACAGGTAGAGGTGAATAGCGAGTGGTGTCATTTATTTCTTCCTTCATGACAATTCCTTTTTCTACAAGGTTACCTAAAATCTCATAAATTCGCGCTCTTGGGACACCCGAATCCTTACTCACTTGGTAGGCTGTGACAGGCCCTTGTTTAACAAGAGATACATAAGATTTAGCTTCATATTCATTGAAACCAATTTTTTTAAGCTGTTGCACTATGTAGTCCACTTTTTTCGTCCTCCGATGTTTGCTTTTATCCCGCTTTAACGGGCAGTAAGACTCCCACCTCAAAATTCAGCGGAAGCAAAGAAGTTAGGTGGGGGTCGGGCTGCCCGTAAAAGCCCGATTGGTTCAACTAATAATCAGTGGCCCCACTGATTAAAGTTTCACTTTATATTTTAACGTTACAATAACTGTTTACATTTAGCAAATTATTAGTTACTATTCGAATAGTGACTAAAGGGGAGGTTAATAGTATGGATTTTTATTTAGACCCATCTGTATTAATGATTTTGATTGTTTTTGGATTTGTAGCTGCATTTATTGATTCAGTTGTAGGTGGTGGTGGACTCATTGCTTTACCAGCTTTATTATTTACAGGACTGAATCCAGCAAGTGCAGTAGCTACGAATAAACTAGCGTCGACAATGGGAAGTGCAACTAGTAATATTGTGTTTTATCGTTCTGGTAATCTTGATTTGAAATCGGCGTTTAAATTAGTTCCGCTCACTTTCATAGGTTCCATAATAGGGGCATGGACCGTTCATTTAATGAATCCAGAAGTACTGAAGCCATTGATGCTGATTATGCTTGGTGCGGTCGCTATTTATACGATATTCAAAAAGGATTGGGGTAGTATTTCCACTCATAAGAAATTGTCTGGTCGACACGTCATTATTTTTACTTTCTTTGTTTTTGCTATTGGTTTTTATGATGGATTTCTAGGTCCTGGAACAGGCTCGTTTTTAATGTTTTCTCTTTTATTTATTGGATATGATTTTTTAAAAGCAGCAGGTAATGCGAAGCTTCTTAATTTAGGAAGTAATGTTGGTGCATTGTTGATGTTTATGTATGTAGGGCAAGTAAACTATGCATATGGTTTTATAATGGGGATTGCTCAAATTGCTGGAGGGATTGTTGGCTCCAAATTTGCTATAAAAAAAGGAAGCGGGTATGTTCGTGCTCTTTTCATTACAGTAACTTGTTTATTGTTGGCGAAAAATCTGTATGACTATATTCAGTAAGTAATTAAAGAGCGTAGAAAAGGTTAAATACGCAGATTACATAAAATATAAGAAGACACTAGGGAGAAAATTCCTTTTAACATTTTTTAGATGCTACCTTATTTGAAGATAGCATCTAAAAAAGTCTTATTAAAAAGGAAAATCTAAGTGAAGAGAATGAAAATAATATAAACTCATATTTTTCTGGGGTATGTTTATTGATCATAGTGAAATGTTTATTCTATATTCTTCTTATAATTAGGCCTCAACAAACTCTTAAAATCTAACTCAGCAATTAGCACACTCAACAATATAAGCGTAGCCCCTAAGTATCCTTTTCCTGTCAGCGTTTCACCTGTGAAGACGAAAGCAAAGCCTGCGGAAAAGACAGGTTCTAATGAGAAGATAAGTCCTGTATGTGTAGGCGTCGTGTATTGCTGGGCAATAACTTGCACGATGAATGCGACTGCGGTGCAAAATATGCTTAAGGCTAGAATGATGAGCCATGAGTTGGTTGTGCTAGGCAGTTTTGGCGTTTCGATAATGAATGAAAAAATAAGACTAAATAGGCCGACGAAGCCGAGTTGTATAACTCCAAGTGCAATGGAATTCACATGTTTCGTTACACTTCCAGTAATGATGACGTGGATCGCATAAAACAGGGCAGACAGTATGCAAAATATATCGCCGTTACCGATTTTGAATTCGCTCGTTAATGTTAATAAGCCGATTCCTATTATCGTTAAAATGATCCCTACTATCACTTTCTTTTCCGGAATGTGTTTTAAAAATATAGCTGATAATATTGGAATGAAAATGACTGTGAGACATAGTAGGAAACCAGCATTAGAAACACTCGTATACTTTGTACCGAAAGTCGCGAAAATGTAAACGATAAATAAGACAGAAGCGAGTATAAATGCATATTTTACAGTTTTAAAATCGATCTTAAATAAATGTTTGTAAAATATTAAACCTGATAAAAGAAAAGCGATAATAAATCGTAATGCGATTAAATTATATTCTTCTATGCCATCAAGTCCAAGTTTTGTAAGTAGGATGGATGCACCCCAAAAAAATGTAACTAGTAGTAACATTAAATCCGCTTTTAATTGTAGTTTCATTTCTATTCCCTCGTTATGTATAAATTTTATAAGCCCATACCCCTATCCCTATTGTTCATTTTAATATTAATTCTGAATATTTGTAACTTAAATTTATCGACGTTTTATTCCATAAAAAAAGAGGCTGTTTATAAAACAGCCTCTATGTATCTGAAAATCCGAACCTTGATTAAAGACTACGTAGAATCTCCAACCCTTTTCTTGTTAAATGAATCCCTGCTCTACCTTTTTTTATTTCCACATAACCTTTCATCTTCAGGAAGTTCAATCGGTGTCTAACCTGTGCCTCAGTTAATTTCATTTCGACTTCTTGGCTCTTTTCAGAAATAATTCTTCGTCCGATTGCCTTTCCTTTTTCTTCATAATTCATGATAAGGGTAAGGATGAAAAGTGATTCTTGATCAAGAGCGTTTGAACTTGAAGAAAAGGGTTTAATATTTTCTGCCTGATCGCTATTTGTTTTCTTATGTGGAGGCTTTTGAAAATAATGTTGATTAGGCAAATCATTTTTTGTTATTTGGTTTCCGGTACGGACAGCAAGCATATAATCTATCGTATTTTTAAATTCTCGTACATTTCCGTACCATGGATATCCTTGAAGTTCTTCAATTAGTTCTTGTTCAATTTTGACTTTAGGGTCCGATAGTGCGACAAAATGTTTAGCTAATAATTCAATGTCATTTCGGCGTGCCCTTAATTCGGGAAGGTGTATAAAGAGTACTTTAAGCCTATGGTATAAATCTTCTCTAAACATATTTTCTTGAATCATTTTCAGTAGATCCTTATTGGTTGCTGCAATAATCCGGACGTCTATCGGGATAATTTGGCTTCCGCCAACGCGCATAATCTCTTTTTCCTGCAATACTCGAAGTAGTCGTGCTTGAAGTTTCAGGCTAATATCTCCAATCTCATCTAAAAAAATAGTGCCACCATTTGCTTGTTCAAATAGTCCCATTTTCCCGCCCTTTTTTGCTCCGGTAAACGCTCCGTCTTCATAACCAAATAATTCACTCTCGACTAAATCATCCGATAAAGCACTGAAGTTAACGGCAAGAAAAGGGCCGCTATTTCGCTGGGAAGCATTATGAATAGCACTTGCAAACAACTCTTTTCCAGTACCACTTTCACCTTCAATTAATACAGTTAAATCAGTCTTAGCTAACCTTTTGGCAATTTGTTTCGTGTCTTGGATCGTAGAGCTAATCCCAACGATGTTATGAAAATTGTATTTTGCTACATAACCTTTTTTGACAAATTCTTTTCTCAATTTCCGTTCAAATCCGATGGTCTTAAGGGCATTTCTAAAAGTAACAATAATCGATTGATCATTTATATGTAGACGTTCCACTATTACATCCAAGCCGTTTACAACAAATATTCCGCTTTCTTGTTGCTTATTTGAAAGGATGAAGTTCACTAAATCGATATTATCAATAATGGCATCAATCGGATGACCAATAGCATTTTTACTTTTTATTTTCAGCATGCTTTCCAGAAATTCATTAAAGACAACAATTCTTCCTTCATAATCAATAGCTAGTATGCCATCACCAACACCATCAATAACTTGATGAAGTTGTCGATGAGCTTTAGCTAAATTCTTTGTTAAATCTACTATTTTTCGATAGTATCTCTCAGAAACGTGGTTACCTGATTCCTCCATTAAATGAAATCGATCTAGAATGGACATGATTGTAGTAATATCTATTAATCTATGACCAATATTAATTACTTTTTCTACAAAATCAGGGATAATTTCAAGTTCGCCAGGTGTGATTGCGAGCTTGATCATTTGTATATTCGTTTTTCCAGGATAGTATGGGACATATTCAATATGGTTCAGCCCCAATTGACGCATCGTTTCAATTGATTCGTATACTGTTTTATGATTATCATTCACATATAGGGCTTGTGTTCCTTCTGGTAAAAATAAAAGCTGGTCTACGTTTTCATAATTTAATGTTCGTTTTGCTATTATTACTTCGCAGTTTTCCCCAATAAAGTCTTTCACCGTTTCTATCGTAAATGTATTCGGTAATACAATTAATGTAGAATGAAATACTTTTGGAATACTTTCTTCTACAGAAAAACTTTCGATATCTATGAGATCACCTACCATCTCCGTTAGTTGTTGATGTAGGGCTTTTCGTGTTTCTTTTAAAACGGTGATCAATACAATGTGGTTGGTTTCAAATTTGTTCATAGAGCACCTCTTTAGTTGAATGGAATTGGTCTAAAGTTGGTTATTAATTGGTCATTATGTAACCAATTAATAACCAATTATAATACATTTCAGCATAGTAAACACCGATAAAACGACAAAATATTTAAAAATATGTAAATAATCACTTTAATTTCAATGTTGGCACGATATTTGCTTATATCAATGGTGTGTAAAGAAATAATGAAATGAGTAGAGTCATAATTTACATATTTAATTCTTTACCACTTGCTAGAAAAGGGAGGTTAAGAGTATACAATTTCAGCAGAGAAAGACAACGAAACCATTTAAATTATGAGGTGAGAGAAAATGAAACCACTAATTGGTGTTACGGGGTATTATATTGATCATAGTGAAATAGGGAAGGAGGGCTTACGAGGGCTACCAGGTCAAGATATGGCTATCTTTTCTTACGACTACATCCGTTCACTTCAACGAGCAGGTGCAACGGTTGTTCTACTTCCAATTGAGGAAGTTAATCAAATTGAGTCCACACTTAATCAATTAGATGGATTGTTATTGGCTGGTGGCGCGGACATCAATCCAGTTTATTATGGTGATATTCCAAAATCATATATAGGTACTGTAGAGGAAGAACGAGATAATTTTGAATTAAATTTGGCAAAGCAGGCTTTAGAAAAAGATATTCCTATTCTAGGAATTTGCCGAGGATTACAGGTATTAAATGTTGCAGCTGGTGGATCTCTTTATCAAGACTTAGAGCACGAGATGGGGCCAGAATATTTCCATGTTCGAGAACAGTTCCGTAAATGGCAAGGCTCTCATTCCGTAGATCTTCTGGAAGAGGGGAAAATTTATGAGGCTATTGGCCAAAAATCTTTAATGGTTAATTCTTTTCACCATCAAGCAGTGAAAACATTAGGGAAAGATTTTGAGGCAAGCGCATGGTCCTTTGATGGTGTAATAGAGGCTATTGAATCCAAAGCTCATCGTTATGTAGCGGCGGTTCAATGGCATCCAGAAATGATGTCGGAAAAGGATGCTCTACAGCAACGTTTATTTAATCAATTTGTAAATGAAATTAGTAAAACGGTAGTTAAATCCTAGCGTGTTATAAATAAAAGAATTGATGGAGAGCTTGGTACGTCATGGTAGTGGGGAAACCAGACTGCCGGCTGTCCGTAAAAGTAATAATCATTGGGGGATGAACGAAACCCCCAATGATTAAAGTTTCACTTTATTGCAAAGGGGATTGGTATATGAGTCAAGTATCAGAAAAGGCAGTTTCATTCGAGCCAGAAGAAAAAAAGGAAAAAAAAGAATGGAAAATAAACGTATTTGCAATGTTACTTGTCTTGTTAGTTATTGCGGCTGTTATTACACATATATTGCCAGCAGGAAAATATGAACAGATTGAAAAAAATGGGTATACAACAGTAGATCCAAATTCATTTAAATGGATTGAATCAACGCCACTTGGATTTTTTGATACGGTAAAATCTATTCCTACAGGGATGGTAGAAGCTGCTAATATTATCTTTTTTATTCTTATTATTGGAGGTTTTTTTGGTGTATTAAAGGCATCCGGTACGGTTGAGGCTCTTGTTTCAACGATGGCAAAAAAACTTGCTAACCGTGAAAAGTTAATGATTCCTATTATTATGCTGTTCTTTGCACTTGGCGGGTCATTAATGGGAATGGCTGAGGAAGCTTTAGTGTATGTACCTCTATTTATTCCGCTAGCTCTTGCGGTTGGATTTGATACGATAACAGGAACTGCGATGGTACTAGTAGGAGCGTCCGTCGGATTTACAACGGCAATTATGAATCCGTTTACAGTTGGGCTGGCTCAAGGGATAGCGGGTCTTCCTATGTATTCGGGGATGGGGTTCCGCCTCGTTTTATTCGTAGTCATATATGTAATTGCTGTTACATTCGTCTATCGTCATGCTATGAAAGTAAAGAGGGATCCTGCAAACGGAATTTACGGAAAATTCGATACAAATAAGCAAGACAGCTTACTAACAGCGAAAGTAGAGTTAACAAAAAGACATAAATGGATATTAACGGCCTTTTTAATCAATTATATTATTCTTGTATTTGGTGTTATTAAGTACGAGTGGTATATAAAAGAAATTGCAGCCTTATTTATTATTTTAACTATAATCATTGCAATTCTTGGCAAGATATCTCTTGATGATACAGTAGAATCTTTTACACAAGGATCGGCATCTTTAATCGGGGGAGCTTTAATCATTGGTGTATCACGCGCTATTTTAGTCGTATTGAATCAAGGGCATATTATAGACCCACTACTGTATCAAGTGTCGGAAGAAATGAAACATGTATCTCCTTTTTTAAGTGTTGTTGGAATGTACAACTTCCAAGTAGCGATTCATTTTATTTTAGCATCAGGTAGTGGTCATGCGATGTTGACAATGCCTATTATGGCGCCACTTGCAGATTTATTGGACATTACACGCCAAACAGCCGTATTATCCTTTTCATTCGCCGATGGTATTGGAAATATTATTTTTCCAACAGGTGGTACGCTAATGGCTGGATTAGCAATCGCAGGGATTTCATGGACAAGGTGGGCAAGGTGGATTCTTCCTTTAATTCTCATTGAATACTCAATCGGTTTAATAGCAGTTATAATTGCTCATCTTATTGGTTATGGTCCATCTTAATAAAAGGTGGACTGCTTTCAATTATAGAAAGTTCGGATTTGAAGAAGATCGCTAAATAATGGTGATAGAAAAGCCCGGTTTAGAAGGGCTTTTTTTCTATGTGAAATTTCATTTGTTTTGTTTACATAATATCTTTACAATCATTTGATAAAATAAAGTCAACTGCATATTGTGAGGGTGGATGGTTATCCCTTCTTTCTATTCGGAAGGAAAGGAGGGGATAATATGGAGTTTTTGTTTGACCTTGTAAAAGAGTTTGTCAAAGCGACTGTGCGCGAAGTTTCAACGTATTTTTTGCGGAAGCAACTTCTGGATAAGGACAACAAAAAACCCACTCCGCGCCGTCACAAGCAAAAGGGTGGGTTCCGCAAAAAGAAATAGCTTATAATAACCACCACCCTAATCGGTAGCAGTTATGGAAGAGATGTTAGCGCATCTCTTCTTTTTATTATATGCCATTTTATTTGATGTCATACTTATATAGTATTCTACGGAAAATATATCATATTCCTATTTTGTGGTCAATTTGATCCCGCTTTAACGGGCAGTAAGACCCCCACCTCAAAATTCAGTGGAAGCAAAGAAGTTAGGTGGGGGTCGGGCTGTCCGTTAAAGTCCGATTGGTGAGGGCTGATTAAAGTTTCACTTTATTGCATGATTGAAAAGGTGTAGTCTTATTCCTTTTCAAACTGAAAAATATCCCGATTAATAAGTTGATGGAGATACCTATCCATTTCAGCAGCAGAAACTTTTCTTTCACTTTTAAACCACCATGCGCTTAATGAGGTGATTGCCCCTGAATAAAATTCAATGATTAAATCATTGGGCATCGTATGATTTTTGTGCAGTTGATTTAACGCTTCTATTTCTTGTTTTCTCGTTTCGTGACTTAAATGCTGTGTTCGGTTAATAAATTGTTCATCAGACATTTGCGTTTCTAATATTTTACCGATTTCTTCATGGTGTAGAAATTGTTCCATTACTTGAAATGGTTTACTTAATCGATCTGAAACCGGTATTTCAGCAATCATCTTGCTGTATCGTTTAAATCCAAATGTTAATAAAGCATCTTTATCTTCGAAGTGTTTATAAAAGGTTGTTCGGTGTACCATTGCGCGGTCACATATTTGGTTAATCGTGATCGTACTATATTTCTGTTTTGATTGCGTCATTAATTCAAATAAGGAATCCCACAGTAATTTATGTGTACGTCTAATACGTAAATCAAGTTGTTTTTCACTATCGTTCATCTACAATTCTCCTTTTTTGTAGATTAAATATACAGTGGCTGAAAATTGATTCTCCCTTTTTAATCTACATATGTATATTATATTACATGTGTTCCGGTGTATTTAAAGTTTTTTAAGTAAGAAACAGGAGGAGAATCTGTAAATGAATATGACAACTAAGAGCCCAGCAAGTGGCAAAGTTGATACTTCTAATTTGAAACATACCCCCATTTTAATTGCATTACTTTTAGGTGCAATGGTTGCATTATTAAATGAAACATTACTTGGAAATGCGTTAACGGTATTAATGAAAGAATTTGACGTAACGGCTTCAACGATTCAATGGCTTTCTACAGCATACATGTTAGTAGTTGGGGTTTTAGTTCCAATTACAGCATTACTTCAGCAATGGCTCACAACGAGACAAATGTTTTTGATCGCTATGGTAACGTTTTTAGTCGGTACATTAATTGCGGGATTCGCACCGACATTTTCCGTTTTATTAATTGGCCGTATCGTCCAAGCTGTAGCGACGGGGTTAATTACACCGTTATTAATGAATACGATTTTAATCATTTGTCCACCTGAAAAACGTGGTGCGACAATGGGATTAATCGCACTCGTGATGATGGCAGCTCCGGCAATTGGCCCTACATTATCTGGAGTAATTGTGGATTCATTAAATTGGCGCTGGTTATTCTATATTGTTATTCCTATCGTGATTATTTCCATTATGATTGGGATGAAGTACATTCAAAATGTTTCAGAGTTAACAAGGCCAAAAGTAGATTACCCATCTATCCTTTTATCGACATTAGGATTTGGCGGGCTTGTGTATAGCTTTAGTGCATCGGGTGATTTAGGATGGTCCGATGCAAAAGTGTATGGCACTTTAATTGTTGGGCTTATCTCATTATGTATTTTTGCCGTTCGACAATTGAAAATTGAGAATCCAATTTTAGAATTACGAGCATTTAAAGTTCCGATGTTTACATTATCAGTTGGATTAATTGTCATTGTGATGATGTCGCTATTTTCAACGATGACTTTATTACCGATGTTCCTGCAAACCGTTTTACTCGTTACAGCTTTTAAATCAGGAATTATCATGCTTCCGGGAAGTGTTATTAGCGCCATAATGGGACCAATCGCAGGTAAACTATTTGATAAATTTAGTCCGAAAGTTATTATCGTTCCCGGCATTGTCTTAGTAGGAATTGCAATGTTCTTATTTAAAGGCATTACTCCTGATACATCAATGGTACAAATTATTGTCATGCATAGCGTATTAATGGTTGGACTCATGTTTGTCATGACAGCACAAACATACGGTTTAAATCAATTAACACCAGATTTATATCCGCACGGAACAGCACTATTTAGTACGTTGCAACAAGTAGCTGGTGCAATTGGTACAGCTATCTTTATTTCGAAAATGTCTTCAGGAACAACTAAGTATATGGAAAGCTCCGCAAATCCACTGGATCCAGTAGAGAAGTTAAACGGTTTAACGTCAGGGTTCCAAGGCGCATTTGCACTTGGGTTAATCTTTATTATTGTTGCATTTATCGTATCGTTATTCTTAAAAGAAGAGAAAGAAGGAGTAAAGGCAGCGAGGGTTTTACAGAACGAACATTAAGGTTTATATAAAAAAGACATCTTTCCCTAGAAAAGATGTCTTTTTTATATTTTTTTCGTAACACTTGTTTTGGGTGTCTTTATACATAAGAATTGGTATGTACAATAATTATCCTTTTTGAGAATAAGGATGCAAAGCCGTACTAATAACTAATAGTTCACCAGATGATTTAGTGACATCGTATATAGATCCTGTTATGAGAATAGGCATAGTCATGATTGTGAAGTTGTTATATTGGTATTAAATGATTTATACGTTTTTTATAGTAAAAATTAGAGACACTTCAATAAAAAGGAATTAAATATGGTACTCTTTAGTTAAGATATTTAAACGAAGACAGGGGAAATGAAGATGGACAAAAAGCTAACGTATTGGCTAGCATCTATTATAGGTGTAGTAGTAGTACTTGCAACTGGTATGACTTATGGAATGTTACAGTTTGCTGAAGTCCCGCTTGAGAGTGAGGACCATGTTTTTGCAGAGGTTAATAAAGAAGACACACTATCGAATGAAGCAGAAGTGAAAGGTTCAAATGCACAACTTCACATTACAGTAACTTCTACTGAAGAAGAAGTTATTTCAGCTATGCATAGTATGACTCATCAAAAAGTAAAAGCGTGTGAAGGAAAGGGAGCAACCCCTATGTCCAAAAAGAATGCAGAGAAAGTAAGAAACATTCTAAACGGAAACAATTTCAAGAATAAAGAAGAGCTATTAGCAATTACTGAAAGATGGGCAAATAGAGATTTTAGTAAAATTTTAGAAGAACATAACTATTTTATTAAACTTCAAGGTGGCAAGATAGGTGAAGCTACAGTGATGGATACGGTAGACGAGCAAGTATTCTGTCTCAATACTTTCGGTGATGATGTAACGGCCGCATTAGTTAAATCAGGAGATCTTCAGCCGCGTTAAAGTGTCTTTCTCAATTATAAGAAAAGCCTCAAGTATTCATATATTTGAGGCTTTTCCAATGAAAAGATAGGAATGATCCGAATTCTTTACATTAAGAACAAAGTGGAATTACTCCTAAACCAATTAATAAAGCTGCAGCAACTGCTGGAATTGGTACAGGAATTTGAATACCTTCTACAAACAAGAAATACTGACCACTTACTATTTTAAAACAAACTAATTGCATGGCTATTCCTCCCTTCTTTTAGAATTAATACATTATATTAATTTATCTATTTATTGTTATAGTTGAATTATTCATTTTTAAAAATATAGTTAATATGTGAATAGTTTTCGAAAGGACCTGCTCAATCAATACGAAAAAACATAAGATGAAACGAATCCATTAAAATACATGAGTGAACCTTAGTTTTCCCCTCTTATCTAAAGGAGGAACTATTATGGGTTATGGTGGTAGTTGTGGCGGTTGTGGCTTCTCGGGAGGCTTTGCTTTATTAGTTGTGTTATTCATTTTATTAATCATCGTTGGAGCTTCTTGCTTCTGCTAAAAA